>CADCHW010000029.1:0-25723 GCA_902801245.1 uncultured Ruminococcus sp.
TACTCTACGAGATTGTGATCTATCTGTATGCTTCACGCACATCATCTCCTTGTAGAGATTATATCATAAATACCAACACTATGCAAACAGGGATTTTTTTGTTATTACGTTGTTCTCCATACTCTTTGATAATACATTCTGTTTATTGATTCAGGGCTTATTTGTCTTGTACCTTCCTCATACATATGTTCACATAAAAATTCTGTATACATAATGTATGATACTATACTTGTTTGCTTGTCAACTACCCATACTGCATTCTCATAATAACATTCGGGAACAAGATGAAAATAATAGTTGTTATCATCTTCGTAAACACTTTCTATATCAGCATTTAAAAGGTCGTCTAATGTTTCATACACAGTTACACCATTATCTAATTTATACATTTAAAACATCTCCTTTAGATAAGCTTGATTTCACTCGATATACTTACTAATGGCGTCCCAATTTATTTCTAAACCATCAAGTCTGGAAACTTGTAAAGCACCTTGTGGATTAATCGCATTCCAATATATTCGGCTGACAGTTGAATCTTCTAAACCTTTTTGTGCATCGAAAAATAATACTTCTCCGTCTTTAATTGTCCAATTGAAAATGTGACCACCGCCACCCTTCCATTGAATTGAACAGACACCCTCGGCATTATCGCCAAATCTTTTTACTAAGAACTCAGCTGCATCTTTTCGTGAACGTCCAAATTTTACAGCAGAACCGTCTTTAATATACTTATTTCGATTAGGTATTTTAAAGCATTCTTCAACCACGCCATTCATATTCTGCATTTTGCCGCCAGTGTCTTTTGCGATTACATCATAACCTTGTTGTCTAAGGAACCCAGCCAATCCACACGCTGAGCAATTATTAGTGTATTTTGGATTTCCTCTATTAGGATTAGCATTTTTTATTGTGTCAGATACTTGTTCGGAATGAGGTAACTTTTCAAATCCGTCAGCACTGCCTGCAAGAAATCCTTTAGTTCTCCTTCTGCCAAGATTTACAAGCTTGCTTAGCTTTCCTTTTATTGATTTTGAAATCTTGTACTCACCAATAGAAGATAAGGCTTTGTTTATCTTTTTACTATTAGTATACTCCTTTTTACCATTAGATGTCAAGCTTTTACTTTTGTTTTTGTTATTAGAAAGTGATTTTTGCCACCCTGCTTTCTTTTCCGAAGCGGAATGTTTCGATGACCCCAAAGGATAAGGAGGTCCGTTACGTTTACCCCACTTTTGTCCCAGTATACCGTGATGACAAAGTGAGCTTGAATATGTATAGTTATACTGCCACATTTTACCTCCCTACTTTTTCCACGGACAAGTATCGTTAGGTTTACGCTCAATCGGAGCAGTAACCAACAGACTTTCATCTCCGTAGTGAATCGCATTATGCGTATTGTGAGTTGTGGAAATGAGATACTCGGGATTAAGAAGTATTTTACTTTTCGATTCAATGTCTTTTGCAAGTATAGGATTCATATGATGTATGAGAACCTTACCCCAAATACTGTAACCCTCAACTCCCAAATCACAGCCGTTATCACGGAAGATGACAAAATCTCTGACCTTTTTCCATTCCTTGGATTTGTAAAATTTCTGATTAAGGAATCTGTCAAAACCAAAAGTTTCTTTTCCGACTTCGCCGTTAAGCTGCAAATATCGAAAACGCTCTTCAAATGTTTGTAACTTTGACAGTTCAGTATAAGTTCTAAGCATTATTAAATTTTCCTTTTTGTAACATTACACAATTGACATACCTCCCTGTATATTGTATAATTTAGTTACCACACCACAAAATACAAACACACAAGGGAGGTGAGTCAAAGTGAAAAAACAAAAATCTCTTATATCGCAAAAGGCGATTTCACAAATAACATATCGCTCACCGCTTAATTAAAGAGAATTTTACTTTTCTCATTTAACAACCCTCTCAAATATGCAGTTATCGGGCAAGATAATACTGCACATAAGAGAGGTAAGTCAAAGGAGAATTTTTCCAAACACTCTCTATGAAAAAACAAACAAATGGAATGATACTGTCAAGAAAGAAGGATTTATCGAAAGTGATTGGAAATCTATTACAGTCTGCACCCATTGACCCCTAAATCAATAGGGCAAACAGTATTAGCTTAATCGAAAATATCGCTGCTTTGACCGCTGTAACTTTTCATAGCATTCAAAGCATCTTCGTACAGCTCCTCGACACGCTTCGCCGATTGCAATGCTTCGGTTTTTGCTTCAAGGAGTTTTCTTTGTTCTTCGAGAATTTGTTTCTCTAGTTTTTCCTTGGTCGAGCCAAGCTTCAAGTAATGTGTGATAACCTGAGAAGATGCAGTTCCGTCTATTAACTGCTGTTCGGCAAGGTCTACCGCCAAAGATATAAGCTGATTCTCTCTGGCTTCGGGAGTTAAAGCAGGTCTTAGCTTTCTTGCTGAACTCTTTCGCTCTTGTTTCGCCACCCTTACCGCCTCCTCTCGTAAAAATATAGATTACTTTTAATGCTGTTTTCACAGCATTTTACCATAGATGCGACAGTGTTTAAACGAGCTCATAAGGCTGCTTGCTGATGAACAAAAATATATATCCGAACTGAAAGGAGAATTAAAAGTAGACATGATGGTTTGTTACCTTATGAACCCGTTTAAACACTGTCGGGCATTTGAAATGATTTTACAAATATCACCGCCGGAGAATTTTTGAAGACCGGCCCGATATCGGGAGGGGGTGCTTTTTGTGTACACCCCCCCCGCCCGTCATTAGAATCCATTCACGTATCTGTTTCATTAAAAATTTCTGTAAAATTCACTTAAATGAATTATTGCATTTGATTTTTTCAACAGATTGAATTTACCAAGCATTCAGCATAGTCTTTCCCCCTATGCTGCTCTCTTTACTTTTTTGTAAATTCCCATAAAATCGTACTTGATTATTTCGTCAATTGCTCTTTCGATTTCACGATCGTTTTCAACATCGGAAAGTTGGTCGGAAGTTCGGGCAATTCGTGATAAGTAAGCACAAGAATTGTAACCTTTTTCAACATCGAACAGAAACCAATTTTCAAACTGTTCAAATGGGTCGAAAGGATTGTCAATCGTTGTTAATGCGTAAGTTTGCGTATCCGTTCACTTCCTTTCGATTGTTTTATTTATTCAAATAGTTTGAAACCGTTGAAGTCGAAACGCCTAAAGCTTTGGCAATTTCGGCTGTTGTGTAACCCGAAACACTCATTGCTTTAATCTTACTGATTTTAGCGTCGCTCAAAGTTGTTCTTGTTCGTGGTGTTGCACGCTGTCTTAATTCGTCAAGGTCAACGTGATTGATAATCTTACGAAGTTGGTTTTCACTGACAGCACCCGATTGAATGGCTTCCCATTCTCTGTCTGTAATGTTAATAGGCTGTCTTTTTGCACCAACCGTAGCCCTAGCCTCTGTAAGAGCCATTTGCCCTGCTTTCTTTATCTCCCCCTTACTCATATCGGGGTTAGCCTGCTTTTTAGCCGCCACTACGGAATTTGCCATAAGCTGGGCTTGCCTTTCACGTGGGGCATTCTTCAAAGCAACATTCAGCTTTGCATTAAGAGAGGCTACCTCGTTACTGTAAGCAGCCTTGGCAGACTTGGAGTATGCTATCTTACCGGTACTCACCATTTCCTTACGGGCTTGGTTTGCAAGGGACTTCATCTTATTGGCATAGTCCGCATATGCTTCTTCCTGCGGAGTTCCCGAAGAAAGTGTGCGTGCGTCTTTTGTTTCAGCCATAGCTGTACTTGCCTGTGTTCTCTGCTTTACCTTGCCTGTTTTCTTGTCTACATATGTAGAGTTCTCGGCAGTCTTATAGCTCAGAGAACCGTCTTCGTTGATAATAGGACTTCCTCTTCTTTTTGCAACGGACACCTCGGATTTCGACTTTGAAATCAATGTAGACGCACCCTCACGATATTTACCATTTTCATCTACTCTTCCCTGATACTTCTTTTTCAAAGCCGCAATACCATTATCAAATTCACTTTGCTTGTAGTTAAGCTTATGTTTTTCAGCATCAATAACTACCATACTGTGTCGAACCGCTCTTGCAAGCTCATCCTGTGTTGCACCTTTCAAAGTCATATCCGTAATAAGGTTTGAAATTACACCCATTTCTTTTTGAGTGGCTTTCATAACTTTCATACCCTCTTTATAAGGGTACTCGATTTTTGGGTCAAATCCCTCAAGACCCTTGAGCGGAGGTGTAGAAGTAATCTTAACCTTGCCGCCTGTCGGAATAACCATAACGGTATCGCCGTCAAAATCCGCTCCCGATAATCTCTCCGCAACCTTACTGTTGATACCGACAACATCTGTAGGAGTATTGCTGAGAAGTTTTCTTGCTTCTTTCTGTTTATTGTTCACGGTTAAAATCGGAATTTCAAAAGTACCTCCGTGCGGATAACGAATTAACGCTACCTGTTCTCCGTCACGGTAATTCGGTGCATAAACTTCTGTATCTTTCATAGAGGTAATGGGTAATATAACTTGGTACTTTTGTCTTGGCAATGCCGCAGCCTGTAAATGAACAGCCGCAGAATCACAGTCATTCGCAAAAGATTCCAGCAATGATTTTTTGACAGTCGGATTAGTCAGAGAACATATCTCGTCAAACTCCGCCTGCTTATCGGCTGCCGCAAGATTAAGCTGTTTTTTTATCAAAGTCATACTCTGCTTTGACAGAAACTGAGAGGGTAAATGGTCACTCCAATCGCCCCAGTCGCCCTCGTCCGCTCTTTTGTTTATAAGGGAAAGCTTACGTTCGCCGTTTTCATCGATATAATAGCTCTGACCGTTTGACTTAATGAGCGAACCGAACGGATTTGTCGGGTCGTCTTTTATTTTTTTCAGAACGTCTTCTTTAGGCGTTCCTTTTTTCTTGTTCGTGTTAAATATAACATCAACACCGTCGGGCATATCATCGGAATAGACAGCCATTCCTTTTAAATATCGGTTTCCGTCAACGAGTATTCTAACCTGCGAATAATGTGATTCGCCGAGAGAAATATCTTTAACACCTCTGCGAAGCTCGATAACTCCGTCTTTCTGAAGTCCGCCCTCTTCCGCATAGCGAATTTGCAGTCGCTTGGAATCCATACTTGCAGGATATACAAACTTATCAAAAGTTTCACCACCGTCATGAGATACATAATCTCTTACGGAATGAACATTTTCAAAATTATATATTTCCTTATGAGCCGTACCTTGCGGACAAAGAACTTTCAGATTTGTTTGTTTTCCGGGATTGGTAACCTGCGGAACGCCGCCGCCGTGAACGGGATAACCCTCATTCTCCAAAATTTTAAGAGCCTGATTGAGCTTTTCTCTGGAAACTCCGAGTTCACGTTCAACACCTGTTCCGACATCAATCATACCTTTTTCTTCAACCTGCTTTTTGAGAAATTCGGCAGTTTTTTGAGCCTGATTCATACGCTTCTCCGATTTCTCGTCAAGAAGTGTTCTTACGGACGAATCGTTCTTGTAACCCATTTTGTTCGCTATCTGCATAAGGCTGTAGCCCTCTGCTCTCAAAGCTTTAGCGGTCGCAACATCTTTTGCTCTTTTTTCATTTTTCGCCAAAGACTTCTGAGTTCGGAACTCGGTTGTTGACAGCCCCATAGCTTTCGCTATTTCTGTATCGGAAAGACCTTGTTTTTTCAGCTTATCTATTCTGCTTAGGAAATCGCCGCTTCGCTGATTCGGATTCTCGCCGCTGCCCAAAGCATATCTGCCCGAACCTCTTCCGGGAGCACCGTCAAGAATACTTACACCCTCGTGACTTAGTGCTTTTGATATGTTAAAAACGGATTTGATGTTTTCTGCTACAGGATTCATATTTAACTCTCCTCGGTTTTCAATTTTGAGATAATCTTATCAAAAGATATAATTTTGTCCATAATAGGAACTATATCTTCCGCTGTCGGATTGTGAACCAATACTTCATTAGACTGATACAGTCTGAGTTCCATATCGATATCGGACGGCTTCTTCTGATATTCCAAACAAAAAAGAGCAGCGTATATTTCAAGCTGCTCCATATGTGCCGGGGTTACACCCGTTTTCAAATCGTGAATCCTTAGCAATCCGTTTCTGAATGTGATTGTATCGGCTGTGCCAAAACAATTCTCCGAAAAATATAATACCTGCTCGGGAATCATCTTAAAACCGATTGCGTCGTTTACATACATATTCAGTGTTTTCTGCGACTTCGGAAGTTTCTGACCGAGTTTGATACACTGAGCCGCAAAATCGTGAAGAATTGTACCTTTCTGTGCGGCTAAAAATTTAGTATACGAATCCGCAACCTTAGCTTCATCATAATTAATCCAATGATACTTGCTTGCACCGAGAAAAGCATGCTGCCCCTCAAGGTTTGAATGTTTGTTGAAGTTCATTCAAAATCTCCTCCTTATTTTCGGGACAGATGAACCGAGAAAAAGACATCTCGTTCATAAGTCCAACATAATATTCTTGATTAGGTCGTTTTCCGGCGTTCGCACTTTTCTTACATTCCAAAGTTGCCCACTTGTCTTCGTACAAAATTAAAAGGTCGGGTATTCCCTGAATATAACTTGAATCCAGTTTCATCACCATGCAGCCGTTGAATTTCGATTTTAATTCTTTTATCAAATCGGCTTGAAATTTTCGTTCCAATACGGAATTACTCTGCACAAGTGAACCTCCTTTTACAATATCGAAAAATAAAAGAAATTGGCACTTTTATTCTTCTTTCTCTTCATAAAAGGCTGTGTTTTTTTTGCGAACACCAAAAAGAAAAGCCCATGCCAATTAAGGCACAGGCTCTTGTTTTTTCGTTTTTGTTTAATCATCGAAGATAGTACAGCTTGATTCGCAGTCGGGCCACGGACCACCGCAGGCACGGCAGCATTCGGGTTCTTCCGATTCATCGTAATCATCATCGTAATCATCATCGTCATAATCGTAGAAACCCGATTCTTCCTCCTGCTCTTCTTTCCACTGTTCATATGCGAAATCCCTATCGTCCGCATAGAACGAATTGCCGCAATTTGGACATTCGAGAAGCTCGTCATCGTTCACGATATCCATTATTGCTCTGCATTTAAAACAGGTACGGTCAATCTCGGGTTCTGCTTTTCTTTTTCTGTACTTGCTCATAAACAAACCTCCTCGGAAAATATCATTCACATTTATTAAAATTATTGTAACACGAGAATCCAATATTTACAATACTTTTATGGAGGTTTTTAGAAGAGTATACCAGTAGTGGTACACTATAAATCAAATATCATTCATTCTTAATGTATACATCTCCGTCCTTGCTGAGATAATAGGTTGAATGGTTTGTCGATAAATATAAACCCGAACGCAAAGACTTCTTCAATTCGGATTCGCCGCTTATACTCACTTGTTCGAGAACACGAGATACGCCTCTTTCGAGTTTATCCTTATCCACCTTTTTCAAAATACCGCTTTTAGCATTCTGAACGAGAACCAACAACTGGTTAAAATTAGCAAGTATGTTTTTCTCGCACTTATCGATGTACAGCGAAATATCATTTTCTATATACTTCAAATAGTTGTCATCAAAATTCTGAGAATAATAGACTTCCATAACACTGCTCATAACACAAAGCTGCAATGCAAGGTCAAGACTTTCCTTGATTTGAATTGCCTTATTAACGGTTGAAATAATATCGGAACTTTTTCTTACCGTTGATTCCAAATCCGAAATATAAAACTCGCAGTCTTTCATTGCTATCTGTCTTGCTTTTTGCAGGCTTGTTATAGTAGCGATTTTTTGACTTTCGTTAGCCATAATCGCACTGTAGTTTTGAAACGCATATTTTGCAAAGTTTACTTCCGCCATAAGCTCTGCTTTTTTATCACCGTACAAAAATTCAAGAATTTTATCCATACCGAGTTTGATACGGTCAAGCTCACTGTTTATTTGAGCAAGGAAGTATTGACCCGAAACAACGGACATTGCCGAGAATGTTCCGAGAACAGCCGCTTGTGTTGCCAACTGTTTTGAAATATCAAATTTGTTCAATGGAGCATTGCCCATAAACTTACCGTCCAATCCTCGCAATGTGTTAGTATAACCGGTGCCGTCTTTTAACTTTACTAAAGTGCATGGTAAACCCTTTGGAAAACTCATAGTATATAAATCAGGAATAGCAGCCGCTGCCGACATTGAATTTGCAGCCATAACCGCAGGCAGTTGACTTGCCAATGCACTCATTTGAATTTTTTGACTGCTTGTCAGTTCCAGTTTTTTAAACTTTGGGTTATCGTCAATATTGATTATGTTGTCACACGGCGAAATATCAAAGTTTCCGTTCTGCTGTAACTCACGAAAAGTTTGATTGACTGTCAAATCGGGTTCTCGATTTACATTTCTTTCAGACATCATTAACTCCTCCATATCTGAAATATAATTAACAAAAACAAAGTTACTTCACAGCTTTATTTTGTTGTAATATCAGTATAACATAATCTCTGAAAAAAATAAACCCTTTTTGACAATTTTTTGTAAAAAATTTCTTGTGGTCAAAAACCCACTTTTTTTCTTTACTTATATATATTTTATTAATTTTTTATTCGTATTTAAATAGAAAAAAAAGCGGGAAAGTGACCAGACACCCTCCAAACCCGCATTCTTCCTAGGTTTTTCGTGGACACTTTTGAAAATAAAAGTGGGCAGAAAGTGGGCAAATGACCACAAATTGTTAAAATATCAAAGGATTTTACACCCTAATTCATATATGAAATCGGTCAAATCCGAACAAAAGTGGTCAAATGCCCATTTTCAAAATATAAAAGTGGGCGGAGAATTTATCTCCAAACTCTTCCGTTTCGCTTGTCAACAAGAACTATTCTGCCCTCAATCTCGTAATCCGCCAATTCGCAGATACGAAAAATGACATTCAAAAGCTGATGAAAACGTTCGTCCTCTTCCTTGCTAATTTTGTTAATTGCAGCATAGGCGGTCGGGTCGGAATATCCCAAAGAATTTCTTCTTGGGTCGTTTCTGTTTCCTATGGGCATTGGAATCACCTCTCTTTCGCCCACTCTTCAAGGTCAATGCCGTAATCCTTTAGTTTCTCTGTACAAATCCATATTCTGTCGGAATCATCAAACTCGTAACGCTTGATAAGCTCGTCTATAGCCTTTCCAAAAATATAATAGAATTGTTTCAGTCTTTTTTCACCGAACCCAAATTCTTGGTGCAAAGTCCAAAGGATTAAAGCGTCAATCTCTATTTCGTGTTTTTTATCAAATTCCGCAAGCTGCTTCTTTATCTCGATATCTATGGCTTTTTTCTCTTCTGCTGTGAAATCAGCACCAAATATAATTTTTCCCGATTTCTTTACTTGCATTTTTCTCGCTGCTCCTTGTTTTCCATATCGATTTTCCAAATAACTCTATCCAATTCAGCCTTTGTAAGCAAGCCTCCTTTCTCGGGTGGTTGCTGCAAACTAAGGCACGTTGGAATATCCAACTCGCAAAGAAAAGCCGCATTTGTTATGATATGCCAAAGGTGCGGCAATCCGCTGTCTTCGTCAACTCCGTGTGGGTCTTTAAGCCACTTGCAAATATGCCGCATAAGTGCGTCACGATATCGTTCGGGGGCGACCTGTCTGTAGCTCTCCACACCGTATTTTTCCGCACCGTGCGTCATTACAATTCCGATTGCTTCTATAGCTTCGGCAGGCACTAACGATAATCTCGGTTTGCCGCCATCGTGCTTAAGTCCGTCTGTTATTACATCGCTCACTTTCTTATCTCCTTAATCGCATTTATGATAAAATTAACAGCTGCTACAAATTCTAACCAAGCAGCACATAGTCTCCCCGCATAGACTGCGTATGCTAAAACAAACAGGGCTACCAGTGCTCCCACTAAATATAGAATTATTTTTTTATTCAAAAATATCAATCCCCTTCACACCGCAAGTAATAATCTCACTGTACGGCAGCGTTTCGATCCACTTACAGAAATCACGCCACTCGTCAAGCTTGTGGTTACGTCTGTATTCATAGATGTTAGCAAGAACCTCGTAGTTCAGCATAACCGTCCGTTTCTGATTGTAGCTGCTCGGAAGAAGCTGAATCATCTGCCACCAATCGTTCTTATTCTTTGTTTTCAAATATTGTTCACGATAGTGGTTCATATGCGAAATTACAGTTTCCAGTGCCATTATCGGCGGAGCATACATATAACGTTCATCGTCCGATAGCTTTTCCTCTGTTATGAGATGTTCACACGAAAAATCATCAAGAGTAAATTCTTTGTCGGCTATCTTGTGCATAGTGCTACACGAATTGGCAACAGTACCAACCTTGTATGTATCAAACTCTTTCCAAAAATATAACGGTGCTGTCACATCAACATACACCATTATCATTCGTCTGTACTTCGCATGAACTGAGCCTGCTTTTGCGAGGTTAGTCATACGTTCATGGTCTTTTTCTCCAATCCATGCGATTCCCTCTTCGTCGAATGTTGAGTCCGACCTATCCCAGCTGTTCATGGGGTTACGCATACCACGGACAGCATGTTCCCAACCCATAACCTCTTCGTTATTAATTGTAATCATAAATATCATTTCTCCTTAATTAGCACACAAACGCTTTATAAGTTTTGTAATATAATCTCTATTGTAGTTGGAACTCGACTTCTTTATAAGCGATTCCAATTCGATAATTGCACCCGAAACGATTGATGCGTCTTTACGATTACGCTCCGCAATTTCGTAAATATCATCTGCCGCACGCCTAATTCGATATTCGCTGTCCGATTTTGAAACGCTTTCGGAAATTGATGCTATTGCTCGCTCTGCAACACTGTCAAAACGTCTTATCGGAGTGTTAGGCATGCTATTCACACTGTCGTCGTCAACCACCACAAAATTTACATTCTTTGTGGTGCGAGGTCTACTATTTTCCTTGCTGTTATCGCCCAACGAAAAATTGACAGGAATACCCATACTATTCATTGTACAGGTCGGCAAAATCATAGTCGCTAAAAATCCAACTTTCAATATCTCGTCCTTGTATTTTCGTATAAATCGTTCTACCTTCATTAAAAATCACTCCTCAAATATAAACGTAAAAGCTTCTTTCTCTTCATCAGAACCTTTTACACTAAAACGAACCCTTGCCAGATGGTCATAGATGAAATCAAGCTGTTCCTGTGTAAGCCCTTTTGTGTTTCCCTCTTCATCGTGACCCACAAATATAAGATTGCCTACAAGAACACTCTCAATATTTCCACGTTCACGGTTAAGCACAACCATAGAAATTTTCGGGTCGGCTTTCAGCAAACCCTCGTCATCGGCATAAATATCAATGCCCATATCCGTAAGTTCGTCAAAATGCGGAGCAAGCGTAATAAAACCGCCTACTTCCTCTTGCAGGGATTTTAAATCCCCCTCTATCTCCTTACACATAAAATGTCTGTCCGAAATCTTGAATGCTTTCATAGTTAGTCCTCCTCTACACTGCTGTAAATATAATCCGCACTTCTGAACAAAAGATTGGGAATAATATTCACGGCTACATTTCTTAAAGCAATAAACAAATCTGCTCTGTCATCGACTACCTCGTCATAACCGTACTCGTTATACCAAACCTTTCCGCCTTTAATAAAGTAGTCGATTTCTTCGTTAAGCACAAATGACATATCCAAACTACGGCAAAGAATTTTAAATGCTCCCAATTCATCAATGTCGATGTTTAACTTATACTCCATAAAATTATTCTCCTCTCGTTACAAATCCTGTTTCGTTAAATTTCCTCTTTTCTTTCAAAGCCTTGCTTATCGCCAAATCAATACCCGAACGAGATTTCAAATGATAGTAATATAAATCGGAATAAGGTGTATTAAGCCTGTCTATTCTTCCCGAAGCCTGAACCATTACTTTATATGAATAATTCTGTGAGTAAAATATAACTGTGTCGGTCTTAATACAATTCCAACCCTCTGCACCCGCATTGTACTGAACAAGATAAATCCACTTCTCCGAATCGGGTATCGGCTGATGTTTATGCCCGTTCCATTCGGCTACTTCCACATCATCGCCATAGTAAAGACTTTTCAGAATTTCAAGTTCATAATCAAAGTTGTAAAATATAATAGCTCTCGGGTGTTTCTCGAATATTTCAAGCACTGCCAATTGCCGTGATTCATCTGTATTCACAATCTTACGCAGGGCATAACAAAACTCACTTGCATTTTCCAAAGGCTTGTTATTCCAAATATCCCAGCGATTCTTTGTAATGTCCTTGTAATTTGAAATATCATACCTGACATATATGTCTTCGTGATGTGAGGTTGTCAGCCGTCTGAAATCCATATTGACAAGAATATCATTGCGTAATCTCACCAAGCGACCCGTATTGATGTATCTGTCAATCTGCGGAAATTTGCTGAATTGCTTATAGATAACGTGTTCTCTTATGAACTCCGAACGATTTTTATAAAAGCCGTTAGCAATGAATACGGGAATATAATCCTGCCAACTGTCGCCGGGAGTAGCGGAAAGTAAAATCCATTCATTGTTTTTTGCAATTTTCAGAAATGATTTTACCCACGTTCCCGAACCTACAACACGCTGTTCGTCAAATATAAAGAAAGCGTCCTTGACATCGGAATATTTCTTAATGTTATTCCACGAATCTACTTTCACATGATTGGAATATAAATTGATGTCCTTATGAGTAGAAAGAAGAAACGGCGACAATTCACTCTCCCATTCCTTTGTATCACGTTTTCTTGCGGTTGTGATAATGTACAGGTCTTTGATACGTATATCGTCCATAAGCTCGTAGTTTTCGGTGTTTATCTCACCGTCTTGACAAATATAATAGTATGCCAGAGCCGTCCGGGATTTACCGCTGCCGACACCTCCGCACAGAATGCAGCCGTTTTTCATTTTCTTGACTGCTTCCAACTGGTAATCGTATAAACTTATACCTGCCATTTTGTCACTCCTTGTATGTGCCTGCATACTTCTTAATAACGTTGAAGTAACTGCCTTTGTTCCCAAAAGCCTTTTTTGCTATAGCCATAGCAAGACCTTTTTCGGGGTCAAATTCTTCCTCGGACGATACCTTGACAACGGTCTTAGTTCCGTCATTCCACAACACAATAGTTGCAGGATAATTGAATATAACATTCTTGATTTCGGGGAAACTGCTGAATGTGAATGCGTTTCTCAAAGCTTCGGCTACACACGAAAATGCCGCTGTAGAATTAGTGTTTTCGTAGCGGATAATCTGATTTGTTTTGTTACGGTCATTATTCATTAATGTATCTCCTTTCAAAAAGAAAAAATATAAAGTGCCCAATTAAAGGCACTCTATACTTTTCATTATTTAAATTTCATATCAGAATGGAATATCCTCGTCTTCGGGTTCTCTGTCCTCATACTTAGCCGCAAACTCGTCTTCTTCAATCGTGACATACATAGTTTTAAGGTAAGCCTTAACACCCGTTTTGCCATTGACTTCCCAATTGTACGGTCTGATAATCAAATCGACATTGCGTATGTCGGCAAAATCCAAAGTGCCTACGGATTCCTCGTCAAGCCGTGTCTTAGCTTTCTTAGTAATAAGAAATACTTTCGGAGGAATGTTAGCAAAACTCACGCTTACCTGAATATAATGAAGAGGCTCATCTCCCTGATCACGAGTGGAAAGAATATGGACATTCCAACCGTCTTCGGCAAGCCTTTGAGCTTCTTCAGAGTCTTCAATAACCACACAGAAATTACGGTTGCCTGCTCTGTTGTACTTTGTTTCCTTACCGGAAAAGTTGCGAAAAATGATATGAGAATTCTCAATCATCAAGTTGTCTATGTTTTTGTAAGCCATAAATATAATCTCCTTTTTCTGTTATTACTTTAAATCAAAACGGCAGTTCTTCCAGATATATAGGTTCTCCGTCCTGATACATCGGCGGCACATATGGATCATCTGACACAAACCATTCAAAATCGCCGTACTTTGAAATATCTTCAACGGCAGCACTAACCATTTCTTCATAATAAGAACGGTCGATATGCTCCTCTTTGCCGAACTCCTTAACCATTTCGGCTTCAAGCCACCTGTAACCTTTTGAACCTGTTGCAGCATAATACTTGCCGTCTTTCTCACGGTAGAGAACTCCGCCGCCGCAACCCGATTTAATCGGGCAGAAGCTTCCGACCTTACCGATAAAAATATAATTGTGACCTTTTGCGATATTGGAATCAAGTTCTTTAAGATACTCTTCGTTAATCTCTTCGCCGTTTTTCTTAGGAATTATCGATAAATTACTTGTGCATAGTATTAGAAGAAACAACGTAATTACTATTGTTATGTTACTTATTTTACACAACTTATTTGTCGATAGCTCTTTCTCCTTTTCGTATTCGGACACATCAGACAAATCCTCATTCATATCCAAATATAATGCTGTACTCACAGACTTTGTTTCACACATATCTTCAAATGCAATTTCTTCACGGCTGAACAATTTCTTGAATACATAAGGTATCTGAAACTGTGTACCCGTTGCAGTCCATTCCCCTGCGTGCTTGCCGTCCTTATACTTTGCTATGTATACGGCATCGTTCACAAGACATATTCGGTCATATGTAGCCTCGTGTTCAAAGGTATAGCCATACATTTTTCCGTAATCCATAACAAAAGATATAATTTCCGGGGTTGCATCGGGTATCTTTATGGAATCGGTTTTGATATGTGCAACGATAAAGCCTCGTTTCTGAACCTCGTGTTTGAGATTAATCATAAACAAAGCTCCACGCTTTGCAACAATGTTATCCTTATTACGATTATCCCTGAAAGGATTCTCAAAGCTTGCCGAGGTCAGACCGCAAACCGAATTGATAGCGATTTTCAAAGCCTGTGCCAAATCGGCAGCCGATTCTTCATCTGTCAAATATTTAGCCAACGCACCGCCGAGCATAGTTCTCGCCTTATCAAACTCTTTATGCTTTATGGCAATACGAGCGTCTAAAATATCTTTGAATCTTTTAGTGTATTCATCGCCGAAAAGATTCTCCGCAACAATACTGCTCGGGTGCATAGAAGCAATATCCAGAAGTGCGACATTTCCGTACATACCCGGTTCGGAATATACGTAACCGCCCTCACCAACTTCTTCTCCTCTGTACGTGGATTTACCTCCCTCAAACTTATAACCCGAAAATAGCGGTCGTCCGTCTTTGTCGAATTTACAGTACGACCCCAAATGTATTCCTCCGTGATTCCACGGTTTATTGTAGTCGCTGTATTTGTCCAAACAATCGTGAACGCCAAGACCTTTTCCATAGGCAAACGTTTGTTGGCTCGGCATTAAAACAAGACTACCGTCATCGGCTTCGTTAGTCATATCGCCCATATCACGGTAATTAAATCTATCCTGCGGTTTTCGATTTTTACCGAATATAATTCTTGTAGTCAAAGAATTTGTAGTATCGTTTACTGTCATTCCCGCAACATCTGCTAGAATCTGCCTTGCCGTGAAGTCGGCTTTTCGTGCGTTGAAAACTGCTTCCGTAGCAATTACGTCATTATCGCAGTATTCGGCAACCTTAGTCCAGAGTTCCTCGGGTACGGGTTTATCCCACGGCAAGCCTAGTTCCTGATGATGAATGCCGAGTTCAATCTCGAATTTCTTCAATGATTGCTTCTTAGCCGAAAAATCATAAACGTCCGTATACGAAACGTTGTACGCTTCTCCGAAAAAGCAATTCGGACTTCCCTGTATAATTTTCTGCGACAGGTTATACAGCTGTTCGTTCGTATAACCCATAAGACGTGCATACAAAATATGATTATCGTATCTGCGGCAGTTGAATCCAACAAGCTTGTATTTCATAAGCTCTTCTATTTCCATAGGAGTGGGGTTAATCATTCTCACAACGGATTTCCCCTCACCCTCTATTTTCCAGTTCACCAAAAATAAATTCGGAAAAACCTCAACATCAAAGAACACCAGCTTAGAACTTTCGCTTTCCTGCGGTACGGAAATATCTTCCGATTTAAAGTGCATCTTGTTTACAAGCTTAATGCAGTAATCCGCTTGATGTGTACTGTTTGCCGCAAATGCAAGTACGGCATTTCTCATATCCGTAACATCATAATTCAGATTACCCGAATACGAATCCTCCAGAATCTTATAGATAAAATCGATACTGGGCTTAGTACCCGAGTGAATCTCTTTGTTGAGATTTCGTTTAATCAGCGTTCTAAGCCTTTTTTCGCTTTTTATCGCTTCAAAATTCACCATTTTATTTTCTCCTCTCAAAGGCAAACCCGAACTTATAGTCGCAATAGGCAAATCGTTACACTTTGAAAGCTTTCTCCTGAGTGAACTTTTACCCGTAAATACTTTAATTTCTATATGCTCGTCAAATATACGACTGAGTTTTGACACATCACCCGTATAAATATAATGCAGATGAATACCTGCTCCGCTCTTGCTCAATTCGGCATAAGTCGGCGGAAACTTGCTTGCCGCTTCCAGATTGCGTTCAAAGCTTTTACTGCCTGTTTCATCGGGAATATCGAAATCAATAACGATATGATTTTCGGGAACTTTAACATAATGCAGTTTAGACGTATCCAAATCCGACAGCTTTGTTGTAACGTTATCCCATTTCATAACTGGTGTTCCCTCAGCCGAGGCATATTGTGCGAAACAATCCGAACAAATATCATCAAATACCGATTTTGTATTGTAAAATTGAATCCGTAAAATATCGGTTTTCTTTTCGCTCTCTTCGGCTGTTTGTTCTTCAAATTTTTCGGTGCGGAAACCGATATAATAGCTGCGAACTCTTGTTCCGTCATTTTTGCTGAATCTTTCTTTGTAGTCCCGAAAATAATTTTTAAGCTCCTCTTTAAACGGTCGAAGCGACATTGGATAAGCTACTTTGGCTTCGTCACAATATGTTTTGTACATCTCCCAAGCAGCTTTAAGAGTAGTTCCGTCCTCTTCCTTGAACACGTAATAAGAATCGGTAATAAAGTTATAGAAATCATTGGACGCTCCGAGCATTGCTATGGGAATATAATTGTCGTAAAGGTTAATGTTATCCAGATACACCTGTCGGCAATGATAAGCAATTGCACCAAGTTCAAAATCGACTTGCTTGATTATCGAGTTATACTCCTTTGGATTCAGCTTATTGCCCGACGGTGAAACATCAATAAGTCTTCTTATCAAACCCGATTTTGCGTCTGTAATCTTTACGGGCTTATTCGTTCCCATAAACAGAAAACACTTAAAGCGGTTTGCATATGTTGACTTAAATTTTTCGTTCACCGTCATAAGCTCATGAGAAACAAGACTGTTAAGCCTTGTGTTATCCTCTATTCTCGATAAATCTCCGTCATGCTGAATCGCAACAAGAGGATTACTCTTAAAGGCTTCCAATGCAAAAGAGTTACTTGACGAGCCTAAACTTTTCGCATCAAACACCGAATAATATCCCTCAAACAATTTCTGAATAATATTCAGTATTGTTGATTTACCTGTGCCGACAGCTCCGTACAGAACCATAAATTTCTGTATCTTTTTTGAATCGCCCGTAACGACAGCACCTATTGCCCATTCGATTTTGCGGCGTTCCTCTTCCGAATATAATGTTGACATAAGCTTATCGTAAGCAGTTATGTCACCTTTTTCAAGAGGATAATTAAGCCGTTTGCTCGCATAGTCCGCTTTGCCTGTTGCCGTATTGGAAAATATAAGTTTCTCGTCAAGCATTTGAAAGGAATCACGCATTTGCCGCTGACAATATTTATGCCACGAATCAATCATACCCGATTCCGAATCCCACATATGCAGAACTTTTATGTTTGAATCGAAACGGGCTTTGTTCTCCTCGGCATATTTATCAAGAGCGTTGTCAATAAGCTGCAATGCGTCTTGTTCGTCGGTAGACCAAAGCCCTTTTTCCTCAATCCATACAGCGTAAAAGTCGCCGCCTCGTATCATTAAATCGGAGCTTTTCTTGATAATAAACTTCGGATAGATTTCTATTACGCCACGTTTAGCAGAGCGTGTCGAAATCATAAGAAAGTCAATCATCTCTTACTCCTTATCTCCTTTGAGAAAATCAATCTCTTTTTGAAGCTGTTTGATTTCTTTTATGTGAATTGCGGTAACCTTTACAAGCTTATCTGTAATATAAATACCGCCGACTGCTGCGACAATCAAACCAAGCTTAAGTCTGCCTGTCTGGCGGCGAAGCTTTAAAACCTGCTTTGAAAGTACCTCAATGCTTTTGTCCATAACGTAAATATATTCCTTATTCTCGTTCATATTAAATTCTCCCTTTCATTTTTGAAATATAACTGTTCACAGATTCAAGACACCAGTCCTTTTCACTGTGATAAGTAAACATAAGTTCGTTTCTGTCCGCAAATCGAATGCGAACACAATCTTTTCCGCTGGGAAACCAAGCTGTTGCCCGAGATGATATCTTTCCGAATTTATCCTTGAATACGGTAAATATATTATCGTGTGCCATTTGTAACCTCAATTTTCCAATACAGTATCAAGATACCACATAGCCTGATACCATATTTCTACATAACGCAAATCTCCACGGTAATTCGGAATGGTGAACAATCCTCCCTCGCCGTTCATTTTGTAATCACGGCTGAGAAAACAGTGAATGATTTTGTCTGCTTTGCTTCGGTCAAAGCAAGAATCGTCCATTGAATATAATCCAAGGCTTTCAATCATACCCCAGAACCACTTCCCTGTTCTGTCGCCTATATCGGGATTATCCATAATATTCTCTTCACAGCGAACGGAGAGTGCAACCATCATCTCAAGAATACTGCAAGGACGGTCGTCAAGATGTGCGGTAATTTCATAATCGGGAATATCATTTTCGTACCCGAAACGATATCTCAAATCCATTCCGTCCTCTGCACGATTGCCGTCCATTTCATAAATATAATTGAAATCAACCTTATTAAGGTATGACAAAAGCTTTCTGTACGAAACCTTTTTAAAACGTTTTTCACCGCATACAAGATTGTACATCCAGTCAAAATATTCCTTATTCAAATTCTGTCTTGTCATTAGTCCTCCGTATAAAGATATGGCTTATCTTTGACTACATCGGTGTAATCCCTTGTATCCAACAGAATTTCATAATCGCACATTCTGCTGTCATTTCTCACGAAAACAGAATCGTCTTCGTATTCACCGAAATGATTTAAGGAATCAAAACCTACAGTGTCTTCCATATCCTCGATTATTACATCACCGTCATCGGCAAGAATACCGTCCGCATAATAGGTCAGGCTGATTAATTCGTAACCTGTTTTCTCTCCGTACTCTTCGGGCGGTATAATATACGGCATACCGAGATTTTCTCTGTCAGTTTCATCACGATTTGACAAATATCCGTTATGCGATAAAATCTCAGTAAAGCTTGTCGTAATCTCTTCCGTGACATCTTCCACCGTTTGTTCGTCGGACTGCACCGGTGCGGCATTTTTGCTGTAAATCCTTTTGACGGATTCGATTTCCTCTTGTGCAATCTCTTCATACTTCGTCTTAAAATAATTCTTGGCTGCGGCTGTTCCGACTATCACGCCAAGTGCGAATATAATCAATCCTGCCGCATTGCTCTTAAAAAAGGTCTTCATAAGTTTCCTCCTCATTTTCTTCATCTTCAATAGTTTCATCATTCTTAAGCGTCATTACGGTAATTGCCAATCCACTGAAAAGTGCCGAAGCACTCAGCAGAATACCGCCCGTGATATGACGTTTTCTTTCACTGTCAAGAATGACATCAAGTGCGGATATAATGTTTTCGAGTATATCCATACTACTTTTTACCTCCCGACAATACGGCTATTCCACTCATAAAACAAAGGCTTGCTACCGCCGCAAATGTGTAGGATATAAATGTTAATCTTCCGTACATAAAATCCTCTCCTTTCAATCATAGCTTGAAAAATAATGGTTCTCGACTTGGAACATCGGAGTTCCGTAATCGCTGTAACAATCGGTTCTGAAAAATATACAGTCATAGTTTGTTCTTGACTGCAATTCTTCCCGAACAAGTCTGCGAATATCCTCTCTGACCTCGCAGCGTTCCGACCTGCCATTTGTCATCGACGGAAACTGATACGGTTCAAATATAACTTCCGAAACCGTATCGGGAAATTCTTCGGAATCCATACGATTTAGGATAGTGTCTATTACAAGACGTTTCCCCTCTTCGCATTCGTTCTCTGCTTCCGCCATTGTGACAAGAGCGATAAGATTAATGTCTTCATCGGAAACAAACGCTTCTTCGATTTCGGGCAAATATAATTCTTCCGCTTCATCGCTTACCTGATATGCCGTAACAGTTTCGGCAACTTCCTCGCCTGTCGCTCTCACGGTGCAGCCCGAAAATATAATCAACGTAAGCGAAAGCAAAACACATAAAAGCTTATCCATTTTCAATTCCTCCTTACATCAAATCGAGAATATTTCCGTCAACATTGAAGTCAAGCAAAATGCTTCTTTCATAGCCGTTGACAAAATCACGAGCCTTTTCACGGTTGGTATCATAAATACCGAAATCAACATAGTTATCCCCTACGGGATTATCGGGGTCATAAACCCAGCCTACAATCTGTCCTGCTTTGCTTCTCGGAATGCCGAGTATATCATAAACATCATTCAGGTACAAATATCCCTGAGCTCTAAGCTTATCGTTTGCGTATGCCTGCTGACTGCGGAGGAACATTAAATTGTATTCCGAATCCTTTTCCCAATTGGGATTTGTTTCATCAAAGAAACGTGCGTAATCACTGCAAGCGTTGGGGTCGGCAATATTTACGGTTTTCTCTGTTGTTACAACTTCACCGTTTTCATCGATAAAGGTTTCTTCAAATGTTTTCGCCTTGATGTTGTGGCGGAGTTCTTTATCGATTTCTTCCCCGAAACGCTCGACAACTCTGCTTCGATACTGCTTGAAGCTTGTGTCAACCGCTGTATAAGCCGCTGCTAATGCGACATTTCTCTTGCGGAGAATATTGTTTGAAGCAATTATTCCTGTGATAGACAAAGCTCCGAGAATTATTGCAGGTGCGTAAAGCTTCGCAAGCTTAACACCTGTCTGAACGTAAACAATTGTTGTGTCTTTCTTTGCATCTTCTTTCGTGTACTCATTTTCGGGCTTCGTTTCCACACACTCGTGAATCTTATCCATCTTCTCTTTAGCGTCATCAAGAATAGTGCTTGCCTTTGTTGTAGCCTTGCAAGCGACAACTGCACTTGCAACCACACCTACAACACCAGCTGCAACAAGAATCTCGGGGCTGTGCTTCTTCAGGCTGAAACCAATCTTATGGATTGTGCCTGTAACCTTGCTGATAATATCTTTTTTACTCATAGTTGTATCTCCTTTTTAAATATAATTAGTTTAAGGGAAGTGCTTTCGGTAATTTCAGCAAATATCCGTCCCTAGTGCGGACTGCCTGTGCACTTCTCAAATTCGTCCAGCCGTACTTATTGTCGGTGTAATCTCCGGTGATTCCCACCAAATCATACAAATCTCCTACGCTTGCTACGCCGTAAGCGTCAATAAGCTCGTCCATTTTCATCAAAACTTCCTCCGCTTCGCCACGATTATCCAATATAATATCATCATAGCTGTATGTTCTTCGGGTTGAGGAATATGAGTTTCTGCGGTCGTTTGAACCGTAATAGTCACGATATGAAACTCTTGACGAATTGTTCTTTTTTGTCTTACCTGTTTCGCCGTAGAGAATCATATCAATTCCGCTCGTAACTACATCGGAAATAGCCTTTTTAATTGCAGGAACAATAATATCCTCCAAAATATAAGACTTCACGTTTTCGATATCTTCCGAGATAAAAACGTCCGCAAACTTGCGAATCTCGTTTTTCTTCTTCGACTTCACCGAGCCGGTTACTATCTTCTCAACCTTTTTCTCGGTCTTCTCTTCCTTAGACTTGTGGGAATTGGATTTGTACTCTTCCATTTTTGTCAATCTCCTTTGCAAAAGAAAAAAGAGAAAGCACCTTGTTAAAGGTACTCTCCCTCTTTAAGAATCAATTGTTTTCCTTATCCTTCTGTTTCCACTTCCTGTGATTCTTCCTGTTCTTCTTCAAGAACATCGAAACTTTCGTTATAACAGCCTACAACTGCCTCAGTAATCTTTTCAACCAACTTACGCTTAATCTTAGCCTTTACTGGCTTAACGATAAACTTGTAAGCAAGTCCGCCTACAGCAACCGTCAATCCGATACCTGCCGCAATCATTGCACCGTTGTTCGAGCGAATATCAGCGTTTTCCTCTGTTACCTCAATAATCTCTTCGTTCTTAATGATTTCGTTAGCATCCATCTTGAATGTCCCCTTTCAAAATATAGAAAATTATTGGATTCTCTCCATTAAAGGGCTTGTAAATTTTGCGTGCCTTTAATAATAGTCGTAATCAGGGACAACGCTGTAATCAACCACAAGACACGGCGTTCCTTCCTCGGTGAGCTGTGAACTGAACTGCAATGCAATGAACCCCTTGTTTATGCTCCAACCGATATTGTCGCCTATGCCTATACCGTCCAGACCGATTTCATAATAAAAATCATTCAAAGATACGGACATCTCATTAAGCATTCTCTTGTTAAGCTCGTTCTCGGCTTTTTTCAGCTTGTCGATATCGGATTTAAAATATCTTCCCGAAATAGCATCGTAGCAAAGCATATCACCCTTGTTGGTGATTATCACTTCATTTTTGGAAACAGGATTTTTCTCAATCTTATCCTTAGCGATTGAATCCCTTACAGCCTGCTCTTTTTTCTCACCGATAGTTTCAACAACCTTATCCTTATACTCTTTAAGAGCCGATTCCGAAAGAGTATAAGCCGTTGCCAAAGCAGCATTACGTCTTACATTCACCGAACTTGCACCAATCAAACAGAGTATCGATACCGCAATCGATACAGCCGACGGAATATAACAATACCATACCGTTTTAACGGTTTCAACAGTTGTGAGCTTATCGACGTTCTGCTCCTCTTTCTTTTCATCGATAAGGGTTAATGCTTTCGGGGTAGCCTTTACAGCCATAACGGTTGCAGTAATCATTCCCGCAATTCCTATTCCCGTAAGAATTTCGGGACTGTGCTTCTTAATCACTGTGCGAACATTTTTCGCAATGTCTGATAAATTGTGTTTCATAAAATTCTCCTTTTCTTAGAACAGTTCTATAATATCCTGAGCGGTATCATAAGCAATTGAAAATATAATGTTGAATTGTGAATAGCATTTCATCTTATCTTTGAAATTTTCAATAACTACGAGCGGAGGTGTAAAATGATTCTCATACAGACTTCTCAGAATTTCATCTGCCGTCCACTTTGAATAGCTCCGCTGCTTAAAGTCATAGCCGTAGCATTCGGAAATATCATCGATACGCTCTTTGTAATCTTCGATAACAGATACAGCCGTTTCGTATACGATATCCATAATCATTCTCCAAAAAAAGAAAGAGCTCTTGTTAAGAGCTCCCATCTTTTTAATTAGTCTTCGTTTTTTCTCTTGGCTAATGCTTCATCAACTTTCTCTTGAATTTTCTCTTCCATTTCCTTGTCGCTTACCCAATCGTCTACTATGTCCAATAGTATTCCGAGTACGGTAACTCCAATACCAATGGTTTTAATTACTATTCCCGATTTTTTCGTCATAAAGCAATCACCTCCTCATAAAAGGCTTTGCATTTTTTGCGTATTTAATACTCTTCGTAATCCATAGTGGGAGGAAACGGCATTGAGATAATATAATATTCCAGACCGTCGTCAAGAGTATATTTCTTATGCACAAAGTCAATCCATTGATATCCATAAAACTCCTCTCCTGCCCACTGCGACCAACCAAGTACCTCTCCGAAATCTTTTTCAGGCAAACCGAGATACGCATAAAAATCATTGAGAGAAACGTAACCTCTGAGAATAAACGTACGGTTAAGCTCGTTCTCTGCCATAAGTAATTCTTCTTTAGTAAGCTCGAAGAACTCACCATAATTATCCTCATAAAAAACAAGCTTTTCGTCCGAGGGAGAAATATCAAGTCCTCTGTGTTCTGCTTCTATCAATTGTTCTTTCACTTCATCGTCCGCACCGTCACCGTACATTTCTTTCACTTTATCTTTATACTTCCTGAAAGAATTATCAAGAAGCGTATAGGCACTTATGTATGATGCCTGTTGTTTCCTGTTCAGAATATTTGCACCGAACATACATGATAATGTCGATACTACGAGTAAAGCTGTCGGAATGTAGGCAGGAACAGCCGCTTTGAGAACTTCCGCTTTTGTAAGCTCTTCGCCTTTTTCTTCCGTTGCTTCTTTCAGAAACTCCATAGCCTTTGGCGTAGCTTTCACAGCTGTAACAATTGTTAATACCATTCCGACTGCGGATAAACATGTTAAAATTGTAGGCGTTGCACGTTTCAACGATTTGCAGAAATCGCCGTGCATTTTCGTTCTTTGTTTCATTTTAAAATCTCCTCTCAAATATAATTTTCCAAAAAGGAAAAGAAAGAGTCCTTGTTAGGGACTCCCTCTCCTTTTTATAAACCTATAGCTTCCAGAATCTTGTTGAGTTCTTCCTGCGTCATTTCGGCATCGATATTCAAATGCACATGAGCCTTTCCGTCATTAACCTTAGCATCAAATTCGTTAAGCTGAATACCTACATTGTATCCTAACTTCTTCTTCAATACCTTACTAATAACCTTAGACACCATACCTCTCATAATCTTTGTACCGATTTTCATTTCGTCCATCATACTCCTTTATCTCCTTTCAAAATTATATGGTTTTCATAATAGGCATTGTAAATTTTGCGTGTTTTCAAATATCACGTCTGTCAAACGTTGTTTCCCAACGTTCTTTTGGTATAGGTTTCATTTTCAAAGACCACATAATCTGTCGTACTGTTACCGTGGAATACAAACCGTCTGTACACTCACCCGCACGTTCGTCAAAGTAATTTTTAAAATTCGGATTCAAATATAAATCATCGGTAAGCCAAGGGTCAAGCTCGCTCCAATATGTACTTTTTGTTTCGGGATTAAATCTCTGCTGTATCACTGCCAAACCTTTATCTCCGATTTTAAATAAAGTACATCTGTTGTAAACAGGGTGATTGCAAATATAAAGCTGTCCGTATCTTGACAAATAGATTGTCGGTTTTTCATAGTGATATCTCATAAAATCCTCCTGAAAAAGAAAAACGAAGAGCCAATGTAAATTACACGGCTCTCCGCTTTGGAACATTAAATATGTCTATTATTTCGTCGGTCTAAAACGGTTAAATAAACCTCTGAATGTTGTTGAAGTAAACGTACCCGTTTCCTCAAACTTAAATCCCTTACGCATCCAAGTAGCATAGAATATCAACGGCAATACAATCTCCGCTGCTGCAATACCAAGCTTGAAATATCTGTCCTTAACCTGCTCTGCCAACTGTTCTTTGTTAAACTGCTCCTGTCTAGCGTGGTTAGCTACTTCCTCATTGACTTGCTTTCGTTTGAGTTCTCCATCGTGATGACGGCATCTAAATTCCAGTTCGTTCTTGGATTTCTCCATATCACGTCTTTCACGTCTGTCTTCAAATTCCAGTTCGTTCTTGGATTTCTCCATGTCACGTCTTTCACG
>CADCHW010000029.1:25752-27611 GCA_902801245.1 uncultured Ruminococcus sp.
TATCACGTCTTTCACGTCTGTCTTCAAATTCCAGTTCGTTCTTGGATTTCTCCATGTCACGTCTTTCACGTCTGTCTTCAAATTCCAGTTCGTTCTTGGCTTCCTCCATTCTCAGCTTGTAAAGCTTTGCTAAAGCTTCAACTGCCTCCGATTTCTCTTTGCTTCCCGGTTCTAAGTCGGATAAGTCCTGAATCTGGGTTTTGATTTCCTTCCCCAACATTTCTCTAATTTCTTCGTCCATCTTAAAATCTTCCTTTCTGTAAATATAATTTTTGTTCCATAAAAGAAAGTGTTATTTCTGCGTAAGAAAACTTTTGTTCACTTTAAAGACAACCTGCTCTTCTTCACAAACGGTATCTATTTCTTGAAATAGTTCAAGATACAGATATGTTTGATTATTGTCATCTAGCCTATAAGCATAAAGCGAACCGACAGGCTTTTTCAACGATAGGCGTTTAATTACTCCGCTGCCTAAAACGAATCCTAAACAAATTCCTAACAGTAATTCCAAAAATAATTCTCCTTTCAATTTTTTACGAATACTACTATAGCACGTTTTGTTGTCACCTGCGTGCTGAAAAGAAAAAATAAGGCTATGCGCACTAACTTACAACATAGCCTCCTCATAAAAGTACGTGTTTTCTTTGCGTTATTATTCTCTTAACTTATTAAGTATCCAGAAGAAACGTCTGTACAATACGTAATATGTATCTCTACAGCAAGGAATATTTAATCTAGCTTTAAGCACATCGTAAGAAACACCTTCCGTAACTGCTGTTAAAATATAATCTGCCAGAACAGAATCCGTTTCTTTTGCTGCTTGCTCAATCATCTCTATTCTGTGAGAATAGAACAATCTGGCTTCTGCACACCTTGCGGTAGGGTCACTCATTCCGAACTGTTTCTTGAATAACCCCAAATCGGACGGTCTTCCGCTTAAACCGCTTAACGAAGAATATGCCTTTTTCCAAATAGGGTATTGCATACAGAAATGTTTCAGCTCATAATATCTGTGTTTTTCGATATAATACTTGTTCTTTAGGGAAATATTCGGACGTATCGTTGTTCCCATAGCTATCACCACCTTTCGGATTCTATTCTAGCTTAAAATCCATTGCTTGTAAAAACAAAGTCGGTGGAATAAACCGCTTGCCATCTTCTCATGGTCATTTCGCAGGGATAGTCCTCGTAGCCGAATGTATCCGAGGTAATAAAACCCTCTACTACACCTATAATTAATTCGGATTCATATTGTTTGTATGGTAAAATATAATCGGGTATCTCTCTGTGTATCGAACCGCAGTTACAGCATTTAAACCGCTTCAATTCCACTTGCTTGGTTAATCTTCTTTTTGTCCGTACAGTTCTTAAAACTTTATCGTTATACTTTAAATTTCCTCCGCACTTCGGACAGGCGGTTTCACCATTAGTAATCATATCATCTGCTCTCTTTCTAACCTAGAATAGAAATATAAAAAAGTGCAGGAATTAATAAAACTCCTACACTATGATATACGATTATTAATGTTAATGCAATTCTCTTATACCAATAATAATTTTAAACGTTATCACTCGTATAAAAGGGAAATTATCGTACTAAAGTTTTCTTTTGCTTTTTTGTTCGGTAGTAAATTGGTAGTAAATTACAAAGCTCACCCCACCGAAAGCGGCTTGTAATGCGGGCAAAATGGAAATCGGCAACAATTTTACATAAATTGCAAGTGTAATCATAATTTAAATTTGTAAAAATATTGTTATAAGTTACTATTCACACTCTAACAGCCCCATCGCAACACAAAAAGACCGGTTTTAACCGGTCATTTAGTTGTAGATGGTAGTTTTGTCAACCGAAAATCTCT
>CADCHW010000030.1:0-14330 GCA_902801245.1 uncultured Ruminococcus sp.
TTAACCTGTTACGGTTAAAAACAAAAGTCAAATAAGGTAACTGAAGTCGGACTGCAAGAGATGTTGCACCTTCGACCATTTCCAGCGGACGTTGTCCGCCGCCGCCGCCGCAAAAAAACTGTTGACAAAAATACTTTATAATGTTAAAATTATTTCGGGTAAGACTTTTTGTAACCGGCGGAAGTGGAAAGTGTGACAAATTTACAGCTTCATTGTAAGTTCTAGCGACAACCACAAGGAAGCAAAAAGATAGAAAATTATGCCGACCGTCTGGGCAGTCCTACTTATCAAGGTAGGACTGCATTTTTTTAGTGAAAAGTTAAAAAATTGTAACTTTATTTTTCATTATTTTCTAAGGACGGTTACAGAGTGTTGTTATCAGGAGGTTACTTGTCAAATGAAAAAAGTTGCTATTATTATGGGCAGCGACAGCGATTTGCCAGTTGTTGAAAAAGCATTTTCGGTACTTGAAGAATACGGCGTGCCGTTTGAGGTTCACGTTTATTCCGCTCACAGAACTCCCGTTGAAGCGAGAGATTTTTCCGTGAACGCAAGAGAAAACGGTTTCGGTGCTGTTATTGCGGCTGCCGGTAAAGCGGCTCACCTTGCAGGTGCTATTGCCGCAAACACTACGCTGCCTGTTATAGGTATTCCCGTTAAATCGTCTACTCTTGACGGTCTGGACGCTTTGCTTTCGACAGTTCAAATGCCGTCGGGTATTCCCGTGGCTACCGTTGCGATTGACGGTGCTGCAAATGCGGCTTTGCTTGCAGTTCAGATTTTAGCCGTATCCGACGAAGAGCTTGCAAAGAAGCTTGCCGATTCAAGAGCAAAGGCGGCACAAGCGGTTCTTGAAAAGAATAAGCTTGTTTCCGAAAAATATAACAAATATTAATTCAATGCGGCGGCGGACAACGTCCGCAGGAGAGGGTCGAAGGTGGCGGACAACGTCCGCTTGAAATGGTCGAAGGTGGCGGACAACGTCCGCAGGAGAGGGTCGAAGGTGCGACATCTCTAAAAATTCAAATTTTGTTACCTTATTTAACTTTTGTTAAAGTATTTGGTGTGATTGTTATTGTATGGAATAAAGTATGTCAAAAACTACCGCATTAAGCTGACTATTGGTCGGGTAATAAAAGTTATTGATAAAACAAACTATCTACACGTATTAAAAAAACGTATTAAAAAATAGGAGGAATTAAAAATGGAAAAGACAGTTCAGATGTATGAGGGTAAGGCTAAAAAGGTTTTCGCTACAGATGATGAGAATTATTGTATCGTTTCTTACAAGGACGACGCTACCGCTAATAACGGTCTTAAAAAGGGTACTATCCTCGGTAAGGGCGTTATCAACAACAGAGTTACCAACCACCTTATGAAGCTTGTTGAGAGCAAGGGTGTTCCCACTCACTTCGTTGAGGAGATTAACGACAGAGAAACTATCGTTAAGAAAGTTTCTATCGTTCCGCTCGAAGTTATCGTTCGCAACATTGCCGCAGGTTCTCTCGCTAAAAGACTTGGTCTTGAAGAGGGTACAAAGCTTAACAAGACTGTTCTCGAATACTGCTACAAGGACGACGACCTCGGCGACCCTATGGTAAACGAATACCACATTCTCGCTATGGATTACGCTTCCAAAGAGGAACTTGACACTATCGCTAAGTATGCCTTTGCTGTTAATGATATTCTAACGGAGTATCTTAAGGAAGTAAACATTGAGCTTGTTGACTTTAAGCTTGAATTCGGCAGACTTGCAGACGGTACTATCGTTCTTGCAGATGAAATTTCTCCCGACACTTGCCGTTTCTGGGACAGCGTTACAAACGAGAAGCTCGACAAAGACCGTTTCAGAAGAGATATGGGCGGTGTAGAGGACGCATATCAAGAGGTTATGAAGCGTTTACTCGGAGAGTGAATTAAAGAATAAAGAATGAAGAAGAAAGATTAAAGAATAATTGAGGTGGCAAACCTGCGGTTTGCTTTTTAGAAGTGGTTCTTGATTGTCGGAAGTTGGTTTGTCACCCGAAAATTCTTTGATTATTATAAATAGAGTAATCTGAATTACTGTATAAACTATATTAGAACAATCTAAAATTACCGACTAAAATTAACTTTCGGTCGGGGCGGACAACGTCCGCAGGAGAGGGTCGAAGGTACAAATTTTTTTAGGTCAAAATTTTATTGCACTTATTTGACTTTGACCGATAATTGTAACAGATTAAATAAATTATAATAGAATAATTTGAAACTCTGAATAAACTATAATAGAACAATCTAAAAACTACCGACTAAAATCAATTCTTGGTCGGGTTCGTGAAGTTCAAATTAAAACAGACTATCTTCACGTGCGAAAATAAAGGAGTTTAATATGATTACTGATTCCGAAAAGATACATGAGGAATGCGGTGTTTTCGGGGTGTTCAGCAATGAAACCGTCAATGTTGCATCTACTGTTTATTACGGATTGTTTTCATTACAGCACCGTGGTCAGGAGGGCTGCGGTATCGCTGTAAACGATGAGGGTGTGATTCATTCGTATAAGGATTTGGGTCTTGTTAATGATGTGTTCACTCCCCGTGTGCTAAAATCTTTAGGTGAGGGCAATATGGCTATCGGTCACGTTCGTTACGGCACTACCGGTGCTAACGACCGCAACAACGTTCAGCCTATTGTCGTAAACCATATCAAGGGCATAATGGCTCTCGCCCATAACGGCAACCTTGTCAATTCTATGGAACTCAGAGAACAGCTTGAATTGGAGGGTTCTATCTTCCACACAACAAGCGATACGGAGGTTATTTCCTATGTTATCACTAAGGAGAGAATTAACTGTCCGTCTATCGAAGAGGCGGTAAACCGTGCAATGTACAAAATCGACGGTGCTTATTCGCTTGTTGTTATGTCGCCCACAAAGCTTATCGCCGCAAGAGATCCCAGAGGGTTCAGACCCCTTTGTTACGGCAAAACAGAGGACGGTCGTTATATAGTCGCTTCCGAAAGCTGTGCTTTGGATGCTGTTGGTGCAAAGCTTATCCGTGACATCAAGCCGGGTGAAATTGTTGTTTTCGGTGAGGACGGTGTTCGTTCGATTGAGGACCACTGCGGAACTAAGAATAATTCTATGTGCATTTTCGAGTACATCTATTTCGCAAGACCCGATTCAAAAATTGACGGCTGTAACGTACATATGGCTAGAGTCAGGGCGGGAGAGCTTCTTGCAAAATCTCACCCTGTAGATGCAGATATCGTTATAGGCGTACCCGATTCGGGTATAGATGCGGCTGTCGGCTATGCAAGACAATCGGGTATTCCGTACGGAATAGGGTTTATCAAAAATAAGTATATAGGCAGAACTTTTATTTCTCCGGGGCAGTCTTCGAGAGAGGATAAGGTTAAAATTAAGCTTAACTCGATTTCGGAGGTTGTAAAGGGTAAGAGAGTTATTATGATTGACGATTCTATTGTAAGAGGTACTACAAGTGCGAGAATTGTCCGTCTTGTTCGTGAGGCAGGTGCTAAGGAGGTTCACGTGAGAATTTCCGCTCCGCCGTTCGTTGCTCCCTGCTATTACGGAGTTGACATCGATTCAAAAGAAAATTTGATTGCCTGTAAGAACACTATCCCCGAGATTGCGGAGATTATCGGTGCGGATTCGCTGGGATATCTCAGCCGTGAGGACGTGACAAAGCTTGCGGACGGAAGTAACTGTACAGGGTTCTGCTGTGCTTGCTTTGACGAGAAATATCCAACTCCGATTCCGCAGGGCAGCAAGAATAAGTTTGAACAGAAAATAGACAAAACCAAAAAGAAAAATAAGGGAAAAGGTGACACTAATGAAGAGTTGCAGTGAGAGCTATAAAGCGGCAGGCGTTGACATTACGGCAGGCTACAAGGCGGTTGAGCTTATGAAGAGCCATATCGCACGCACTATGACAAGCGGTGTTGTTTCGGATATCGGCGGATTCGGCGGTTTGTTTGAGCTTGACGTTACCGGCATTGAAAGACCCGTTCTTGTAAGCGGTACGGACGGTGTGGGAACTAAGCTTAAAATAGCTTTCCTTATGGATAAACACGATACTGTGGGAATAGACTGTGTTGCGATGTGTGTAAACGACATTATCTGCTGTGGTGCGAAGCCGCTTTATTTCCTTGATTATATTGCCTGCGGAAAGAATGTTCCCGAAAGAATAGAAGCTATTGTCAAGGGTGTTGCCGAGGGCTGTGTACAGTCGGGCTGTGCTTTGATTGGCGGCGAAACGGCGGAAATGCCGGGATTCTATCCTGTGGACGAATACGACCTTGCAGGTTATTCAACGGGTGTTGTGGATAAGAGTAAAATTCTCGACAAGAATACTGTTGCCGAGGGTGATGTTATTATAGCTTTGCCGTCGAGCGGTGTTCACTCAAACGGATTTTCTCTTGTAAGAAAAGTGTTTGACGTTGAGAGTGCGGATATAAAGTCGCCTGTTGAGGAACTGGGCGGAAAGTCAATCGGCGAAACTCTTCTCACACCTACCAAGATTTACGTTAAGCCTATGCTTGCACTTTTTGAGGAAGTTAATGTTAAGTCTGTTTCGCACATTACGGGCGGCGGATTTTACGAGAATATTCCGAGAAGTCTGCCGGAGGGTTACAGTGCGAAGATTAACAGAAGTGCCGTAAGAGTACTTCCGATTTTCGAGCTTATTGCAAAGGTCGGAAATATTCCCGAGAGAGATATGTTTAACACATTCAATATGGGTGTTGGTATGAGCGTTATTGTTGCAAAGGAAGACGCAGACAAGGCTGTTGAAGTTCTGAAAGCACAGGGCGAAGATGCGTATATTATCGGTGAAGTCATTAAAGGCGACGAGGGCGTTTTTTTAACACGTGAAGAGAGTCTTTGAGTGTCGAATATTCACGAACCCGACCGGAGGACAAATTCGGCAGGAGATAATATATACCGGAAAGCTGAAAGATTTACCATTTTAAAGTTTGGTCAAGCTTTTTAAAGCTTGCGGAGTGCAGGGGCAGAGCCCTTGCTCGCTGACGGAACAAATTATCGTAGAAAATAAACTACCCTCAGCGAAATCGAATAAACTATAAATCAAAGCAACCCTTAGAATAAATATCTTTCGGCTAAAACTAAAACAGGCAACAGCGTAGCGAATTGCCGGTCTAAGAAAGAAAAGTGGTAAATTTTAATGCTTTCGAGTATAACATTTACCATTAAAAATAAAATATCGGTCGGATTGGTGAATGAAATTGAAACAAAGGAATATCTTTAATTTGTTTCCTGCGGACGTTGTCCGCCGTTGTCCGCCGTTGTCCGCCCGCAAAAAGGGAGGTGTTATAGACAAAATGGAGGAAAGTCAAAAGAAATTTGAAAAATTTATTAAGCCGAATACAGTCGAAATTGTCTTCGGTGTTATCTGGATAATAATCGGAGCTGCCGGCTTTGTGTACGGTATTATCAGTAAACTAACTAATATCGGAATTCTTGCTTTGTGCTTCGGTTTGCTTTTCGGGATTGTGTTCATTATGTGGGGCATAAACAAAAAGAAAACCTATAAAAACAATCTTGAGGAATATGTGAGAAAAGACGATTTAGTTGACATTGTCGAGGACTTTGAAACAGGTAAGAGAATGTTTAACGATACGCTTGTTCTCGGAAAGTATTTTCTAATCAAAAATAAAAGCGGCAGAGCTATCGAGTACAGCGACATTACAAAGCTTTATCAGCTTGTAAAGGGCAGCGGCGAGAGAGGTAAGCGTGTTATTCAAATCCAAACTATCGACAAGAAAAAATATGAGATTTGCAGAGTTCCCATTCACAATGCAAACAACAATGATTTGAGCCGACTGCTCGGCTACATAACAGCTAAAAACAATAATATCCAGACTTAAAAACGGTGAAATACTATGAGTAACGAAAAAGTAAAAATTGCCGTGTTTGTGTCGGGCGGCGGCACTAATCTACAGGCACTTATCGACAAGCAGAAAAGCGGAGTTATAACAAGCGGTGAAATTAAGCTTGTTGTGTCGAATAATCCGAACGCTTTCGCTCTTGAAAGAGCCGCAAAGGCAGACATCAAAACGGCTGTTGTTTCGAGAAAGGAATGCGGCACTCAGCTTGAATTTGAAGATAAGCTTATAGCACTGCTTGAAGAAAACGGCATTGAGCTTATTGTGCTTGCAGGGTTTATGTGTATTCTCAGCGAGCATTTTACGGCGAAGTACCCGAAGAGAATTATCAATGTTCACCCGTCGCTTATTCCGTCTTTCTGCGGTAAGGGTTTTTACGGCTTGAAAGTGCATGAAGCGGCTTTGGCGTACGGTGTTAAGGTTACGGGTGCTACGGTGCATTTTGTGAACGAGATTCCCGACGGCGGCGAAATCATTATGCAAAAGGCTGTTGAGATTGAGGACGGAGATACACCCGAGGTTCTTCAGAAAAGAGTAATGGTCAATGCGGAGTGGATTATACTTCCGCAGGCGGTTGAAAAGGTTAGCAGAGGTCTGCTTGAGCGGACAACGGTGGACAACGTCCGCTAGAAATGGTCGAAGGGCGGACAACGGCGGACAACGGCGGACAACGGCGGACAACGTCCGCAGGAGAGGGTCGAAGGGCGGACAACGTCCGCAGGAGAGGGTCGAAGGGCGGACAACGTCCGCAGGAAAGGGTCGAAGGTGCGACATCTCTTGAAGTTCAAATTTTGTTGCCTTATTTGACTTTGATTAAAGTATTTGGTGTAATTATTATTGCATAAATAAAACTTTAAAAAGTATTTGGTGTGATTGTTATTGCACAAATAAAGTCGGTCAAAAACTACCGCATTAAGTTGACTATCGGTCGGGGCGGACAACGTCCGCAGGAGAGGGTCGAAGGTGCGACATCTCTTGAAGTTCAAATTTTGTTGCCTTATTTGACTTTGATTAAAGTATTTGGTGTGATTGTTATTGCACAAATAAAGTCGGTCAAAAACTACCGCATTAAGTTGACTATCGGTCGGGTAGGAAAAGTAAGGTTAAAAATAACTATCTTCACGTGTTAAAAAAAGGAGTTAATCTATTATTATGAATGTTTATCAGACTTATGACATCGGGGAGCTTATCAACGGCAATCCCTATGTCGGAAGAGGTATTGTAATCGGAAAGACAGAGGACGGCACAAAGGCAGCTGTTGCGTACTTCATTATGGGAAGAAGCGAGAACAGCCGCAACCGTATTTTTGTTGAGAACGGCGATGAGGTTATTATTCACCCGTTTGACGTATCTAAGGTTGAAGACCCGTCGCTTATTATATATTCCCCGATAAGAAAAATCGGAAACAAGCTTATTGTAACAAACGGCGACCAGACAGACACTATATATGATTTTATCGCAGACGGCAAGACTTTTGAAGAAGCTCTCGAAACACGTGAGTTTGAACCCGACCCCCCGAACTGGACACCGAGAATAAGCGGTATTCTCAACTTCGGCGAGAAGCTTACCTACAAAATGAGCATTCTCAAAAGTGCCGACTCAGAGGGCAGCGAGTGCAGCCGTTATACATTCTCCTACAATGCCCTTGACGGTATAGGTCACTTTATTCACACATACGTTACGGACGGAAATCCTATCCCGACATTTATGGGTGAGCCTGAAAGAGTTGCTATCCCGAACAGCATTGACGAGTTCGAGGAGAAAATTTGGAGCAGCCTTAACGAGCAGAATAAAATTTCTATCTACGTTAGATACATCGACCTTGCAACAGGCAAGATTGAAAATAGAATGATTAATAAAAATCAGTGAGAAAACAATTGAAAGGAATAGGGCTATGGCAGCAAATAAGGAAAGTTATATTTCTCCGTTTTCAACGAGATATGCAAGTGAGGAAATGCAGTATGTATTTTCCGAGAAGTTCAAGTTCACAACGTGGCACAAACTCTGGATTGCCCTCGCAAAGGCAGAACAGAAAATGGGTCTTGACATCACGGACGAGCAGATTGCCGAGCTTGAAAAGTACAGAGATATTGTCGATTTTGAAACGGCAGAGGCAAGAGAAAAGGTTGTACGTCACGATGTTATGTCGCACGTTTACGCTTACGGCAAGCAGTGTCCCAAGGCAGAGCCGATTATTCACCTCGGTGCTACCTCCTGTTATGTCGGCGACAACACAGACGTTATTATTCTCAGAGAAGCGTCAAATATTGTTCTGAAAAAGTGTGCACAGGTTATCAAAAATCTTTCGGAGTTTGCCGAGCAATACAAGGCTTTGCCGTGCCTTGCATACACTCATTTGCAGCCGGCACAGCTCACAACCGTGGGCAAGCGTGCTGCTCTTTGGATGTACGAGCTTATTCAGGATATCGAAAACCTTGAGTTTCAGCTTTCAAACCTTAAGCTTCTCGGTTCAAAGGGTACTACGGGTACTCAGGCAAGCTTTATGGAGCTTTTCGAGGGTGACGAGGAAAAGGTTAAAAAGGTTGAGGAGCTTATCGCAGAGGAACTCGGTTTTGAAAAGTGTGTTGCGGTTTCGGGTCAGACCTATTCGAGAAAGACAGACACTTATTTCTTGGGTGCTTTGTCGGGTATCGCTCAGAGTGCGTATAAGTTCTCCAATGATTTGAGAATTCTTCAGTCCTTTGAGGAAATGGAAGAGCCTTTCGAGAAAAGTCAGATTGGTTCGTCGGCTATGCCTTACAAGAGAAATCCTATGAGAAGCGAGCGTATTTCTTCGCTTGCAAGATATGTTATTGTCGATTCTATTAACCCTGCACTTACGGCAGGTACACAGTGGTTCGAGAGAACTCTTGACGACAGTGCAAACAAGAGAATTTCCGTTGCCGAGGCTTTCCTTGCGGTGGATTCGATTTTGAATATTTACATCAACATCACAAACGGACTTGTAGTTTATGATAAGGTTGTAACGAGAAGAGTTATGGAGAAGCTTCCGTTTATGGCAACCGAAAATATTATGATGAAGAGTGTAAAGAACGGCGGCAACCGTCAGGAACTTCACGAGCGTTTGAGAGAGCATTCCCACGCAGCGGCTTACAAGGTTAAGAAAGAGGGCGGCGAGAATGACTTGATAGACAGAATTGCAGCCGACATTGCATTCCCGATTACAAAAGAAGAAATCGAGAGTGAGCTTGACCCGATTCTTTATGTAGGAAGAAGTGTTTCGCAGGTTGAGGAGTTTATCGAGAACGAGGTTAAGCCTGTACTCGACAGACTTTACACGGAAGAAATAAAATCGGAACTGAAAGTATAATTTGCTTGGAGGAATTGAAGAATGAAAGAATTTGAACTTAAATACGGCTGTAACCCAAATCAGAAGCCGTCTAAGATTTTTATGTCGAACGGCGAGGAACTCCCTATCGAGATTCTCAACGGCAAACCGGGTTACATCAATTTCCTTGACGCTTTCAACAGCTATCAGCTTGTTAAGGAAATCAAGGAGGCAACGGGTCTTTGTGCGGCTACTTCCTTTAAGCATGTAAGTCCAACGTCGGCGGCTGTCGGCAGACCTTTGAGCGATAAGCTCAAAAAGGCTTGCTTCGTTGACGATATCGAGGGTCTTGACGATTCTCCGCTTGCCTGTGCTTATGCAAGGGCAAGAGGTACGGACAGAATGTCTTCTTTCGGTGACTGGATTGCTTTAAGCGATATCTGCGACGTTACAACCGCAAATATCATCAAGAGAGAGGTTTCCGATGGCATTATCGCACCCGGCTACACGGACGAGGCTTTGGAGATTTTGAAGTCGAAGAAAAAGGGCAATTACAATATTGTCAAGATTGACGAGAACTACAAGCCCGATCCGATTGAACGTAAACAGGTTTACGGCATTACTTTCGAGCAGGGCAGAAACGAATTTAAGATTGACAATGCTCTTCTCGAAAACGTTGTTACAAACAACAAGAACATTCCCGATGAAGCTAAAATCGATTTGATTATTGCACTTATTACGCTTAAGTACACACAGTCGAATTCCGTTTGCTATGCGGTTGACGGTCAGGCTATCGGTGTGGGTGCAGGTCAGCAGTCGAGAATACACTGCACACGTCTTGCAGGAAACAAGGCTGATATCTGGCATTTGCGTCAGCATGACAAGGTGCTTAATCTTCCGTTCCTCGATACTCTCGGCAGACCCGACAGAGATAATGTTATCGATGTTTACATCTCCGACGATGACGAAGATGTTCTCGGCGAGAACGTTTGGCAGCAGTATTTCAAGGTTAAGCCCGAGCCGCTCACAAGAGAGGAGAAGAAAGAGTATCTGTCGAAGATTAAGGGAGTTTCCCTCGGCAGTGACGCATTCTTCCCGTTCGGCGACAACATCGAGCGTGCAAGAAGAAGCGGTGTAAGCTATATTGCACAGCCGGGCGGTTCTATCCGTGACGACAACGTTATTGAAGCCTGCAATGAGTACGACATAGCAATGGTATTCACAAAGATGAGATTGTTCCACCACTGATTGTTCTGCCTGCGGCAGAGTGAAAAGCTTTACTTTGCAAATTGGTTGGTTATATAATTACCGTGCAGATACAGTTGAATATTTACGCTGTATTTGTACGGTTTTACTCTTTTCGGACAGCGGACGTTGTCCGCCTTCACGTATTAAAAAAAAGAAAGTAGGGAAGATTTTCTATGAAAACAGCAATTGCATATTGCTCAAAGGCACACGGAAACACCAGAAAGCTTCTCGATGAGATAGCTAAAAATCACGAGGTAACTTTGATTGATGTTCTTCGTTTGAAAAAATTTGATTTATCCGGTTACGACAGAATAGGCTTTGCTTCCGGTATTTATCACAGAAGTTTCGCCAATGAAGTCATTGAGTTTGCAAAGAAGAATTTGCCTAAGAATAAAGAGGTGTTTCTGATTTGTACATACGGTGTGCCTTGTGCAAAACGTTACAACGATATCCGAAAAATTCTTGAAAAGAAAGAAGCTAAGGAAATAGGCACTTACGATTGCCTTGCTTTCGACGATTTCGGTGCGTTTGAGCTTGTCGGCGGACAGGCAAAGGGTTACCCAAGACAAGAAGAGCTTGACGGTGCTGTTAAGTTCTTTGAAGAACTGTAAAAAACGGAGGTTTGTCCAAATGAAAATTATGGTAATTGGCGGCGGCGGCCGTGAACATGCTATTATCAAGAAGCTTAAGGAAAGCGAAAAGGTTACCAAAATCTACGCTCTTCCCGGTAACGGTGGTATCGCTGCCGACGCTGAGTGCGTGAATATCGGTGCTACCGACATTCCGAAAATTGTTGAGTTCGCAAAAACAAACAATATCGAGTTTGCGGTTGTCGCTCCCGATGACCCGCTTGTTCTCGGTGCTGTTGACGCTCTTGAAGAAATCGGTATTCCCTGTTTCGGTCCTCGTGCTAATGCGGCTGTTATCGAGGGAAGCAAGGTTTTCTCTAAAGAGTTGATGAAAAAATTCGGTATTCCCACGGCTGAGTATGAGGTTTTTGACGATATCAACAAGGCTTTGGAGTATGTCAAAACCGCTCCCATTCCGACTGTTATCAAGGCGGACGGTCTTGCTCTCGGCAAGGGTGTTATTATCGCCGAAACAAGGGAAGATGCGGAGGCTGCCGTTAAGTCGATGATGCAGGATAAGATTTTCGGCGAGAGCGGAAGCAGAATTGTTATTGAGGAGTTTTTGACGGGTCCGGAGGTTTCCGTGCTTTCGTTTACGGACGGTAAGACTGTTGTGCCTATGGTGTCGAGTATGGACCATAAACGTGCTTTGGACGGCGACAAGGGTCTTAACACGGGCGGTATGGGTACTGTTGCCCCGAACCCTTATTATACCGAGGAAGTCGCTAAAGAATGTATGGAGAAAATTTTCCTCCCGACAATTAACGCTATGTCGGAGCTGGGCAGACCTTTCAAGGGCTGTTTGTATTTCGGCTTGATGATTACCCCGAACGGTGCTAAGGTTATCGAATATAACTGTAGATTCGGCGACCCCGAAACTCAGGTTGTACTTCCGCTTCTGGAAAGTGATTTGTTCGAGATTATGCAGGCAGTTCGTGAGGAAAGACTTTCGGAGGTTGAAGTTAAGTTTGCGGACAGCAATGCGTGTTGTGTGGTGCTTGCTTCAAAGGGTTATCCGAAGTCTTACGAAAAGGGTTTTGAAATTACAATCGGCGAGCTTGCGGACAATGCTGATTTTTATATCGCAGGTGCAAAGCTTGAGGACGGAAAGCTGCTTACAAACGGCGGTCGTGTACTGAATGTCGTTGCAAAAGCCGATACTCTCGAACAGGCTATTAAGGACGCTTACAAGGCAGCTGAAAGTATTACTTTTGAAAATGCTTACTGCCGTAAGGATATCGGACAAAAAGCACTTGCAGTTAATAAGTAAGCGGGCAACGCCCGCAGGAGAGTGTCGAAGGTGCGAGTTTTTTAGATTTCAAATCCTCAAAGTCGCCCCTCATAGGGGAGATGTCCGCAGGACAGAGGGGTTTGTGAAGTTGAATTGCATATGACTATCTTCACGTGCGAAAAAAAGGAGGACTATTACTGTGGTTTACAGAATTTTTGTTGAAAAGAAAGCAGAGCTTGCTCACGAGGCTAAAGCTTTGTGTAATGATATAAATACTCTGCTCGGTATTAAGAATTTGAAAAGCGTTCGTATTCTCAATAGGTATGATGTCGAAAATATTGACGAGGAACTTTTCAATTACTGCAAGGGTACTGTTTTTTCAGAACCTCAGCTCGATATCGTGACAGATGAACTTGAATATGTTATAGATGACCTTGTGTTCGCTGTTGAGTATCTCCCCGGTCAGTTCGACCAGAGAGCAGACTCCGCCGCACAGTGTATTCAGATTATTTCCCAAAAGGAAAGACCGCTTGTTCGCACGGCTAAAGTCTACGTTCTCGGCGGTTTCCTTACAGATGACGAAATCGAACAGATAAAGAAGTATGTTATCAACCCCGTTGAGTGCCGTGAAGCTTCTCTCGAAAAGTACAGCACTCTTGTTTCGGAGTACGATATCCCGACAGAGGTTGCTGCCCTTGACGGCTTTAACAGTCTTGACGAAAACGGCTTGAAAGAGTTTATCTCCGAAAAGGGTTTGGCTATGGATTTGGACGATATCAAATTCTGTCAGACATATTTCAGAAGCGAGGACAGAGATCCCACTATCACCGAAATTAAAATGATTGATACATACTGGTCAGACCATTGCAGACATACAACGTTTTTGACCACTATCGACAGTGTTAAATTTGAAGACGAACTTTTGCAGAAAGCTTTTGACGAGTACCTTGAAACTCGAAAGGCTATCGGCAGAACAAAGCCTATAAACCTTATGGATTTGGGTACTATTGGTGCGAGATATCTTAAGGCAACGGGTAAACTCGATAAGCTGGACGAATCCGAGGAAATCAACGCTTGTACTGTTAAAATCAAGGTTGACGCAGACGGCGAGGAAGAGGATTGGCTCTTGCTCTTCAAGAACGAAACACATAACCACCCAACCGAAATTGAACCTTTCGGCGGTGCGGCTACTTGTATCGGCGGTGCGATAAGAGATCCGCTTTCGGGTCGTTCTTACGTGTACGGTGCTATGCGTGTTACGGGTGCGGCAAATCCCTTGAAGCCTGTCAGCGAAACCATTAAGGGTAAACTCCCTCAGAGAAAAATCGTCACAACTGCCGCTGCCGGTTACAGCTCATACGGTAACCAGATAGGACTTGCAACAGGTCAGGTTGACGAGATTTACCACGAGGGTTATGCGGCTAAACGTCTTGAAATCGGTGCTGTTATCGCTGCCGCTCCTGCCGAGAATGTCCGCCGTGAACGTCCCGAGGACGGCGATATCGTTATCCTTTTGGGCGGCCGCACGGGTCGTGACGGCTGCGGCGGTGCAACGGGTTCTTCAAAGTCGCATACTGTTGAATCGCTTGAAAGCTGCGGTGCGGAGGTTCAGAAAGGCAATGCCCCCGAGGAGAGAAAGCTTCAAAGACTTTTCAGAAACAAAGAAGCTTCACTGCTTATCAAGCGTTGTAATGACTTCGGTGCAGGCGGTGTTTCTGTTGCTATAGGCGAGCTTGCGGACGGTCTTGAAATTAACCTCAATGCAGTTCCCAAAAAGTATGACGGTCTGGACGGCACAGAGCTTGCTATCTCCGAATCACAGGAGAGAATGGCTGTTGTCGTTGAGCCGAAAGACGTTCAGAGATTTATGGAGCTTGCGGAAAGCGAGAACCTCGAATCTACGGTTGTTGCGGTTGTCAAGGAAGAGCCACGTCTTGTTATGAAGTGGAACGGCAAGGATATTGTTAATATTTCGAGAGAGTTCCTTAATTCAAACGGTGCGGAAAAGCATATTGTCATTACTCCCGAT
>CADCHW010000030.1:14363-15823 GCA_902801245.1 uncultured Ruminococcus sp.
CTTGCGGACGATTTGAACGTTTGCTCGAAGAGAGGTCTTTCCGAGAGATTCGATTCCACTATCGGTGCAGGAACGGTTCTTATGCCGTTTGGCGGTAAAAATCAGCAGACGCCCATTCAAGCTATGGTTCAGAAAGTTTCTATGGAGCAGAAGCACACAAAATCCTGTTCGGTTATGGCTTGGGGTTACAATCCGTTCATTACGGAAAAAAGTCCGTATCACGGTGCATATCTTGCAGTTATTGAGTCTGTTTCTAAGCTTATCGCAACAGGTGCGTCTTTCGAGGACGTTTACCTGACGTTCCAAGAGTACTTTGAAAGACCAAACCGTGACGGCAAACGCTGGGGCAAACCGCTTTCGGCTTTGCTCGGTTCGCTTAAAGCACAGCTTGATTTGGAGTGTGCGTCTATCGGCGGTAAAGATTCTATGTCGGGTTCGTTTGAGAATTTGGACGTTCCGCCTACGCTTGTTTCGTTCGCCGTTACAATGGATAAGACGGATAATATTATTACGAATGACTTTAAGAAATCGGGTCATAGGGTTGCACTTTTGAAGCCCGAGTATGACGGAAACAATCTCCCGATTGCGAAGTCGCTTAAAGAGGTTTACGAAACTGTAACGAAGCTCATGAGAGAGGGCAAAGTCGCAGCGGCTTACACTCCGACTTACGGCGGTGTTGCCGAAGCAGTTTTGAAGATGTCTTTCGGTAATGATGTCGGCTTTAAGTATAATGACGAAATTTCCCTTGACGAAATTTTCGGTTACAATTACGGTGCGTTTGTTCTCGAACTTACGGACGATACGGATATCGGCATTACTTTGGGTACAACCACGGACGACAAGACAATTTCCTACAGCGGAAAAACTCTTGACATTGACGAACTCCTTTCGATTTACGAAAACAAGCTTGAGCCTGTTTATTCATGTAATATTCCTATGGAGAAAAAGGAAATTCCGACATTCTCCTACAGTGCAAACAGCTATCCGTCGCCTGCAATCAAGACGGCAAAGCCGAAAGTTGTTATCCCCGTGTTCCCCGGTACAAACTGCGAATTTGATACTGCAAAGGTTCTCAGAGATGCAGGTGCAGACCCCGAGATTATTGTTATTAAGAATCTCACGGCAAAGGGTATTTCCGAATCGGTTGAGTACGTTGCGAAGAGCATTAGAGAAGCACAGATTGTGTTTATTCCGGGAGGTTTCTCGGGCGGTGACGAGCCGGACGGTTCGGGTAAATTCATCACTGCGTTTTTCAGAAATGCCGTTATCAAGAACGAGGTGACGGAACTTCTGGAGAAAAGGGACGGTCTTATGGCAGGTATCTGCAACGGTTTCCAAGCACTTGTAAAGCTGGGTCTTGTGCCGTACGGAAAGATTATCGACACGGACGAGAACTGCCCGACCTTGACATTTAACACAATCAGCCGTCACCAGTCAAGACTTGTGAGAACAAGAATTGC
>CADCHW010000031.1 GCA_902801245.1 uncultured Ruminococcus sp.
CGGCTTCTTGGGGTGTTCCGTCGCCCGCAAGCTTTGAAAAGCTTGACCAAACTTTAAAATGCTAAATCTTTTAGATTTTGAGTATAATTATAAAATTATTCCCAATTCCTGCAATTTAAGAATAATCTTATCATCTTTTAAAGCATTATAATCCGAATAACAATAGTCAAGATTATACAATGTCTGGGTTATACTCCAAACAAGATTATTCTCATAGGGATTTTCAATCGAGGATAATCTGTAATTAAGCAATGCGACTGTCGTGTCTTTGTCTGTTTCATAGTCAAGCAAAGCATTCCAAAATATTTCCGCAACGGTATAATATTCGGAATAGCTGTAATTGTTATCCAATAAAATTTGAAACAAAGCCTGCTGAGTATTTTCCCAACCGTATTTTTTTATGATATCCCGTTCCGTTAAATCGTATTTTGTGATATCGGTATTTTCAACGGTATCTATATCTAATTTCAGTATATTATCAATATCTTTTATAATGTTTGAAATCATCTTTTTACTCCTTAATTTCATAAAGAAATCTCAACAGCCTTATTATTTTCCAACGACTTTTTGACATCGATTATCCTTTGATTTGACGACCCTCTGTACTGCAAATTAAGACTTCTCAATGACAGCACAAATTTTCCGTCAATCAGATAATCACTCTGTTCAAGAAGCCGTTTTCTTTCGGGAAATTTTTCAAAACTGCCGACAAGCTCTTCAAACGTAAAGCCTGTGTACGTCAAGATATTCAGTCCCCTTTTGTGAATTTCAGCCGCAAGCTCCGCAAGAGCTTCTGCCTGCATAAACGGTTCACCGCCCGAAAATGTCACGCCTTTCAGAAGCGGATTAGAGTCTATCGCTTTCAGAATATTTTCGGGGTGACTTATGTATCCGCCGTTAAAATCGTGCGTTTGAGGGTTATGGCAGCCGTCACAATGATGAGGACAGCCTTGAGTGAAAATTGTCATTCTTATTCCGGGACCGTCAACTATGGATTCTCGGATAACTCCGGCAAGACGTAAATTTTTCATATATTCACTTCCTATAATGTTTTCATTTATTATACTCGCAAGCTTTAAATGGTAAATCTTTTTGAACGTGAGTATAATACAAAACAGGCAAGCTCACTCGGAAACTTGCCCATTTTGCGTAAATTCAACTTCCAAAATTTTTTAAAATCGTGTCGTCCAAACCGTTTTAGGGATAAGGTTTGAATAATTCAGAATTCTTATACCGAATTGAATAATCCCCAATCCGACGGAATTACAGCCCACAGCCTTTTTTGTTCGCTGCTCCGACAAACCGAGATACATCATTTTCACCGTGGTGCGATGAATAGCTACGCTACGGCATAAGTGCAAAATATTTTCCGTTTAAAAAGCTTTTTGAATGCTTAGGGAACATTCGGCTGTTCACGTCCAAATATCTGCCAATTCAAATACAGTTTAAATGGGGTCACCGCAAAAAAATCTTTGGAAATCATCAATAATTATAAAATCGTACATTTCTATCACCTCATCTAAAAATTACGATGCGACGATACATACCGAACCATTAAAGATATTCGGTATTAATCAAATACTTTTTTCATTTAGTTTTCACGGTAACGATACCCATTATTAAGATACCGAAAAAGTTCATAAAAAGTACTTGATTATTTACATATATCATACTATAATTTAAAAGAAGAGTATGTGTCAAATGCCACAAAGGAGAATAAAAATGCAAAATAATAATAATTTTATTCCGAGCATTAAAAGGTCGGAGCTTTTTGCAGGAATTTCCGAAGACGATATTCAGCAAATGCTTGTATGCTTTAATGCTAAAAAGAAAAAATATGAAGAGGGACAGATTATTTTCTCGGGAGGTGAGAAAATAAATCAAATGGGAATTGTTTTAAGCGGTCGAGTTTATATGGAAAGCAACGACATCACGGGCAACAAATCGATTATCCGTGAGCTGGTGGTCGGAGATATTCTCGGCGACCTCTACGCACTTTCACGTGACGGCAGACTGATTTTCGATGCCGTGGCACATAAAGATGCAGAGCTGCTTTTCATAGATGTTGACAAGGTTATGACACCATGTGCAAAAGCGTGTACACGTCACCTTACGACTATGAAAAACCTGCTTACTGAGCTTGCCGGAAAAGCGTGTACACTTGACCGAAAGCTAAGTCATATGAGTATGAGAACAACCAGGGAGAAACTGATGTCATACCTTACCGAGGAAGCAAAGCAGCAGAAATCGAACAAAGTTACAATTCAGTTTAACCGTCAAGAGCTTGCGGATTATCTGTGTGTTGACCGAAGTGCAATGAGCAAGGAACTTCACAGAATGAAACGTGACGGCTTAATTGACTTTTCGGGAAATACTTTTTTTATCACGTGAAGTTTTTTTAACACGTGTGATAGTTCTTTATAAACCTAACTTCACGTATCCGACTGAAAGTTATTTTAATGCGGTAGTTGTAGTTTTAGATTACTCTATTTTAACTTATACCGTTCACCAATAAAATGTACATAAGGTAACAAAAGTTGAACTTTCAAAGATGTTGCACCTTCGCCTATTTCCAGCGGACGTTGTCCGCCGTTGTCCGCTGTTGTACGCCTGCTATTTTTCTTTCCAGCTGTTGATTCCGAAAAGTACTGCAAAAAATGCAACCAGTGTAGATGCCATTCCTGCATACATACAATACTGCTCCTGCTCCTTTATTTCAAGTAATATCGCTCCTCCAAGCAATATAAAACACAGTATTGTCAAAACCAATGCTATTACAAAATTTTTCTTCATAAAAAAATCACCCTTTAAATTAATCAGTACAATTATATACCTAATTCCCGAAAATTTCAATACTTATTTTTCAAGTTTACTCAGTTCGTTTGCAATTGCTGCAAAATCTTCAAGTTTGAGCTGCTCGGCTCTTGCATTTTGTGAAATTTTCGCATTGTTCAGCACTTCGGAAATATCAGACTTGCTGTACTGCATAGAGTTGGAAAGTGTGTTTAACAATGTCTTTCTTCTCTGTGCAAAAGCCGCTTTGATTACCTTAAAAAGCATTTCTTCACTGTAGGTTTCAACGGCAGGTTTGCTGTAAACATCAAGCTTAATCACCGCACTGTCAACCTTTGGCTGCGGCATAAAACTCCCCGAAGACACCTTGAACAGCATTTCCGCTTTAGCATAATAATTTACTGCGACCGTAACAGCCCCCGTTTGACGTGTGCCTAAATCAGCACAAAGTCTGTCGGCGGCTTCTTTTTGCACCATAACGGTAATGGATTTTATAGGCAGCTTTTCTTCCAAAAGCTTCATAATAACAGGCGATGTAATATAATAAGGCAGATTGGCACAAACTATAACATCAAGTCCCTGAAATTCCTCTTCAATGAGCTTGTGCAAATCTGTCTTTAAAACATCTGCATTGATAATCTTTACGTTATCAAACTCTTCAAGAGTTTCGTTAAGCACGGGAATAAGTCTTTTATCAAGCTCAATTGCAACGACCTTATTGGCACGTTTCGCAAGTTCATAAGTCAGCACACCTATTCCCGGACCTATCTCTATAACTCCTACTCCCTTTTCCGCACCGCCCATTTCAGCCATTTTCGGGCAAACCGACGGATTTACAAGAAAATTCTGTCCGAGAGATTTCGAGAATGAAAATCCGTATTTTGTGAGTATTTCTTTTATTGTTCCTATATCGGAAAGTTTTTTCATATAAACTCCTTATGTTACCGTAATATTTTATTTCATACTCCGCAAACCTTTAGGGTATCTGTTTTTCAGTGTTCCTCCGTTTGCCTTTCCGAAGCCTGTGGAAACTCCCTCGACCAGAACTGCGGTAAAGCCTTTAAGACTTTGGTCAACGTCAATTTCCTCACCGTGGTAAAATTTTTGAAGACGGCTGTCGTTATAATCCAAATCGATGTATGATTTCAAATCGTCCTTTTTCGCCGCCATATACAGTGCGTGGCACGGCTCTACCCTGTTTTTCTTGATTTCACCGAACAAAATTCCGGCTCTGATTACACCAAGCCCCGAAAGCGGAGGTAAAGCCATATTCGGAAGAAGAATTATTTTATCACCGATTTTTTGAAAATTTTCTCCAAAAACTCTTGTTTTCAGTGTTTCGTCATAAAGCTTTAAAACCGTTTCTCTTTCGGAGAATTTACACGGTGTAACATCGGTTGTCGGGGAAGTAATCAATTCACCCGATTTTTTAAGCTTCGCAACAAAATGACCCTCTCCGCCGTCGCAGGGCAAAATTCTTACAGCTTTATCCAAGGCTTTTCTGCCAAAGCTTACACCGCTGTCAACAAGCTCAAAGTTCTTATGATTTTCAAGAAAACGTTCAATAACTTTTTCATTCTCATAAACTGAAAAGGTACACGTTGAATAGACAAGAGTTCCGCCGTCCTTTAAAGCACTAGCCGCACTGTTAAGAATTGACAGCTGACGTTCGCCGCAGGAAATCGAATGCTCAAGCGACCATTCCTCTACAGCAGTATCGTCCTTTCGGAACATACCCTCGCCCGAACACGGTGCATCTACAAGCACTTTATCAAAGTATTCACTGAGATTATTACATAAAGTATCGGGGTGACAATTCGATACAACAGCATTAGCAATTCCCATACGTTCTATATTTGATAATAAAATATTTGCTCTGCTTTTGACAATTTCGTTGCTCCACAACAAACCCGTACCGTCAAGCTCGGCGGCAATCTGAGTGGACTTTCCTCCCGGAGCGGCACAAAGGTCAAGAACCCTATCCCCTTTTTGAACATCAAGAACGGTCACGGCAGAAGCTGCACTTGGTTCTTGTACATAAAAAGCACCTGCGTGGTGAAAAGGTTCGTCACCTATACTTGTTGTATCGTATGGAATATAGAAGCCTTTACTGCAAAAAGGAGTGTTTTTTTCCGTATACGTAATATGTTCAAGGACGGTATTTATATTACACTTTAAAGTATTTACTCTGATACCTCTGTAAGGAATTTTATCACAGTCCGTGAGAAAACGGGAATAATCCTCGGGAGGAAGCAAATCTTTCATTTGATTTAAAAATTCAATTGGTAAATTTTTCATATATGCACCGTAAAATATAAAAATAGATATTTGAATAAAAAGCGTTTGGCTTGTCAATAATATTAACAACGGAGGTGAATGATTAAATGAGTAATCAAAACAAGAATCAGCAGTCACAGCAGAATGAGCAGCAGTTTGACAAGCAGCAGCAGAACAATTGCAAGAACAAGAAGAACCGCAAGAATCAGAGTGAAGACAGAATGCAGTTCACAAACCGCAAGCCGGAAGCAAACTTTGAGTTTTAAGTAAAAAGGGCAACGGTTGAAGATTAAAGTTCTTTTATAATTCAGGTTTATTAGTTTTAGTTCGTTTTAACACGTATTTGTAAGATTTTATTCATATATAAAATTACGTGTAATGAGTAGTTGAATTTGTATTTGCATATTTATGTATCTACAATTTCAACTACTCATATTTTATTAATCTCCAATATGTAAAAATATAGTTGCAATTCTGAAATACACCACAAGCGATACGGCATCTACAATAGTTGTAATGAAAGGACTTGCCATAACAGCCGGGTCAAAGCCAATTTTCTTTGCAATCATAGGGAGAGTACAGCCGATAATTTTCGCACAAAGTACCGTTAGAATCAAAGTAAGACAAACCACAAGTGCAACCGAAACAGTAATATCCGAATTACCCAGCAATATTCGGTCAATTGTAAGAAGCTTCACAAAGTTCGCCGCCGCAAGGGTAACTCCGCACAGAGCGGCCACTCTTATTTCTTTCCATATAACTTTCGGCATATTCTTAAACTCTATGTCACCCAAAGAGATACTTCGTATTATTGTAACTGAAGCCTGACTTCCCGAGTTACCGCCCGTATCCATAAGCATAGGGATAAATGACGTAAGCACAACAAAGCTTGCAAGAGCCTCTTCAAATGATGAAATAATCATACCTGTAAATGTTGCCGAAATCATAAGAAGCAGAAGCCACGGAATTCTCTTCTTCCACAGCTCAAAGGCAGACATTTTTGAATACGGTTTGTCGGTCGGAGAAATAGCCGCCATTTTCTCGATATCCTCGGTAGTTTCGTCCTGTAAAACGTCCATAGCGTCATCAAACGTTACAATGCCCACAAGACGATTTTCATTATCAACTACAGGGATAGTTGTAAAATCGTACTTTGTAAACATATTGGCAACGTACTCTTGGTCATCGGTTGTGTTTACATATATAATATTAGTTTCCATAATGTCACTGATTTTTTCTTGATAATCAGCCAACAGCAAATCCTTAACTGTAACAAGACCGATAAGGTGACGATTTTCGTCCTTAACGTAACAAGTGTAGATAGTTTCCTTATCAACGGCGGTACGTCTGATTCGCAAAAAAGCGTCCTCAACGGTCAAATCCTTTTTTAGGTCAACAAATTCCGTAGTCATAACCGAACCGGCACTGTCCTTGGGATACTTGAGGATTTTATTAATTTCAATACGCATTTCGGGGTCGGCGTGCTTTAAAATACGCTTAACCACAGAAGCAGGCATTTCCTCTATAATATCGACAGTATCGTCAATGTAGAGGTCATCGATAACCTCTTTCAGCTCATTATCGCTGAACGTAGAGATTAACAATTCCTGCGTATCGGAGTCGATATAAACGAACACCTCACTGGCGAGCTCCTTAGGCAAAATCCTGTAAACAAGCGGCAGATTTTCCCTAGGAAGCTCCTCCATAAGGTCGCCGATATCGGCAGGGTTCATTTCGACTAAAATTTTTTTTAAATCAGAGTACCTTCGTTCAGAGATGTATTCGGGTACTTTCCCCGCAAGCTCTTCAAGCTCGATATTAAAGTTCTTTTCTGTTTCCGCCATGAAAAACACCTCCTGAAAAAATACAGCCTTGCACTCAAAACGGAGGCAAGGCGAAAAAAGCCTATTCACAGCAAAAACAGCCGCACAAAAAGTGTGGCAACAATCGTTCAAGCTTTAGCATCACAGGGCAATGAAATTGCACTAAGTAACACCTTACTTCGATGTCACCTGTTGGCCTGCGTATGGTGTCTCCACCACTTTGCGGCAGCAACCCGTATCCCTATGGTAGCCTTACCTACCGAATGAATTACAATCACTATATAATAGCTTACCCCCATTTTCCTGTTTTGTCAATAGTTTTTTTGAAATACGTAGAGATAGTTTATTTTTAGTCGTGAATTTTAGATTGTTCTAAGTAGTTTATTTAGAATTGCTTATCTTTTACCCAACCTAATATTTGTTTTTAAAAACAAATTCACAAGTTATAAATTCTAAAAGCACATTACATTTATTTTAAAGATGTGATTTTTGAAACTTTAAAACGTGTTAAATAACACATTTTATCGTATCTCTGTAAACACAAAAATCCGCATAGACACTAGCTTTCTAGCATTTATGCGGCTTTTATATAAAATGCGGGTGACAGGACTTGAACCTGCACGGGATTACCACCAGAACCTAAATCTGGCGTGTCTGCCAATTCCACCACACCCGCTTTTATTCAATTATTATTCTTTCAAACAATTTGTGAAAATGCAACGGCATATATCATCAAAGTCATCTTTCAATACACCAATATTTTCAACAACAGAATAAATAATCTTATTATACTCCTCTTCTTCATCGGCTATAACAAACACCATGGGCAATAAAAGAAATTTTTCAAAACTATTCAATTTCTCTGAATATTTCAAAAAATGCTCAAAAGGTATTTTCCAAATAGAATATTCAGAACCTGTACAACCAAGCATTTTATCATTCAAATAATAGACAGTATCTCCCGCATGAAATTCAATCACCAACTCGTCGCCGTTCAAATCAAGCTTCACAGATTTTGGAACATCAATATAACCGTCCGATTCCTTAAAGATTCCGTCATAATAGCCTGTCAAGTTATCAATGAAGTCTTGCTCAATTTTATCATTATATTTATCGCCCATTACTTCATCGATAGAATCTTCGTTTTCGGTCAATCCTGTAGGAAAACTCGTCATAAGAAACCAAAGCAGAAAACTTTCATTTTCTAACAATTTTGAACAGTCGATAAAAGTTCTCATAAAACACCCCAACGAGTTCTCATAATAAATCTCCGCACAGCTCTTCCAGAGGCATATGCGGAGATTACTTTAAGCGGAAACGGTGGGATTCGAACCCACGAGCCTGTGAAGGCTACCTGATTTCGAGTCAGGCCCGTTATGACCACTTCGATACGTTTCCATTACAGTGATTTTCCAACCCACTTAAGAGAACATATTTATTATACTACACCTCTTGCCATTTGTCAAGTATTATGGTATAATTTTTTTAGACTTTTTTTGAGGAATTTTAAAATGCGGAATTTTAAAAACGGACATTATTATTCACTTAACGAATATCTTCAAAGCACCTTTGGCTGTAAAGTTTACAAAATATCTCTGAACGGAGGTTTTACCTGTCCAAATCGTGACGGTACTATCGGCACAAAAGGCTGTATATTTTGCAGTGCAGGCGGCTCGGGGGAATTTTCTGAGAATAGCACAAAAAGCATTACCCAACAAATTGAGCTTGCTAAAAATCGTGTGAGCAATAAAATCCACAGCGGAAAGTACATCGCCTATTTTCAGGCATTTACGAACACTTATGCACCTGTGAAATATCTCAAAAAAATATTTTATGAGGCAATTAATCATAATGATATTGTTGCTCTTTCCGTTGCAACTCGCCCCGATTGTCTTCCTGATGACATTCTTGAACTTCTCGATGAGCTGAATAAAATCAAACCTGTTTGGGTAGAATTAGGTCTTCAAACAATCCATAATGAAACTGCTGAATATATTCGCCGTGGATATAATTTATCGGTATACGATACTGCGGTAAAAAATCTGAAGTCTATTAATATTAATACTGTCGTTCATATTATATTGGGGCTTCCGTATGAGAACAAATCTATGATGATAGATAGTGTAAAATATGTTTGCAGCAGTGGCATTGACGGAATAAAATTACAGCTCCTTCACGTTCTAAAGAATACCGATTTGGCAGCCGATTACAAAAAAGGTGTTTTTAAAGTAATGTCTATGGACGAATATATTGATTTAATATGTAACTGCATTGAAATTATCCCAGAGAATATTGTCATTCACCGTTTGACAGGTGACGGTGACAAGAAAATTTTAATTGCTCCGCTTTGGAGCGGAAACAAAAAAGTTGTTCTTAATGCAATGAACAAATCATTTAATGACAGAAATATTAAACAAGGAAGTAAATTATGAGGTGATTAGATTGAAAGAAATCGACATAATGAAACGTGCCAAAATGTACCTTGACAGGCTTTCGGAGGGTATCAATCCGCTTGACGGCACAAGAGTAAATTCTGACGATATTGTCAACAACGAGAGAATTTCACGTTGTTTTAACTATATATCAACTGTACTTGAAGATGTTATCAATAACGGCGGTACTGTTGTAAAGAATTTCTATATCAGCAGAACTCCCTTTTCAGTTTCATACCAACAGCTCGAAAATTTTGAGTATTCTGATACTCCAATTTCTTTATCTGAAATTGTCAAGAGAATTAACAACTTAATTGATTCCGAAAATATGGTAGAACTTAAGGCTACAGCTATTAGTGAATACCTTGTTGAAATCGGAATTTTAAAGGTTGTCGAGCTGTCTGACGGCAAAAAGTACAAAGCACCTACCGAGTTTGGTTATAAAATTGGTATTACTGTAGAGAATAGAACATCATTATCCGGACATAGTTATGATGTCAACCTTTACTCTAAAAATGCACAGCAGTTTATTATCGATAATCTCAGAGGTGTTATTGAGAAAAATAATACGAAAAAGTCAACCTCACAGAAAGATGATACTCTGCAAGATTGACTTTATTCTAAAGCTCTACCGTACTGATAATATCCTGTAACCTTCTTGCCGAATCCTGCAAAGCTGCCGTTTCTTCGCTGTTCAAACTAATCGGCACTTGTCCCTCAATTCCAAATCTGCCCACAATTGCAGGCATACTAAGAGAAATATTCTCAATTCCAAAATTTCCGTGCTGTATGCTTGACACCGGCAAAATTGATTTCTGGTCAAGAACGACAGCTTCGCAAATTCGTCTTACCGACATTGCAATACCGTAATATGTTGCTTTTTTCTTATTTATAATTTCATAAGCACTGTTTTTTACGTTATCTGCAATTTCTTTCATATTTTGAGTATGGTCAAAATAACCTCTCATTTCACAAAAACGGTTAAGCGGAACACCCGATACATTCGCACTGCTCCAAGCTGCAATCTCACTGTCACCGTGTTCGCCCAGAATAAATGCATGAACGCTTCTGCTGTCAACTCCGAGATGCTCGCCAAGCTCATACTTTAATCTTGCAGAGTCAAGCACAGTTCCCGAACCGAAAACTCTGTGTTCCGGCAGTCCACTCAGCTTTACTGCTGTATATGTCAAAATATCCACAGGGTTTGAAACAACAAGAATAATTCCGTCAAATTGTCTTTTTGCAATTTCCGGTATTATATTTTTATATATTTCAACATTTTTCTTCACAAGGTCAAGCCTTGTTTCTCCCGGTTTCTGCCCTGCTCCTGCTGTTACTATGACAATTGCTGCATCTGTGATATCATCATAATTTCCTGCATAAATCTGCATAGGCTTCGCAAACGGCAGACCATGGGCAATATCAAGAGCTTCCCCCTCTGCCCTGTCTTTATCGGCGTCAATCAGCACCATTTCCGAAAACAAACCGCTCTCCATTAAGGCAAAAGCCGAAGCCGAGCCTACAAATCCGCAGCCAACAATGGCTACTTTTCTGATGTTTATACATTCCAAATTAATCACCTCATATACATTTATATTATTATATACAAAATTATACTATTTTATTAGCATAATTTAAAAAATAATTCCGCCGTATACATTTTTCTGGATACGGCGGAACATTTTGTCGAACTATTATAATATCACTTCAAATAAGTTCCTATAAAATCAGCCGAAGAAGACAATCCTACAGAGAATCTGAGAATTTCAAGTGCGTCGGAGCTGTCAACACTGCCGTCACCATTTACATCAGCAAGTTTCTTTGTAATAGGATCGAGTTCATCAAGACCAACCGAAGCTCGCAATACATTTAAGCTGTCAGCAGATGTCAGCTTATTATCGCCGTCAATATCACCAAACATACGAATAATTGCTTGAATATCCTCACCTGTACTCGAACCAGCAGATGACTTGTCGTTGGTTTCAATCTTAATAGACTCTTTTGCGTGAGTATAGCTCGGAAGCAAATCTACATTTGGAGTATGATCCTTAAAATCAGCATCGGAGCAAAGGAAAAATTCATAAGGTGTTCTCTGTGAATCCCATGTTGCATCAGCGTTGTAATACACATCGCCAATCTTCACAACATTCCAAGCGTGATCCTCATTCAAGCCCTTACCTGTAACAACACGGCAATCAATACCTTCTTCCAAAAGCAAACGATACATTGCGGTAGAATATCCCTGACAAACTGCTGTACCCTTGCAAAGAGCTCCATAAGCAGAATGCGAAATTCTATCGATGTAATCGCCTTTTGCCTCCTTTTCAATAGCCTCATTATTGAAAACAACATTAGAAGTCAAATAGCGGTAGATATCGCAAACCTTATCATAATCACTCTTACCGTCAAGATCGAGAGAATCAAGAATTTCATCAACCTTTTTGTCAAGTTCTTCTTCCTGCTTCTTGGTTGTAAAGTAAGAGATATTATAATTTATCTTCGCAGTGCAATTTTCACCAGTAGAACCCCATTCAAAGTCGAACTGATAACGGTTGTATTGATTGGTAATGTAATCTCCACCAATCGGATTACCGTCATGTTCAAAGGCTTTATTTAAAAGTGAAGGGGCAAGATTACTTAAATACCTGTCTACAGGAGTAACACCGTCTACAGAAGTGAAATCATAAACTTTAAAGGAAAGTTCAACAGTAAAGCTTTTTTCGTGTTTAATAACACAGTCTTTAACCTTATCGCCTGCCTTAGCAACCTCTGAATCGGAAATAACGACTGCCTCTTCTGAAGCACTTATGGACTGAACATCAACCTCTGCTGCACTTGCGGAAATTGGAAGAGTTGCCAACGGTGACAACATAGCTATAGCTAATAAAATTGATAAACATTTTTTCATACAAAATTCACCCTTTCTAAAAAATACATAAATAGTTTTAAACTACAATAATATTTTCTATGATTTTATTATAATCTTAAATGAAATAAAAGTCAATACAATTTTTTCCAAAAAAAAGTATTTTGTATACATGCACACATTTACGACGTTTTCTTTGGTCAGTATTTCTAAAATAATAAAACATCTATGAATTAATATAAGTATAAGGCTTGTCTAAACTATGACAAATCGGAGAAAGAAACTCTTCAGCTTGGCATAAAGAATTTCTTTCTCCGATTGTAGTTTTTTATGCACAAAAACCCCCTACCCAAAACGGATAGGGGGAAAATTTGCTTATTTAAAAGAAATAAAATTAGTCGTTGATAGCTGTAACAGCACCTGAACCTACTGTACGACCGCCCTCACGAATAGCGAAACGGAGACCAACCTCAATAGCGATAGGTGTGATAAGCTCTACGTCCATCTCAACGTTATCACCGGGCATACACATCTCTGTTCCCTCAGGAAGAGAAATAACGCCTGTAACGTCTGTTGTTCTGAAGTAGAACTGCGGACGATAGTTGTTGAAGAACGGAGTATGACGACCACCCTCGTCCTTAGTCAATACGTATACCTGACCACGGAACTTTGTGTGCGGATGGATTGAACCCGGCTTTGCGAGAACCTGTCCACGCTCGATCTCTGATCTCTGAACACCACGGAGAAGAACACCGATGTTGTCGCCTGCCTCAGCATAATCAAGAATCTTTCTGAACATCTCGATACCTGTAACAACAACTTTTCTCTTCTCGTCTGTAAGACCAACAATCTCAACTTCCTCAGAAGTCTTGAGCTGACCTCTTTCAACTCTACCTGTAGCAACTGTACCACGACCTGTGATTGTGAATACGTCCTCAACAGGCATAAGGAACGGAAGATCTGCCTTACGCTCAGGTGTAGGAATGTAATCGTCAACAGCAGCCATAAGCTCATGGATACACTGATACTCAGGAGCGTTAGGATCCTGTGAAGCAGAATCAAGAGCGAGGAAAGCAGAACCCTTAACGATAGGTGTATCATCGCCCGGGAACTCATACTCGTCAAGAAGCTCTCTGATCTCCATCTCTACAAGCTCAAGAAGCTCAGGATCGTCTACTTGGTCAGTCTTGTTCATAAATACAACGATGTAAGGAACACCAACCTGACGAGAAAGGAGGATATGCTCTCTTGTCTGAGGCATAGGACCGTCAGCAGCAGAAACAACGAGGATAGCACCGTCCATCTGAGCAGCACCTGTGATCATGTTCTTAACGTAGTCAGCATGACCGGGGCAGTCAACGTGTGCATAGTGACGATTGTCTGTTTCATACTCAACGTGAGCTGTATTGATTGTGATACCACGCTCTCTCTCCTCAGGAGCCTTATCGATGTTAGCGTAATCTACGAATTCAGCAGAACCGCCAAGACCGAGAACCTTTGTGATAGCAGCTGTAAGAGTTGTCTTACCATGGTCAACGTGACCGATTGTACCAATGTTTACGTGTGGCTTATTTCTTTCAAATTTTTCCTTAGCCATTGGAAAATCACTCCTTTATTTTTATACTTATATAATAGCAACTTTTCAAGAAAATTGCAACACTTTTTAGAAATTTTTACGAAAAAATTATTCAGCCTTCTTGCGGCTTGTCATAATCTGTTCGCCGATGTTCTTCGGAACTTCCTCATAAGTATCGGGCTCCATAACGTACTGACCACGACCCTGTGTCTTGGAACGGAGGTCTGTAGCGTAACCGAACATCTCGGAAAGCGGAACATTTGAAGTGATTCTTGATGTGCCGTTTTCTGTTTCCATACTTCTTATCATACCACGGCGGGAGTTGAGGTCACCGATAACGTCACCCATGTACTCCTCAGGTACAATAACAACAACTTTCATGAGCGGCTCCATAAGGATAGGCTGTGCCTTCTTCATAGCCTCTTTGAATGCCATAGAACCGGCAATCTTAAATGCCATTTCGGAGGAGTCAACCTCGTGATAAGAACC
>CADCHW010000032.1 GCA_902801245.1 uncultured Ruminococcus sp.
AGCAGAAGAGATTTAGAATAAGATTATTAATTGATATTTGTATATCCATAGTACATATTAAACAGCGTATATACCAGAAAATCCAATCGGCATATACGCTGTTTTTGTTTTGATGATACAGAGAGTCATATTTTTGAAATCCTTTCCTCACGTGCTTCTTCAACTGTAATATCAGGAGGAATAACACCCAATAAATAAGTCGCTTTTTGAACAATTTCCTCCCCGAACAAACTATCGGTCGGGTTCGTAAAGCAACGTCACTAAATAACTATCTCCACGTGTTAAAAATAAAAAAGTACTTGTAATACTACCCAAAATGTTGTATAATAAAAGAGAATACACTCGGATATTTCTATTTAACAAATTAATTTGTAATATCCGAAAATAAAAACACTAAAGGAAGTGCAAAAATGGCTAAGTATACTATTCGTATTTGTAATTATTCTTTCACTATCTCCTCGGACGATGACAAGAATTATATGGATAATATCGCCGCTAAAGTTGAAAGAAGAGTTAAACGTCTTTCGGACGAAATGCCCTCACGCAATATGACGGAGGTCGCTCTTTTCGTTGCTATGGATTACTGCGACCAGTATATGAAATCCGTCGGCGACGGCAGTAACCTCAGAGGTCAGATAAAGGACTATCTGCAAGAGTCGGGCTACGCAAGAAAAGAACTTGAGGAAACAAAAAAGGAGAACGAACAGCTCAAAGCCGAAGTTGAAACTCTCCGCAGCAGACTTGCCGCAAAAAATGATTCCGCCCCCTCTCCCCAACCCGAGGTTCAGCCGGAAATCAAGGCTCAGAAGCCTTTGGTTAAAACTCCCGTTATCGAGAACAGAACTCCCAAATCCACCGAGAACAAATCCCACAGAAACACTGCCGCAAATACAGATGTTCCGCCTGTTCAGGAACTTTTCAGCGAGGACGCTTTCGCCGAGAGTGCAGACGCTACCGCCGAAATTATGAGTTTTTTCGAGCAGAAAGCTTTTGACGATGATGATGAATAATTCTATTGAAATACTTGCCCCTTGCGGTTCGTACGATTCCGTAGAGGCTGCCGTAAGACAAGGAGCCGATGCCGTGTACATTGGCTCTTTACAATTTAGTGCGAGAGCGTATGCGGCAAACTTTGACCTCACACAACTTGAAAAAGCCGTGCGTTACTGTCATCTGCACGGCGTAAAGGTTCATATGGCTATTAACACCCTTATATCCGATGACGAACTTCCCGCCGCTTTGAAAGTTGCCGAAGAAGCGTATAAGCTCGGGGTCGATGCGTTCATCATTCAGGATTTGGGACTTGCCGATATTATCAAGAGTGCCTGTCCCGAAATTGCCTTGCATGCGTCTACTCAAATGGGTGTACATACTCCCGGTGCGGCGAAGCTCCTCTATTCCCTCGGTTTTGAACGAGTTGTGCTTGCAAGAGAAATGAGCAGAAGCGAGATTGAAGAGGTTGTCAAAAGCTGTCCCGTGGAAACGGAGGTTTTCGTTCACGGTGCGTTATGTATGTGTATGTCGGGACAATGTTACTTGTCGGCTATGATAGGCGGCAGAAGCGGCAACCGTGGCAGGTGTGCCCAGCCGTGCCGCCTGCCTTTCGGTGTGCCGAACGGTACGGGTCACGATTTGAGTTTAAAAGATAATTGTATCATTGACGAACTTTCGGAGCTTTGTAAAATCGGTGTTACCAGTGCGAAAATCGAGGGCAGAATGAAGCGTCCCGAATACGTGGGTGCAGCCGCTGCCGCCTGCCGTCACTCCGCAGATAAAGGTTATGCCGACCTAGGCGAAATCGACAGACTGAAAGCAGTTTTTTCACGGAGCGGATTCACAAGCGGCTACTATTACGGAAAGCTCGGTCGGGAGATGTTCGGCACACGTTCAAAGAACGATGTTGTATCTGCAACGGATAAAATTCTTTCCGAAATCCGCACGGAGTACAAGGACGAAGTTCAAACCAATCCCGTTAATTTTACACTTATGATATTTGAAAACACTCCCTCAATGCTTACCGCCGAATGCTGCGGTCATACTGTATGCGTTGACGGAGATATTCCGCAGTATGCCCGAAACATCGCACTCAGTAAGGATAAATGCCGAACTCAGCTTTCAAAAACGGGCGGTACGTCTTTTAAGGTTCAAAACGTAAACGTACAGATTGGTGACGGTTTGACGCTCCCGATATCAAGTCTTAACCTAATGCGGAGAGAAGCACTTTCACAGCTTGAAGAGCTTATCACGAAAGTACCGGATAGAAAATTCATTAAACAAAATCTCACTGTTCCGATTCCCCACAAAAAACAAAACAAGACATTATTCAGAGCAATTTTCAGGAACTGCGACATTCCCGAATGCTTCAAAAAATGCGAGCTTGTGACAGTTCCGCTGTTTTCGGAAATCTCCGATATAAAGTCACTGATTGACCGTGGGTTTAATGCTGCGGTTGAAATTCCTAGGGCATTTTTCGGTTTGGAAAATAAAGTCCGTGAAAAACTTTCGGCTGTCCGTGAAATCGGCATTAACAACGTTTACTGCAACAACATAGGTGCGGTTGCCGTTGCGAAAGAAATGGGATTCAACATTCACGGCGGTTTTGCGTTGAATATTTTCAATACACAAGCCGTTAATTTTTACAATAATATCGGTGTTAATGATACGGAGCTTTCAATCGAGCTTGCGGCGAACCAAATAAATAAAATCGGCGGTAACGGTAAAATAGGAATTATTGGTTACGGATATCTGCCGCTTATGATTACACGAAACTGTCCGAACAAAAACGGCAGCGGCTGCAAAGCCTGCGGCGGAAAAAGCCATATTACAGACAGAAAGGGCAACCGTTTTACACTTATGTGCCAAAGCGGCTGCACGGAACTTTTCAACTGCAATCCGCTTGTATTGTCGGATAAACAGGAGCAGTTCCGAAATATTGATTTTATCACATTGAAATTCACGTCCGAAAGCAGTGCTGAATGTGAGAAAATTTTCAACGACTATTTGAACAAAAACAAGCCCCACGGAGAATATACACGAGGATTGTATTTCCGTGGAGTTGAATAATACTGAATTGAGGTTATTATGGAATATCTTAAGATAAAGAAACTAAAAGATAATGCCGTTATCCCGAAGAGGGCGACAAGCGGCTCGGCAGGTGTTGATTTATATGCCTGCATTGACGAACCGATTACCGTTAAAAGCGGCGATTTGGTAAAAATTCCAACGGGAATAGCTATAGAGTTACCGAGTGACAATATGGCTGCATTCGTATTTGCAAGAAGCGGACTTGGCATTAACCACGGAATAGCACCAAGCAACGCAGTGGGCGTAGTTGACAGCGACTATCGGGGCGAAATTTGTGTAGGACTTACAAATCACGGCACGAAACCGTTTGTTATCGAACCCCAGACAAGAATTGCACAGCTTATAGTTATGCCTGTTCTCCCCTTGCCTATTCTCGAAGTTGATGATTTAAGCGACACCGAACGAGGAGAAAAAGGCTTTGGGTCAAGCGGTGTGAAGTAACGGAGGCAATATGGATATTTTCACGGATATTAGATTTATAGTATGTATTGTCTATCTTGTTATAGTTAATATAATAGCGTTTATTGCCTACGGTGTTGATAAGCAAAAGGCTAGAAGAGGAAGATGGAGAATTTCCGAAAATACTCTTCTTCTGCTTGCAGTTTTGGGCGGAAGTATCGGGGCAATATGGGGAATGAAAGCATTTCACCACAAAACGAAGAAAGCGACTTTTTCGGTTGGTCTGCCTGTTATTTTGATTTTGCAGATTATTTTGCTGGCTGCGTTTGTGGGGTTGGGGTATTTTAGGATTATTTGATACTACATTTGGGTTGATAATTCCGTGCTTTTTAAATATAAAAAACAATATAGATAAAAAGTGACTTTGAATAACAAAGTCACTTTTTGTTTATATATTTAATTCTTTATCTATATCCCGACTTCCGTATAATATTCTTATAACCGTCACAGTTTTCTTTTTCTTATCGGGTATATAAAACACCAAATAGTTATCTATCGGAACAACATGAGTATTTCGGCTTAACCACGGCTCTTTCTGATAAACCCTGAATCTTTCGGGAAATTGATTAAGTGTATATATACACTTCTCAATTCTGCTTAATTGATGTTTTGCATTTTCAGTAGATTTAAGTGTAAAAGCAATATATTCATAAATATTTTTTAAATCTATTGCCGCTTTATCGGATATTATTAATTGATATATCATATGTCCTATAAATATCGGCAAAAACCTTTTCAACCGATTTTGTTTTTCCCTCCAACATATCTCTGTACCCCTTTTCAAGTTCTTCGTTTAATTCCGCTTCCGTCAAATCATTAATGTCAACAGGTTTTGAATCGGGAATTTTCACTTCAAAAGGCAAACCTCCGTGAAGAATTATCTGCTTATAAAACATATTTATTGCATTTGAAGCCGGAATACCCAATGCCGACAATATATTTTCCGCTTGCTCTTTTACATCGGGTTCAATTCTCACATATAAATCAGCCGATTTTGTTGCCATAAGTTTTTCCTCCTTTCACAATATCATCAGTTTTATTATACACCATTGTATTGACAAAAGCAATACGATTTAAAAATTAAATTATAAAATCAAAATTGAGTGGGGTAATCAAAACATTCACAAATAATAAAATAAATGTACGTTTTGCGGACGTTATTTGCTGTATAAAAAACTTGCTTGACACAATCTTGTTTTTAGTGTAATATATAATGGCAAGGACAGAAATATCAAAAGACCTGTTTTTATCAAAAATATTAAGGAATAAATTTATGAATTATATAGGCTCAAAATATTCTCTTATTGATTTTATTCAATCAACAATTCAAGATGTTACAGGATATTCCAACGGAAACAATTACACATTTGCAGATTTGTTTGCAGGCACAGGGATTGTCGGCTCTACATATAAATCTCTTGGATACAATGTAATTTCAAATGACATTCAATATTACAGCTATGTACTAAACAAACATTTTATTGAGAATACAGACAACATAGATGATTCTTTACTTGAACATCTTAATTCATTGGAAGGCATTGACGGCTTTGTTTACAATAATTACTGCGAAGGCTCGGGAAGCGGAAGAAATTACTTTACAAATGAAAACGGCAGAAAATGCGATGCAATCCGAACCGAACTTGAAAAGCTCTATGTGAATAAAGAAATTACCGATTCTGTATACTATTACTTTCTTGCAAGTTTAATTAACTCAATAGATAAATATGCAAATACCGCTTCTGTATACGGTGCTTTCTTAAAGCATATAAAAAAGACAGCTCAAAAACAATTTCAGCTTGAGCTTCTGCCTGTAATTAACGGAAAAAGCGGAACTGTCTACAATCAAGATATCAACAGCCTAATTGGAAACATATCAGGCGATATTCTTTATTTAGACCCGCCATACAACGCCCGTCAGTATTGTGCAAATTATCACGTGCTTGAAACAATAGCAAGATATGACAATCCCGTTTTAAAAGGTAAAACCGGATTACGTGATAATTCAAATCAAAAAAGCTTATTTTGTTCTAAAAAAACCGTTACAAAGGTTTTTGATGATTTAATTGCAAATGCCGACTTTAAATATATTTTCCTCAGCTACAATTATAGTCTTTTTTATTTTGGCATTAATATGCTGTGAATAGTCATTATCGTTTTTTCCGCAAAGTCTTATTCTGTCAATACTGTTTCCCGGAGTTTGAGATTTATCAAATTCTATTTTATATTCTTTCGCAAGCTTTGATTCTTTTCTTGCCCACGACGCTCCGTTTCCAAAAGTCAAATCCGCATATTCACCTACAAATTCTTTTACACTAACCCAGCGGCTGATTCCGTTCTCGTCCGGATTGGCAAGCTTTAAAAACAATTCTGTTTTTGTCATTTATTTATCCTCCACAAACAATAAGTAGGTTTCAATTCCGAGTGCGTCTGCGATTTTTTGAATATTTTCCAAAGAAATACTTCTCTGAAATCTTTCGATGTCACTTATATAAGTTCTGTGTAAGCCGCACATTTCGGCAAATTTCTCCTGAGAAACACCTAGCTCTTTTCTGTATTTTCTTAAATTTGCTCCAAATACTTTTATTATATCCATATGTTATTCACCTTAAATATATTGTATTTATGGGAATACAATAAGTCTACAGACAATAAGTTACATTTTACAAAAAAAAAACGGCGAACCGATTTTATATAAAAATCAAGTTCGCCGCTAATTTTAAATAAACTGCTGCTTTCACAATATGAAATGTGCCCTTACGTACACATGAATTGTAAATTATCTGCTATATAGAAAGACCAACTGTCCAATATAATAATGTGTGCAACACACTTCATTTGCACGAAGTGCAAGCTTCACTCGCCGCAAGGCGAACTTCATGTGCGAAGCACACTTCATGTAAATTTTAATTTACCTTATTTTGCTTCCTGCCGGAATATCGTCAACGAAGATAACCTTAACGTCACCATTCGGACAATCCGCTGCAAGAATCATACCCTGACTTTCAACACCACAAAGCTTTGCCGGCTTAAGATTTGCCACAATAATTACGTTCCTGCCAATCAGTTCCTCGGGCTTGTAATACTGAGAAATACCCGATGCAACCGTTCTCTCTCCCGTGCCGTCGTTAAGAGTAAGCTTCAAGAGTTTCTTGGACTTCTTCACAGGCTCGCAGTTTACAATATTTGCAACCCTTAAATCAACCTTGGCAAAGTCGTCAATTCCGATAAGTGCCACACCCTCGGGCTTGCCCTGCTCCTTAGCCTGAGCCTTTTCCGCATTTGCCTTGATGATAGCGTTAAGCTCCTCAATCTCTTTTTCAACATCAATTCTCGGGAACAGTGCTTTGCCTTTCTTAACGGTAACGTTCTCCGACAATACGTTAAACTTATCCGCATTGTCATAGGCTGCGTTATCGGAAGTCGCTCCAATCTGTTCCCATACTTTGGGCATTGTACTCGGCATAAACGCTGAAAGAAGAGTTGACACAATTCTGATAGTATCAAGCAAGTTGTAAAGCACAGTCGCAAGTCTTGCACGGTTAGCCTCGTCCTTTGCGAGAATCCACGGAGTAGTTTCGTCAATATACTTGTTTGCTCGTGACACAACCTTGAAAATCTCAGCAAGAGCATTGTTAATCTGAGTTTGCTCGATAAATCCGTCAACTTTTTCACGGAGCGAAGTAGCTGTAGAAATCAGGTCTTCGTCAAAGTCACCCGACTGTCTGTCTCTCGGGAGTGTACCGCCAAAATACTTCTCAACCATTGCAACCGTTCTCGAAACAAGATTTCCCAGACCGTTCGCAAGGTCGGTGTTAATTCTGTTAATCATAATTTCGTTTGAGAATGAGCTGTCCGAACCGAGAGCCATTTCTCTGAGAATATGATAACGGATAGAATCCGCACCGTATCTCTCACCGAGTACAAACGGGTCAACAACGTTACCCAAAGACTTACTCATTTTCTGACCGTTGAAAGTAATCCAGCCGTGAACAGCAAGATGTTTCGGAATAGGCAGGTCAAGTGCCATAAGAATTGCAGGCCATGTGATAGCGTGGAATCTCATAATATCCTTTGCTACCATATGGACATTTGCAGGCCAGTAGTTCTCGTAATCATTGTACTTTTCGTTTGCGTATCCCAAAGCGGAGATATAGTTTGAAAGTGCGTCAACCCATACATACACAACATGACCCTCGTCAAACGGTACGGGAATACCCCATGTAAAGGTAGTTCTCGAAACGCACAAATCTTCAAGACCAGGCTTGATGAAATTATTTACAAGCTCCGTTGCTCTTGTCTTCGGCTGTAAATAATCCGTTTCGGTGAGAAGCTTTTCCAGACGCTCCGCAAACGGCGACATCTTAAAGAAGTAAGCCTCTTCCTTAGCTTCCTTGACCTCACGTCCGCACTCGGGACATTTGCCGTCAACAAGCTGACTGTCCGTCCAGAAGCTCTCACAGGGTGTACAGTAGTTACCGCTGTACTCTCCCTTGTAGATGTAACCCTTGTCGTAGAGTGCCTTGAAAATTTTCTGCACCGACTCAATATGATAATCATCGGTTGTTCTGATATATCTGTCATAGTCGACATTCATATATTTCCAGAGCTTTTTGAAAATCTCGACAATCTCATCAACGTACTGCTTCGGAGTAATTCCCTGCTCCTTGGCTTTCTGCTCAATTTTAAGACCGTGTTCGTCCGTACCCGTGAGGAACATAACGTCATAGCCCTGCATACGCTTATAGCGAGCGATAGAATCACACGCAACCGTTGTGTAGCAATGACCGATATGCGGATTGCCCGACGGATAATAAATCGGAGTAGTGATATAAAATTTACCCTTGCTCATAATAGTTCTTGCCTCCTTGATTATATTTCGGCAGTAAATCAAAAAATTACGATACCGCCAAAATGTCTGTACTATTTATTATACCATTTTATTGGAAATTTTCAACACTTTTTTTATACTTGCCGCTGTTGCAAAGCTAACAATAGATTTCGAGATAAAATTTTGTCATACAAGAAAGGAATCCGCAGGCTTGCTGACGCAAGTCAAGGGTGACTGACGCAGTATGACGGAATTTTAGCCGAAAGATATGTGAGATTTGCAATAGTGGGAAGTATATTATATCTTTCCCGACTTCAAAAGCATAGCCGCTTTCAGAACCGCAGTCTGAGTTTTTCCGTCAAAAATCTGATTGTTAAGAACCATTTCGACAGCCTTGTCAATCGGAATTTTTTCAAAATTCAGGAACTCTCCCTCGTCAAGCTGCTGTTCCTCAAAGCGTTCCACTCTGCACATATACATATGTACAACTTCGTTGCAGAACCCCGGAGATACCATTTGCGAGCCTAGAGATATATAATTATATCCTATAGCTCCCGTTTCCTCAAGAAGCTCTCTCTTGCCGTTTTCGAGCGGAGTAGTGCCTTTTTCAAGCTTGCCTGCCGGAAGCTCCAAAACGACTTCCTTAAACGGATAACGGTATTGTCTTACAAAGAGAAGCTCGTTATCGTCGGTCAAAGCCGCAACGGTAACTCCGCCGGGGTGATTGACAACTTCACGCTTAGTTTTTCTTCCGTTGGGGAGTTCGACCTCGTCTAACAGAAGTGTGACGATTTTACCGTCATATATAGTTTTTGATGATAAAGTTTTTTCTTCAAGTTTCATTGGTATAATTCTCCTTTGTTAGTAATAATTATTTTAATATATGATTTGACTTTATTAAAGACTGTTTTCACGCAATAAAAAGGAGCTGATTTAAAAAATGTTTGAACTTCAAATTTTTAAAAACCGAACGCTCAAAAATTACCCTTTCGTCAAATGTGAAACTATCGGATATACACACTGTGAAAGAGAAATCAACGCTTTCACCATAGGCGGCGAAAATGAAACAGTGCTGTATGTCGGCGGAGTACACGGAATGGAGTTTATCACATCAAGAATTTTAATGCGGTACTTCACAACCCTCTGCGAGCATTACAAAAACTGTAAGAAGCTTAACGGCTACCCGATAAGGAGCTATCTTTCAAACCGTGGTCTTACCGTCATTCCTTGCCTTAATCCCGACGGTGCGGCTGTAAGCTTAATGGGTGCTGCCGCTGTCGGGGAGTTTGCGAAACTCGTAAATGATTTATCGGGCGGCAATTGCAGGAATTGGCAGGCGAACGCTGTCGGTGTTGATATAAACCACAATTTCAATGCCGACTGGGATAACGTCAAAAAGCGTGAGCGTGAAATTGGAATCACCGCCCCCTGTCCGTCAAGGTTCGGGGGAGAGTTCCCCGAAAGCGAACCCGAAACGAAAGCCTTCACCGCCTACTGCCGAACCGGCAACGCCGGACGAACCGACAACACCGGACGATCTCACAATATCCGCCATGCCATAGCGTTTCACAGTCAGGGAGAAGAGATTTACTACACCTTCGGCGAGAACACTCCGAGCCGCTGCTATGAGCTTGCGAGCATAATGGAAAAACTTAGCGGATATAAGCTTGCCGAACCTGTGGGAACGGCAGTAGGCGGCGGCTTAAAGGACTGGTTAATCAGTGAACTGAATATCCCTGCATTTACGGTTGAAGTCGGACTTGGCGAAAATCCCCTGCCTGATGAAGATTTAGACTTAATTTACAACCGCCTTGAAGAAATGCTCACTGTTATGGCTATTCTGTGAGATTATCTCTCGTCACCCATAAAGTAAACCACAACCGCACCGGGACCCGAGTGTGTACCCAGCACCGGACCGATATCGGAAATAACAAAGTCGGTAATACCGAAAGTCTTAGTAATAGAGCGAGCCAAAAGGTCGGCATCATCGGGGCAGTCCGCATGATTGATAAAGATAATGCTGTTGTTGTCGGGTGTGTAGTGCTTGCTCATTTGCTCCACAAGCTTTGCAATGGCAAACTTCTTTCCCCTTGCTTTATACACAACGTCAACCTTACCCTCATTGTTAAGCTTTAAAACAGGCTTGATATTCATAACAGAACCCAACACTGCGGCGGTCGGAGAAATTCGTCCGCCCTTTTTCAGGTGGTGCAAATCGTCAAGAGCAATCCATGTGCAGACATTGAGCTTAATGCTTTCGGCATATCTGTATGTTTCCTCAAGCGAAGCCCCCTCACGCTGTTTTTGAACGCAGTAATAAACAAGCAATGAAAGACCCATTGAGCCGCAAAGGCTGTCAACTGTCAAAATCTGTCTTTCGGGATATTCCTCCGCAAGCTCCTCGGCGGCAATTCTGCCCACACTGTAAGAGCCGCTCAGACCCGAGGAAAAGCCTATATACAGGATATCCTTTCCACGCTCCAGTTCCTTTTTAAAGTAACGCTCAAAGTCATCGATAGACGGCGAAGCTGTTTTTACATCAACACCGTTGCGGAGTAAATCGTAAAAACTGTCGCTGCCGACATCAAGCTTACTAAGCGAACTTACTATGGTTTTACCGCCTATAATGACCTTAAGCGGAACGGCGGTAATACCGAGCTTCTCCGCCAAAGCGGCAGGCATATCGCAGCCTGTATCCGTAACTATTGAAAATGAACTCATAATTTTAACCCTCCTAGTTTTTTATCTTTATATTTTTAATACGACAAGTATTTTTGCTGAACTCTCTTTAGAGATGTTTTTTGATGTATGTAAATATTCCTATATTTAGTATAATACATCTCCACATTTTCGTCAATACAATAATAGATTAATTCACTTTTATGAAACTGTTTTTTAATAATTGAGAGTAATTTTGTAGCTGTACGGTTGCGAAGCTTTTTAAAGTTTGGTCAAGCTTTTCAAAGCTTGCGGGGTGCAGGGGCAGAGCCCCGCTCGCTGACGGAACAAATTAGCGTAGAAAATAAACTACCCTCAGCGAAATTAAAAGAACTTTTCAAAGAAAAACAAAAATAAAAGCCTACATCAAAATAATATCTTTCCACAATAAAAAAATCAGGCAACAGCATAGCGAATTGCCGGTAAAAGAAAGATAACCTACGATTTGATTTCAACCGTACAGGTAGGTAATTTTTATAAATCAAAAGGACAATAACCCGATTAAATTCAAAGCTATTGTCCTCTATATTTCATATTATATTATTACTCAAATATTAATCTATCACTGCAAAAGCCTTTTCCAAGTCGGCAAGTATATCCTCAACATTTTCAAGACCTACCGAGAATCTTACCATACCTGCTTCAATGCCTGCCGCAGCAAGCTGTTCATCGTTGAGCTGTCTGTGAGTTTCGCTTGCAGGGTGTAGAACGCAGGTTCTGATATCCGCAACGTGAACCTCATTTGAAGCAAGCTCCAGAGAATCCATAAACTTCATTGCAGTTTCTCTGCCGCCCTTGATTATGAACGAAATAACACCGCTCGAACCCTTAAGATATTTTTCAGCCAAAGCGTGGTTTTCGTCACTTTCAAGACCCGGATAACTTACGCTTTCAACGTGAGAGTTGCTTTCAAGGTACTTTGCAACAGTCAAAGCATTGTCGCAGTAGTTCTTCATTCTCACGGCAAGAGTTTCCAGACCGAGATTAAGCAGAAAAGCAGAATGTGCCGCAGGATACGCACCGAAGTCACGCATAAGCTGCATTCTTGCCTTGATGATATAAGCTGCCTTGCCGTAAACGTCCGTGTAAACTATTCCGTGATAGGACTCGTCGGGGGTTGTAAGCTCGGGGAAATTTCCGCTTGTCCAATCGAAATTACCGCTGTCAACGATAACACCGCCGCACTGAACAGCGTGACCGTCCATATATTTTGAAGTGGAATGAGTTACGATATCCGCACCGAACTCAAACGGCTTACAGAGAATGGGAGTAGCAAATGTATTGTCAACGATAAGCGGAACGTTATGCTTGTGAGCAATTTTTGCAAACTTCTCTATATCGAAAACAGTCAAGGCAGGGTTAGCAATAGTTTCACCGAAAACAGCCTTTGTATTCGGCTTGAATGCTTTCTCAACGGTTTCCTCGTCGTCCTTTGTGGAAACGAAAATACACTCTATACCAAGCTTCTTAAGAGTGAATGCGAACAGGTTGATAGTGCCGCCATAAACCTCGCTGACGCTTATAAAGCTGTCGCCTGCCTGACATATGTTGAGAATAGACATCAGCGTAGCCGCCTGACCCGAAGAAGTACACATAGCACCGACACCGCCCTCAAGCTCGGCTATTTTCTGCTCTACAGCCATAACAGTGGGGTTTGCGAAGCGAGAGTAAATCAGCGACTTTGTAGGCTCGTCAAACACTGACGCAACTTCCTCGGTTGAATCGTAAACGTAGGTTGTACTCTGAACGATAGGAACAACACGGGGTTCGGAATTTTTCGGGTGATAACCCGAGTGAAGACATTTTGTTTCGTCTTTCATTTTAAAATCCTCCTGATATAAAAACACACTTTTTAATATGCAGCACTAACTGCACGTTAGGTATTATAACATATATCGGGAATTATTTCAACACATCGGAAATATCCTCAAAAAATTAAAGTTCATCAGTAATTCTGTTCAATTTATTCTTAATCAATCCCAATTTATATCCTCGTGATTTATATATTCGGGGTCGTTTTCGGCTTCTTCAAGTTCTTTGCGTTCGGTTGCAGTAAGTTTCGTAAAATTCGGGTCCCACGCAAGAACAGCTTTTTTAATAAGTTCACTTGTCTTATACAAAGAATAACCCTCATAAAAATAGCTGTAGTCAATGCCTTTCATATACATTTCTCTGTCATTGACTTTATCAGTCAAAGCATTTTTCAAGACAAGCTTTATCTCGATATCCTTTATCGGACTTCTCTCCATTGCAAGCAGATAGTCGTTCTTATCAACCAAACTCCAATCGACCACTTTTCCGAGAGAACTTTTCAGCATCAGGTCAAGCCAAATTCTCATACTTCTGCCGTTGCCCTCTCTGAACGGGTGAGCGACATTCATTTCAACATACTTTTCGACAATCTCGTCAAAGCTTGACTGCGGCATTTTTTCCACACTTTCTACAGCCGCTTTTAGGTACATTGCAGGTGCAAAGCGAAAATTTCCCTTTGATATATTTTCGGTTCTGAGTTCACCGGCAAAATCATATATTTCCGAAAACAAACAGCGGTGAATTTCGGAAAGTGCTTTAAACGTACCCGAAACAAGACTGTCTAAGTAACCGCTTTCAAAAAGCTCCGCAGCCTTTTTCTTACTGATTTTTTCCTCTGCACGTGCAAGCTCCGATGAATTTGTTATTCCCAGTTTATTTTTTAATGTCATTTTTCACACCTGCAATAAATTTTCCTTACATTATACTTTTCACGTTGATATTACAACTATTCCGGCTCATACTGCATATTTAAAAAACCAACTTCCGACTATCAACAACATAATTACGCATTAAATTCACATTTCTTTCAAAAATTCGACTATCCTCTCAAAGTGCATTGAATGCGAGCGATGCTTTTACAAGAACAATATCGTCCTTGTGCAGAACAGTATCAATTTCTTCAATCGCATTATCAACCGTGTCAAAGTGATATGTTTCCGCAATGTCCGCATTATCACTGATACTCTTCGCAAGCTCCCCGACAGTAATCAACACATCAACTCCGCATTCCGCCGCATACTCGCCGACCTCTTTGTGCAGAGAAATTTCATTTTCTCCCAACTCTTTCATATCGCCCAGAACGGCAACTTTTCTTCCGCCCTTGATATTGCAGAGAGTTTCAACCGCTGCTTTGACCGAAGTCGGGTTAGCATTGTAGCAGTCGTCAATAATTTTAATGACATCTGTCGAAATCAAATTTGCACGGCTGCCTACCGTTGTATAGCTTGCAATGCCCTTGACAATATTTTCATCGCTCATATTCAGAGCCTTTCCGACAGCTGCCGCACCTGCCGCATTTGCAGCCATATAATTACCGAGTGCAGGAATAGTTACGTCAAGCTTTTTTCCGTCAAAACAGAGAGTACAGGAAACACTGTTTTCTCCGTTGTTCTTAATGTTCTCGGCATAGTAGTTGTTCTGTGTGCCAAGTCCATAGGTTGCCGTAACGTTCTCAACAGTCGCAAGTTTATCATCGTCACCGTTCACGAAAATAAGAGCGTCCTCTTCCTTGTAGTTAAACATCTCCGTTTTGGCTTTAAGCACACCGTCACGGTCTTTCAGGTTTTCAAGGTGACAGCAGCCGATATTTGTTAAAACACAAACAGTCGGTCTTACCATTTTGCTAAGACGTGTCATTTCGCCAAAATCGCTGATTCCCATTTCGACAACGGCAACTTCTGTATCTTCGGGCATAGAAAGCAGGGTAAGCGGCACACCGAGTTCGTTATTGAAGTTACCCTGTGTTTTGTGAACCGTAAACTCCTGACTTAAAACAGCCGCAATCATCTCTTTGGTGCTGGTCTTGCCGACGCTGCCCGTAATTCCGACAACCTCTATATTGCAGAAAAGACTTCTGTAATACTCTGCGATATCCTTTATAGCCTGTTCACTCGAACGAACCAAAATATACGGATTATCAACCGACATCACCTGTTCGCTCACTGCACAGACAGCACCCGATTTATACGCTTTTTCTACATACAAATGACCGTCCGTGCGTTCGCCTTTAATGGCAACGAAAAGCGAACCATCTTTAACAAGACGACTGTCGATAACAACATCACTAACGGCAACAGTCAGCTTTGATTTATCACCGATATACTGACCTCCGCAGGCTTCGGCTATATCGCCCAATGTTAATTGCTTCATAAATTACACCTCGTACTTTTTAAGAGAAACTTCAACTATCTTATCGCAAAGCTCCTCGTAGCTGATTCCTACAGCCGCCGCTTCCTGTGGGATAAGACTTGCACTTGTCATACCGGGTAATGTATTTGCTTCAAGTGCATAGCTTTTTCCGTCGCTGTCAAGGAGAAAATCAACTCTGCCGTATGCTTCAAGCTGCAATGCGTTATATGCTTTCTCGGCTTCGTTCTGCAAGCGTTTTGTGGTTTCCTCGTCAAGCACAGCCGGGCAGACCTCTTCTGTCTTTCCGCTCTGATACTTATTAACGTAATCGTAAAAGCCCTCTTTGGGGATAATCTCAATAATAGGCAGAGCCTTTCCGTCAATTACGCCGATAGAAAACTCTCTTCCTTTTATGTACTGCTCTACAAGAACTTCTGTTTCATACACAAAAGCTTCGTCCATAGCCTTTATAAAATCAGCCTTATTCTCCACTATGGAAACACCTACGCTGCTGCCGCCCGAGCAAGGCTTTACAACACAGGGGAACACATTCCATTTTGCAAGTTTGCCGTTATCTTTGTCTTCGGGTTTGAAACAGTCGCCCGAGGGTGTGCCTATACCGTGATTCAGGAAAATACTTTTTGTAATTCCCTTATTCATAGCCACGGCACTGCCCAAATAACCGCTGCCCGTGTATTTAATGCCGAGCAAATCAAAAGTTGCCTGAAGCTTGCCGTTTTCGCCGTTGTCGCCGTGAAGTGCAAGGAAACAAATATCCGCATAGCGACATATTTCCTCAACGTGTTCACCGAGGAAACGGTCGGATTTATCTCTTCTCTGAGCCTTGATTTTTTTGAGGTCGGGGATAATCTCACGAACTCCGAGATTTTCCGTAAAATCGTAACCCTCTTCAAAGAGGGATTTTATATCGCACTCGTCCTGCTCGTAGCCCATAAAGACATCTAGCAAAACAACCTTATGTCCACGCTTTCTCAATGCACCGGCAACCATAGTACCCGAAGTTATAGAAACATCTCTTTCCGTACTAAGACCGCCTGCAAGAACAACTATATTCATAATAAAGCCTCCGTAAATTTGTATTGCCATTGCCATTTGGGCAACGTGAAGTGTGCCTTTCGGCACTTCATTTGCACACTGTGCATATTCTATTTTACTACTTTTCTTCAAGTGTTACAATACTAAATTTCACATTTGTATCGATAATATATTTGGAATCTTTGTTTTTATCGCCCTTATCCGTCCATTTGACGTTATTCTTAAAGGTTGAATAACTTTCCTCGTGACGAAGCGACACAGGCGAATTATGCGGAATTTTCACGTTAACGCTTCCCATTTCCGCCGTAATATTGACGTTACCGCCGATATGCTTAAACTCACAATTCAAAGTTGAAGTCTGTGAATCCGTTGTGATACCGCCTGAAATATTTTTGAGGTTCACCGTTGACGAGCTTGCGTTAAGTCTTGTATATGCCGAGCTTAACGTATCGATATTCATAGTCGAAGATGTCACCGAAAAATTAATGCCCCCTCTTGATTCTATACTTTCCGCATTAAGCGTAGTTCCGCTGAGTTCAAAGATAAATTCGCCGCCTGTGAGTTCTCCTTGAGTTCTCCTGTTTTCACGGTTGAACCGAGAAGATTAAATGAAAAATCCATTGAACTTTCAAGACTGCAAATGTCAACAGCCGTCCCGCTGCCGTTTATTGAATAGCCCCCCTTGTAGTTTTCGGGGATTTCAACCGTAAGCACAACGTCACGGCTTCCAACACCGCCGTTACTGTCCGCCCACGTTGTAAGAACTTTGAGCGAGCCGTTTTTTACTGCCGTGCGGAGGAAAATTTTATTGTTGAGCTTCTTCGGGTAATCGAGAGAAATTTTCATATCGTCCGCATTTGTAGGCTTAAACTCAACGGAACAACCCTCTGCATATATTTCAAGAGTATGGAACTCATTGAGCGGATATGTGACGTTTTTATCTGAGGTGTATTTTTCACCCTCGGAAAATTCGGGTATTTCCGCTTGTTCAAAGACAACCTTTTTTTCGCTGAAATTCAGGTTCTCTTGCAGAATATCGTAAATCTGACCCATATTCACTTCACCCTTGTCAATCATAACACCGCCTGCAATTGCAAAAATCAAACCAACCGTCAGAGAGATATAAAAGAGCATTGATATTTTTTTCATATGTCATTACCTCTCCTTTGGTTTGTTACTGAGAATACGGCTCATAAATTTCGGGAAAATCTTGACTGCGTTAATCGAAAGTTTTAACGTTATCATAAACAGCATTACAAATGCAAACGTCAAGCAAACCGCACCGACACCCAGAAAAATAAATCCCATATTGAGAGAAGCCGACACGAACGACACAACCACACCCAACGTACAAGCCATACACAATGCCAATATTACCGCAAGCAAGGCAATTCCCAGAACAACCGCAAGCACCTCATAAACACCGCACACGGGAACAAGCAAAATAAACTTAATCACACTTGAAGCGGTTTTATTTCCCTTTGGATTGGACGTGAGAACGGAATCTACACCGTCAATGGGAATAGGATTTCCGCTTTTGTACCGTCGGGCAATCTCACCGGGGGATTTTAAGGAATTAACGATTCTCTCCTCGCTCATACCTTTGTTAAGTCTGTCTTCAAAGTACCGGGTGTAGTCGTTTGTAAGAACTAATTTTTCTTCGTCGGGAATACCGTCAAGGGCAATCATTAGGTCGTACATAAACTGTGCCTGCGTCATATCAGATAATCCCTCATTTTCAAAGTATCTCCGTCGGGGATAAAGTAGGTCGCACCCGAGTTCGGGTCGATTTCGGGAGAAATATTCGTGTGAATGTAGAGTGTATCAAGACCAACATTCAAACCGCCTTTAATGTCGGCTGTTGGGTCGTTGCCTACCATTATTGTTTCCTTTGGGTCGAGGTTATAGCGGTCGAGCAATACAGCACTCCTCGTCCGAGGAAATAACAATGCCATCGAACTTGTCACGTATTCCGAGAATACCAAGCTCGTCCCAAGTAAAGGCACGCTGTGCGTTTGTAAGAAGATAGACGTTTCCACCGTTACTTTTGAGGTCGTCAAGAAGCTCGGTAATGCCGTCATAAAGCCTTATATATTCACGTGAGGCACGTCTGAAAAACAGAGCCGTATCGGCAACTGTTTCATCTGTTACGGAAACGCCCTTATCGGTGTATAGCTTTTTAAAGACCTTTTCGATTTTGATATCTATATATTTATATTCGGGGTGAGCGGAATGTATAACATTCTTTTCGTCGTCCACAAGCTTACAGTAGTTTTTTTGAAGTTCCTCGGCGGTGTAGTCCGCACCGTGGGAGGAATAATATTCGGCTGTTTTCTCCCAAAGGGAAATGTCGCTTTCGTCCGTGTGGATATCGGCGAGTGTGCCGTACAGGTCGAACATATAGTTTTTGTACATTAAAAATCACCTCTTGAATTTTGTTTTATAATGTAGAAACATCACTGTATATATTATATAATGTTGTGGGAGTAAAGTCAATTGGTTGATTCGGGGAAATAAAATAAAACGACGCTTTTATTAAAATCAAAATAAACAAATCACTTTGTAACCGTAATTACATAGCGATTTTCATATTCGCCAAAATCAGATGAATAATCATATTTGAAATTATCATGAAAAGCAAATTTAATTTCACAAGTCTTGTACGAATTAATAATTTCATCGGGAACAGAGGCCAAAATATAATAGTCCGCTGATGTTAAAGGCTTCATATAGTCCCCGTAAAAATCACCATCGCCGTCATCAACAGCAACGTAACCGTTATATTCATACTTATCATCAAACTTGAATTTAACATACATCTCGTCGGCAGAATATGCAGAACCGAAAACGTTTTTTATCGTTCCTTTGATATACAAATACTGCTCATCTTCTTTATCGCCATAACCACTCAGAAAATAATTAGTTCCGTCATCTCTCGGATATAATTCCTGTCCAACCGACGCACTGTCGATAGTCATCTGTACAAAATCATTTTCGATTTTATCGCCTGCATTAACAGTTGTAAAATCTATTTCGGATTCCTGCGATTCATTTTGTGAACTCTCGGCTGCATTGCCAACCTTGTTCACCTTTGACTCAACCTGCGAATTTTCTTCCTGCTTACTCTCTTCCGTTTTGCTTTCCTCTGCCGAAGAACTCTCTTCCGATTCCTCCGCTGCGGACGAACTCTCCTCCTCGGAGCTTACAGCTCCCTCCGGAACAACGGTATCAGCAGCATTATTTTGAACTGCTTCGGAAGATACAACGGAACTTTCCTGTGTTTCTTCAACATAACTTGTTGATTCCTTACTTCCGCAACCTGCAAAGCACGTTGAAAGTACAAGTGCCGCTGCGATTAAACTTCTTTTTTTCATTTAAAAATCCTCCTATAACTTATCATACACAACCCATTCTTCCGAAGCGTCGGAATTTGTAAGAGCCGGTTCAAAAGTCATTCTGTTTTCTTCTTCGTTGAAAACAACATTTACCTCAACTTCCAAGCCGTTACTGTAAGTAAAGGCAATCGTTTTGCTGTCAATTACTTCATAATCAAAACGAGCAATCGTCTGCTTTGGAAAATAAATACTGTATGTATCAATTGTATAATTAACGTAATTGTTATAAAAATCCAATCCCAAAGTATAAATTGAACCGTCATCTATTTCGTGTCTTTTCCAATCATTATATTTCAAAATATACTGTATATGCTCAACTTTTTTCTTTTCCATATCGGAAACCGCCTACAGCACAAACCAAAACCAAAATAACAGCTACTAATCCAAATCCTTTTCCCTTACTTTGGGTTTGCACAGATGACTGTGTATACTCGGAATTAAAGTTATCTCCCTGCCTTGCTTTCAAATTCGGCAATGACATAACGGTTATCATATAGGGAATGCCCAAAAATAAACAAACCGCCGCACTTATACTTTCGTGACCCTTTTCGTGTGCAGTCTTTGCAGTTTCAAAAGCCGCCGCAATATAGCCGATTACCGCAACAATACACAAGCCTGTAACAACAAATGATAAAACTATGTCCATACATTCACCTCCGTAAACACTCTCCGCAATAAATTACAGAGGTTTTTTAATTCCGCATTTTGAACAAGTAATTCTGTTTATTAGGTTTGAACAACCGCATTCGGGGCAAGTCCAGCCGCCTACCGCAGAATTTTTTTCGTAACTGCCGTATCCGCATTTTTGGCAACCTTTATGAGTGCCGGTATTAATCCATTTGCATTCGGGGCAAATCCATTGTTCAAGATTTGATTCTCCGTTCTTGGACGGTCTGTTGGTTTTTGGGTTTGAGGTATTGTTATATCCGACATTTGCTGTACTGCTTGAGTTGTATGTATTTGTAGCGGAACTGTTCGTAACAGAGGGATTATTTACAACAGATGTATTGTCAAAAATGTTTTTCGTTTCGGCTTTTCTTGCTTTCAAATCGGGCAATGAAGCAACATATATCATATACGGCAAGCCAAAGAAAAACAAAACGATACTGCTCACTTGTTCGTGACCCTTATCTTTTGCAATCTTAGGTATTTCCGCACATGCCACAAAATAACCCACAATCTGAATAATACTCACAATTGTTATAACTACCGACCATTTTCCCAAATCTAACATTAAAGTTCTCCTTATAATGACATTACATTATCATATTTATTTTCTATTTTGTCACATACAAAAAAATAAAGTGCATAGATTAATAAAACAATGGGTACAACGGATAAATCCAAAGTCCCCGAGCCTAAAAAAAATCTAAATATATTTGTAATTAAATACAAAATTACTATCTTTGATATTCTGCCATAAATTATTTTATTTTTAAAAACCATAATTAAAGCAAAAATTAGAGAACATATTAAAGACACATAACCGACTAACCATAAAGATGTTGAAAATGAAAATAATAATGAAAATAATACTCTACCATTAACTCCAAGTAAAGGTACTGTATCTTTTACACAACTTACAACTGTATAAGCTGTATAAACAGTAAGTGCTGCCTTTAAAGGAATATCCTTTTTTATGTTCATAAATATAAAAACCATAGCCAGCATAGTCAAATTGATTAATTGAAGTATATAATATTCGCTATATTCATATTCATACGAATAAATCAAATTAAGCAATGAATCAATTAATCCAATCACAATAAATATTATTGATATAATTGAAAGTATTTTTACAACTTTCAATCGATCAATTTCTCTTTTTGATTTTGAAGTAACTCCATTAACGGGAACTTCTATAACACAGCCACATTCGGGACAAACTTTTGCACCCATATAGTCAATTATTTTTTCGGCTTTACCACCACAAACAGGACAATACATATCACTAATATCTCCATTTCACTATATATTAATATATGAATAGCTGATAAAAATTACTGCAAAGCAAATAAGCCAAGTAATTACGGAATACTTAATGCATTTTTTACCTACAATCTCAGACCCTTCGGAGCATTTTATTATGCCTATGATTATCCCTGCAATAGGTATTAATATACATACCGCAATAAGCCAACCCGGCACAACATCATCTGCCAAACCTTCGCTTGATTTTGAGGGATTTACTGAAACGCCTGTAGGTACTCCGCAATTTACGCAAATCACAGCTTTATCATTAATTTCCTTACCGCAATTTTTACAATACATAAAACTCACCCTTTCTCTATTTAGCATAATGTAACAAATCTTACTTTATACATATTTTACCATAAGCCATATGTTCTTGTCAATAGTTTTTTAATATTTTTCTATATAAAAATTATAAAATTTAAGTTTTACTGTCGATATTAATGTAACAAATAATACCATCGACAGTTTTTTCATCATTTACAAAGAAAATCATAATTACTCATTAACGCATTAAATAATCTAATAAGTTAATAACAAGCAATAAAATATATAAATAAAATCCGACGTAAAAAATAAAATCAGGATATTCAAAAGCACACATCGTATATATCTATTTTAGTGTTTATTACTCTAAAAGTCAAGTCTTTTATCAAAATTTATTATAATTTTTTTATACTACCTACGAAATTCGTGTAAAAATAAAAAATTATAAAGGAATAACACACTATGACATACTATCAAAGAATCCGCAACATCAGAGAAGACCGCAATCTCACACAACAAAAAATCGCCGACTTACTGCACATCGGTCAAAGAACGTACTCCGACTACGAAAGCGGTCGGACGAGAATACCCGTTGACAGTATTCTTATTCTTGCGAAATTTTATAATCTGTCAATGGATTATATGACAGGGGCAAGCAATGTTGAAACTCCCTATCCCACACGCTGAAATACTTTTCACTATTCCCTCTTCACTTAAATTCTAACCCATTAAACAAACTTTCGTATAACAAATAAACTTCCGCCTGTCATAATTACGCATTACGAATTACGCATTACGCATTATTATTGTTGTTTGCAAGGAAATTGTCGATTATACCGATTGCTTCGTGCTGATTTTCCGAAACGTCCTTAAGCACCGACTGTGTAATTTTTATCAAGGACGGTGCTGTTTTTTCGATATCCTCGCCTGAACATCTGGAAAATGTGTCGAGAACGTTCAAGAAAGCGTTCACGCTTTCCTCCGCAGTGAGAAGTTTATCCATAGCGTTGTAAAGATTTTTCATATTATTTCTCCTTTCGGCGGACAACGTCCGCAGGAATTAGGTCGTACATTTTTATTTACTCTTCTCTCGACCGGCAATTCGCTACGCTGTTGCCTTTGTTGGTTTGCGTCGGAAGATAGTATTTTTATGTGCGTGTTTTATTTTTGTTTTCTTTGATAGTTCGTTTAGTTTCGCTGAGGGGAGTTTATTTTTCTACAATAATTTGTTTCGTCAGCGACAAGGGCTCTGCCCTTGACCCGCAAGCTTTGAAAAGCTTGACCAAACTTTAACAAGCTTCGCCTCCTCACAACTTTAATTATAAACAATAACCTCTTAAAAGTAAAAAATTTTTCAAAAAACAACTTGTCAAATTTTACTCAAAAAATGAAAATCCCGAAAAGTCCGATTAAATCAGGCTTTTCGGGATTTCTCCAAAATATTAACAAAAAATTTACAATTTTATCTGATAAAATGCGTTGGAGTTCACTTACTGTCTACAATTGCTTTGAACTCTAAGTTTCACTTCTTCAAACGAAATCGGCTTATACGCCGTTCTCTCAACCGACACACAATAATGATGACTGCTGTACGTCTTGTAAATCGGAGAATTATGCACGTGACCGAATATATTCGCATACGGCATATTTTCACAAACATATATCGGCTCGTGAGATAAAATCCAGAACCCCTCAAAAATTACGGGTTTATCGTAAACTTCCTTAAACCCGACCTGTCTGTAATAATCATTGCTCCGAACATCGTGATTCCCCTTAACAAGATATTTTACACCGTTAAGCATTGACAAAAACTTTTCCTCTATGCCGTCACCGCCAAAATCCCCGACAACATACACCTCATCATTAACCGACACAACGCTGTTCCAATTTTTAACCAAATTATTGTTCATCTCGTTAATGTTTTCAAACGGGCGGTTTTCGTAAAGCATAATATTTTTATCGTTGAAATGTAAGTCTGCCGTGAAAAATACTCCCATTCAAACACTCCTTTACATATAATACACACTGTAAATCCAGACTGCCGCTGCCAACGCAATTATAATTCCCAGCGTTATAAACACGGTAACAAGAATACTCGAATGTCTTTTATTTTTGAGCTTATCGAGAGAATAATCGGGTTCGGGTGCGAACACCACCGAATGAGTAATCACAGGCTCGGGCATTTCAACAGCCGTATCGGGAGTGATATTGATATTTTTCATAAGCTCGCTGCCGAACATTTTATTAATATGCTCGGGTTCATCGGGCAGAACGGCAATATATTTATCCTTGCTTCTGATAAGGAAACCGTCCTTGCCGCCGTCGGGATTGACAACCTTTTTGTTAAAAGTAACTTCCATTTCGTTGTTATTGAAATAATCCGACAGAATAGTCATAACGTTTCTGTTCTCCGCCGCCGACAGACCGCCTATAACTATTATCAAATCTGTTTTTTCAATCGACTGTTTAAATTTTTCGGATAAATCCTCACCCGACACGGCAGCCAAAGTAGACGTTACTTTTATATCGGGGATAGTATTAAATTTTTTATTTAAATTTCTTTGAATATATCCTGTTTTATAAGCTATGTAATATATTATACTGCACTCCATCTTCGTACTCCTTTTTTAACACGTGAACGTCAAAGAGAATAGAGATAAATTAGTGAAAAAGGACACTCCGGCTACAGAGTGTCCCCCATTTTCATTAATATTATCCCTCGGGATTTTCGGGCTGAGTGTTAGCTTCCTCGGGTTCGGAGGATTGATTTTCAAGTTCGCTCTGCTGTCTTGCGGCTTCCTCTTCCTGTCTGCGGCGTTCCTCTTCTTCCTGTCGCTGACGTTCTTCCTCTTCCTGTCTTTGACGTTCCTCTTCTTCCTGACGCTGACGCTCTTCCTCTTCCTGACGTTTGCGTTCCTCTTCTTCCTGTTTCTTACGTTCTTCCTCTTCCTGCTTCTTGCGTTCTTCCTCTTCCTGCTTCTTGCGTTCCTCTTCCTCCTGCTTCTGACGTTCTTCCTCTTCCTGTCTTTGACGTTCCTCTTCTTCCTGACGCTGACGCTCTTCCTCTTCCTGCTTCTGACGTTCCTCTTCTTCCTGCTTTCTGCGTTCCTCTTCCGCTTTCTCCTCTTCGTCTTCGGTGTCGGTTTCGGAATCGGTGTCGTCCTTTCTTATGTCTTTCTTGTCAAGCTTGTAGTCGCCGTCATACCAAGGAGTATCACCTGCTTTGCTGGCTGTGATAAAGTCGGTAAGCTCTTTTCTCTGACCGCCGTTCTTTGCATAGTAGCACTGCGGCCATACTGCATCGGGGTTAAGCTTCGCTTTTGAAACATCGACCTTGGAATCCTCGCCCTTTCTAACTCTTCTCGCAACAATTACCGTTCTGAAATTGGTGAACTCATAAGAACAAGTTGAAAGTGTAAGAAGCTGGTCGTCCTCGTTTACGGTAACACCCGTATCGATTATCGAACGCTCCATAATATTATATACAAAATCCATAAACTCCGTATCGTTCTCAAACTCACCTCTGAGGTAATTGAAGAACTCGCCCTGAGATGTAAGTGTATTGGTTTTGAATACGGAAATAATCTTCCAGTCTGCATCAAAGTCGGGGGTATCGAACTGAATAACGGGTGTACTCTGATAGAATGAAAGATCGGAGTAACTAAGCAGCTGGTGGAATACCATACCGTTATCCATATTATGACCGTGAAGTATTACGTTTTTGGAATTAACACTGTTTTCACTTCTGTAATCAAGGAAAATCGAACCGTAGCTTGACGCATTGCCTTTATAATCACGGTGCAGATAGTACTGTGAATAAGGTCCGTCGCCGTCATGATCGAGAACGGGATAATCGATATATGTTGTATTGGGAATATAAATCCAGCCTACAATCTCGGGATTGATAGCCTTAAGCTGTGCGAATCTGTCAAGCGTTTCGGCAGGCTCACCGTCGGAATCTATTTGATCGGTATCACTGTTTACTTTTACCGAATGAGCAATTTTTCTAAGCACATCAAAATCATCTTCAACCTGTGCCGGCTCAACAAAGAGCAGCTTACACAAAACGATAGCCGTAATAATGAACGTAACGGACGCTATCATAAGAACAACTTTTCTGACCACTTCAAGCGGTTTATCGCCCTTGGACGGGAAAATACTTGCAAAAAAGCCTTTCTTCTTTTTCACATCTTCCTTATCCTGTGCGATTGAGTAATAATCAAAGTGGTCGGAAACTTTTCCGCTCACGATATTTCCTGTAGTTATACCTCTTGCGGAGGTTGCTTTTTTAGCACCTGCAATAATCAGCTCGGCAGTTGAAACCTTAGCCAAAGATTCTTTCGGCAAAGCGAGAACCATTTTATTGTCGTAAAGAATGAAGCAGCCCTCATAGCCCTTGCCCAAATCGCCTGTAGACCATATTTCGTTTACAACCCTGCGTTTAGCTGTTTGGGTTGAAGTTTTCTTTTTCCTGCTGTCGTCCGCTTCAAGCTCGGTAGCAAGATTTTCAAGGTCGCCCTTATCCTTGTACTCGGAAATATTTTCGTCGCCGTTATCCTCATCATAATCGGCGTTATCTGCATTTTCGGTATGTTTGGGACAAAGCTTTTTAAAAAGCTTAAGAGTATCGCAGTTTGATGTACCGTCAAGGGCATTTGCAATAATTATAAGCTGAATACCCTCGTCCACTGAATAGCTTTGACGAAGTGCTTCAAGCAGTTTTATTTTATCTGCTTCCAAATCAGTTTTGTAGAGAATTTCAATATCAGCATCTCTGAGCTGATTAGTTACCGAATTCATCTTTTTATCAAGAGAAGCCGGTTTGAAAGATTTATCTACCACAGAATAAATTTCCGCTTTCAATTCACCCTAAACCTCCTTTTTTTTCGCACGTGAAGATAGTTTATTTTTAACTTATACTCAAAATCTAAAAGATTTAGCAAACGGAATTAAACCCCTCTGTCCTGCGGACATCTCCCCTATAAGGGGCGACTTTAATAAATCGAGAACCAAATAGCCTCCCCTTTTAGGGGAGGTGTCAGCCGTAAGGCTGACGGAGGGGTTTTAAAAAATCTCAATTTTTTAAAATATTGACGGTAAATCTTAACGCTTTCGAGTATATCCAAAAAACAATTACGAATCACGCATTATCTTTGTTATTTTAACGTTCTCAACAGCTTCGTTAATCATCTCTTCCCAATCAACCTTGGCTTCGGCTTTTCTTACCAAATCAAGCTTTGGCTTCGTTCTCGGGTGACGAGGTGTAAACACTGTACAGCAGTCCTCATAAGGCAAACATGATGTTTCAAATGTGTTAATCTTATGCGAAATCGCAATGATGTCTTTTTTATCCATTCCGATTAGCGGACGGAAAACAGGCATATCGGCAACTTCATCGGTACAAGCCAACGCACCTATTGTCTGACTTGCCACCTGACCCAGACTTTCGCCTGTTATAAGAGCTTGACAGCCGACTTTATCGGCTATTCTCTGTGCAATGTTCATCATAAGACGACGCATAATAATAGTAAACAATTCCTCGGGACAATTCTTCTGAATTTCCTCCTGAATCTTGGTAAACGGAACTGTATACATATCCATACTTCCTGCATAGTCGGAAACTATTTCAAGCAAATCACGAACCTTTTCTTCGGCTCTGTCGCTTGTATACGGCGGACTTGCAAAATGCACGGCAGTAAGCTCTATACCTCTTTTAGACATCATATAAGCCGCCACGGGACTGTCAATGCCGCCGCTGATTAATATAGCCGCCTTACCTCCGCAGCCTACCGGCAAACCGCCTGCACCCTCTTCAACGCTTGCGTGAACGTATGCCGCAAAATCTCTTACTTCAACTGTCACGGTGACATCGGGATTATGCACGTCCACCGTAACATTAGGAAACGTATCGGCAAGATGACCGCCGACAATTTTTGAAATCTCGGGTGAGCCGTAAGGAAACTTTTTATCCGAACGTTTCGACTCAACTTTGAAAGAGATATTCTTACTGAAAATCGGCTTTAAATACTCAACTGCCGCCGCCTTGATATCCTCGATATCCTTTTCGGTAACGCAGGCTCTCGAAAACGTAACAATTCCGAAAACCTTTGAAACTCTCTCCGAAACCTCGTCCATATCGACAGAATCGTCAAGGGGAGTTATTCGGATAGTGGACTGTGAGGATACAACCTCAAAACGTCCCAGCTTATGAATTTTTTTCTTAATGTTTTTAATGAGCAAATCCTCAAAGTTCTTTCTGTTAAGACCCTTTAAAGCAATCTCGCCTATTTTGGCAAGTATAATTTCTTTTCTTTTCGGAGTATCGGTCACGAGCATACTCTTGTACTCTTCGGGAGTTACAAATGTAAACTGCGGAGTATCCGTGAATTTTCCGTTATCATATTCGTTTTTCATAATAGTTACCACTTATAATAAATTTATTTTAAATTTTTGATTTAACCAATATATTCATACCCTCTTCAATCGCTTTTACAAGCTCGTCAACCTCTTCCTCCGAAGAGTATTTTGAAAAGCTTATACGCAATGCGGAATCAATTCTTTCCGCAGGCATATTCATAGCGGAAAGAACGTGGCTCTTCTTACCCTTTGCACAGGCAGAACCGCTTGAAATATAAATATTTTTCTTCTCCAAAAAGTGGAGCATAGTTTCGCTTCTCACACCCACCGCCGAAACATTCAGAATATACGGCAATGAACTAGCCGGAGAATTAATAGTAATGCCGTCAATTTTTAAAAGCTTACCGGCGGTATAATTTCTGAGATTAAACATTCTCATATAGTTCTCTTCAATGCTGCCGATATTCTCAGCCGCTGCACCGAATCCGCAGATAATCGGTAAAGCTTCCGTGCCGGGGCGGATTTTCTTTTCCTGTTCGCCGCCGTAAATTATAGGTTTTATGTGAGTACCCTTTTTAACAAACAAAGCACCCGAACCCTTTGAACCGTGAATTTTATGAGCCGACACCGTGAGCAGGTCGCAGTCAATTTTGTACGGTTTCACAGGAATTTTACCGTAAGCCTGAACGGCATCGCAGTGAATAAGTGCAGGGGATTTTTTCTCCTTAACAATTTTTCTTAAAGAGTTGACAGGGAATATCGCACCTGTTTCGTTATTCACAATCATCATCGATACAAGAACTGTATTTTCATCAATCGCATTATAAAGCTGTTTTTCGGAAATTTCGCCCGTTTGTTCGGGAGTAATATACTCCACCTCAAAGCCCTCTGCTTCAAGAGCCTTACAGCTTTCATACACGGACGAATGCTCAACCGACGTTGTGACTATTTTATTGCCAAGTCTTTTCTTTGCACGAGCCGCACCGAACACAGCGAGATTATTCGCTTCCGTGCCTCCGCTTGTAAAGAAGATTTCCCCTGCGTCAACCCCCAGCGAATCAGCAACAGCCTTTCGGGCATAATTAAGCTCGTGTTCGGCTTCCAGACCCTTTGAATGAAGAGAAGACGGGTTGCCGTAAATGTTGTTTATAACATAAATCATTTTTTCGGCAGCTTCGGGACAGATTTTTGTTGTTGCACTGTTATCGAGATATATTTCCAATCGGACACCTCCAAGCGACTGTATTCTACAAACCACTATATATTATACAACAATTTTTCCGCAAAATAAAGCGTTGAATGCAGAATTTTTTTAATTTTACAGTTTGTTTTAAATACTTGATAAAAATGCCAAATCCGTTGTGCGGTATGGCAAAACAAACCGCCGACTCAGTGTATATTTCCGCTTGAAATTGGAAAAAATATCAATACATTCAAAACTAGCGAGGTATTAAAAATGGAAATATCACAAAAAGAATATGAAAAGCTCACACAGGAAAAATCACCCGACAGCAAGCTGTTAAGGAACTGCTTCTGGGCATTTATTGTCGGGGGAATAATATGTGTTATCGGTGAAAGCTTCACACAACTGTATATGTATTTCGGGGCAGACGAAACAAACGCTCGAACATGGACATCTGTAACGCTTGTATTCATCGGTGTACTTTTAACCGCACTCAACATATACAGTAAAATTGCCAAGCACGCAGGGGCAGGCACATTAGTACCCATAACGGGATTTGCAAACTCCGTGGCAGCTCCGGCAATCGAATTCAAATCCGAAGGCTTCATACTCGGATTGGGAGCGAAGATGTTCACAATAGCGGGACCCGTTATAGTTTACGGAACACTTGCCGGAGTTATTTACGGTTTTATTTTGGCGATTATGAAATAATGCTGTGATTTTATTTTCTCATAAAGTTTTTCTTAAGTAATGAATTTAAAGTGAACAATGTGTAAAAAGTGATAGCTTACAGCCGAAAAAAGATTTATCCTTTAAAGTTTGGCTCAAGCCTTAAATGCTTATAACAAAAACTCCTCTTCGGAAACACTTTCCAAAGAGGAGCAAAATTCATTATGCAAAATTCAATTTGTCATTAGCCTTATTAGTTGTAATTACAACAAACGCCACCGTAAGTACCGCCATAAAAACAAGCACTATTCCGAGGTACAGCATCCAGTCAACAGATGTATCTCCCTCTTCAACGTTATTTTTAATAAAGTTAAATGTCTGTGTATCGCTTTCGGTAACATTACCGTCGGAAAGAGCAAGCATAATTTTGTTCCAGTCATCTCTGGTAAGCTCGTCCGTATCCACTTCCTTGCTGTCTATTTCAATAAGACTTTCTTCGGGGGCGGTGTATGACGGAACATAGTAATAGTTATCGTCATACTTGGCTTGATACGTATTCGCAACGTACTGATTATACTGGCTTGTATAATCCATATAATAGCTTGTTGTGTTGTAGTAGGTGTAATTGTCGTAATTATACGTCTGATAAGTGCTGTCGCTTACAACATTGGTAGTGGTATTGCTGTAATATGACGGGTCGGTATAAGTTGTTCCGGGGTCGGTGTAGGTTGATACCGTATATCCCGGGTCGGTATAAGTTGTAGTACCCGGGTCGGTGTACGTTGTCGTGCCGGGGTCGGTATACGTTGTACCGGGGTCTGTATAGGTCGTGCCGGGGTCGGTGTACGTTGTACCGGGGTCTACATAGGTCGTGCCGGGGTCGGTATATGTTGTACCGGGGTCTGCATAGGTTGTACCGGGGTCGGTGTAAGCAGTAGTACCGGGGTCTGTATAAACGCCGGCATTCCCCGTGTAATCCTCTCCGGACGGACTGTTGGCAAGCTCAACGGCATAGCCCGAAAAGCAGGCTGCCGAACCAAGAAGACACAATGCTGAAACAACACTTAAAATTTTAAGTTTCTTTGACATAATCAATCACCCGTTTCAAAAGATATCATCAATCTTCTTCATCATCATCTTTTACAAACAGCTTAGGCTTAAACTTATCAACAATGGCAGGATTCTTTTCAACACCAATTCCCGAAGCATAATTCTTAAGGTAATCCGCAAAATCGTCACTCTTCATTTCCTCCAGAAGTGAGCTGCGTGAGTAACCTGTTTTGAGGTCATAAATTTCGGTTTCTGCCGAAGCGGTATCGGAAGTTTCCACAACGTCTGAGGAATCATCGTCTTCGTCATCGAGGAAATCGATAATATCATCGGTAACAGGCTTGTAAACCAGATAATAGATAGCGTCTTCACCCTCACCTGATTTTACAAACTCAGCCTGACCCTCTTTAAGATTATCCAGCGGAGCTGTAACAGCTTCTGTAAGAGTGCTGTCTTCCTTGTTATAAGAACCCGAATATGTGGGGTCGGAGGAAAGGTCGTAATCTTCCGTATACTTAAGAACAGCGTCCTTGTAGCTCTTTTTGTCATTGTTAATCATATCGGCATAAGCCTTGAAATTTTCCTCTGCCTTTTTAACTTCAGCGTCGCTCTTCGGAACAGCGTTGCCCTCGTCGTCGTAATCTGTCATACTAAGGCTGAAATAAGCATAGCCTGTGTACTTATCCTTATAGTACTCGATAAGAGCGTCGTCCGAAACAGCTTCCGAGCCGTCCTTGCCGTAAAGGAATTCAAAAACCTTTTCCGACTTTGCGGGAGCTTCAACGTAGCAATAGTTAAAGCTTTCCTCGGAGATTCCGTACTTCTCGCAGGTCTGCTTCATAGTACTCCACACCTGACCTACATACGTTTCGGCAAGTGCCGTATCATCTGTATCAAGCTTAAGGTTATTTTTTTTGAAAATATCCTCAACAGCTACCATTTTCAAAGTATCCTCGTCTGCACTGTCAAGAGCGAACTGCTCGACTGTCTTGGTAACATCTTTGTCGCTGTCGGTAACCTCCTCTTTAAGGATATCGTCAACCTCATCGGGAGTATCAACCATACCGTAAGCTTCATAGTAACCGTTCATAAGATTAAAAATGTAAGTGCCTGCCGAAAGAGAAACGTCCTTGGTTCTGTATGACCATGTCTGATCTCCGCAGCCCGAAAATGCGGCAAGCATTGCCACAGCAAGAGAAAATGCCGTAAGCTTTTTTAAATTCTCCATATCATTGCATTCCTTTCTTTAAATAAAATTTAAGTAAATAAGTAGTCCACATTTTATTATACACAAAATCAATCAATTTGTCTATACCAATTTTTGTTTTTTTTCGCACGTGTTTTTTCGCACGTGTTTTTTCGCACGTGTTTTTTCGCACGTGAAGATAGTTTTATTTTAACCCTTACTTCACGTACCCGACCGAAAGTTGATTTTAGTCGGGAGTTTTAAGCTCCTCTGTTATATTTGTGTTTAATCTGTCACAATTACCGACCAAAGTCAAATAAGGCAGTCGAACGCCCCCTACCGAAAGTTACTGTTAGAAAATATCCTTGATAATGCTGTCATAATTTTTTTAAAACTCCCAAAAAAAATCATTGTATTCTACAATAATTTATGATATACTGTTAATAAGAAAATCTTGAAACGAAGTGTGATAAAAATGGCAAATAAAGACACAATCACAAAAGAATATATGCAGGATAACGCTACATTTGCGGATATATTTAATTATTATCTGTATAAAGGCAAGAAAGTAATCAATCCCGACAGCCTTACACAGCTTGATACAACCACAATTGTTTTGCCGTACGGAAAAGACGGAAGTACAGTACCTGTTCAAAAATATCGTGATGTACTTAAAAGTGCCACGGTTAAGCAGGACGGAAAAGTTGCGTACATGTTGCTTGGAATTGAAAATCAATCTCAAATGCACTATGCAATGCCGCCAAGAACGATGTTGTATGATTCAATGCAATATATTACGCAGGTTGCCGCAATAGACAAAGCTCATAAAAAGGACGGCGACAAGGCAAAGTCCGATGAATACTTATCGGGATTTCATGCCAATGATAAGATTCTGCCGGTAATTACGCTTACTGTGTATTTCGGTGCAGACGAATGGACTGCCCCGACAGACCTCCACAGTATGCTTGATGCAGATAAAGATTTGTTGAAGTATATCGACAATTATCATCTTCATCTTATTCAGCCGGCAACAATGACCGAAGAGGATTTTGATAAGCTTGAATCGGAGCTGGGGCTGGTGTTTAAGTTTATCAAGAACTCAAAAAACAAAAAGGAACTGTGTGAGATTGTCGAAAACGACAATAAATACAAAAAAGTTTCAAAGAGAACAGCCGATCTGATTAATACGGTAACAAATTCAAATCTGAATTTTTCACAAGATAGAGAGGGAGATGTTGATATGTGTCAAGCTATCAGAGATTTGAGAAATGAAGCTATAGCAGAGGGTGAAATTAAAGGTGAAAAGAAAGGTATAGAGAAAGGTATTTAAAAATTGTGAAGAATTTAATTGCTCTTGGAAGTATTTCTTTTGAAGAAATTGCCAAAGTTACAGGTCTTACACTTGAAGAGGTTCAGTCGCTTGCAAATGAGAATACTATCTAATTATCTTTTAAAGTAAAACAAACAATTAAAATACACTGTCATTCAATAAAATGACAGTGTATTTTTGTTTAACGCTATTTAAATATTAATACTCGTTTATTGCAGTCTTGCCAAAGTAACGTATTTATACCCTATAGTAAAACTAATAACATTATTTTAAAAATACCGACCACCCAAAACTCAATAATTACGCATTATAAATTATTCTGTCACATATTCCCTAACCTTATTGTACAGCACCTCGTCAACAATTCCCTCAACAGCCAAACCCTCGGCGGTGTACTCTTCGGAAATAAGCGTTCCGTCACGGCGAATCTCCGCCGAAAGTCCGACTTTCGAGAACGGCAGAAGAAGTTTAACTCTCTTTACCCTGACAGGCAGATTATTTTCAATTGCCGTTAGAAGTTCGTCAATACCCTCTCCCTTTTTCGCACTTATATGAACGGCATTTGAAACATTCGGGATAAAGCCGTTATCTTGAACCAAATCACTTTTATTGAACACCGTTACAATCGGAGTATCGGAACAGCCAAGACTTTCCAGCAAATCTCGTGTAACTTCAAGATGAAGCAAAGCTTCGTCGCTTGACGCATCGCACACATTCAGGATAATATCGGCAGTCGCAGCCTCTTCAAGCGTGGAACGGAAAGCCTTTACAAGGTGGTGCGGAAGTCTGCGGACAAGTCCTACAGTATCGATAAGCATAACCGTCACGCCGTTTGGCAGTTTCAATGCACGTGAGGTCGGGTCGAGCGTTGCGAAAAGCTGGTCTTTTTCAAGCACTCCGGCATCAGTCAAATAATTCATAAGAGTTGATTTTCCGGCATTAGTGTAACCGACTATTGCAGTTGTTATAATACCGTCCTTTTTCCTGCGTTTTCTGAGCTGTTCACGGTGACGTTCAATTTCACTCAGCTGTTCTTTTAAAGCATCTATTTTCCGTCTGATATGACGTTTGTCCGTTTCGAGCTTGCTCTCGCCCGGACCTCTCGTTCCTATTCCTCCGCCCAGCCTTGACATCTGAACTCCCTTGCCCGTAAGTCTTGGCAGCATATATCTGAGCTGTGCTATTTCAACTTGCAGCTTACCCTCTTTTGAGTTTGCACGCAATGCGAAGATATCCAGTATAAGCATTGTGCGGTCAATAACTCTAACGTCTGTTGCATCTTCAATATTTGTAATCTGATTCGGTGTAAGCTCGCTGTCGGCTATAATCAAATCAACCTCTTGATTTTGACATATTTCCACCAGTTCTTCAAGTCTGCCCGTGCCTATATACGTTGCGGAAACAGGCTTTTCAAGCTTCTGTATAACAGAACCGACAACCTCCGCACCGGCACTTTCCGCAAGTGCGTACAGCTCGGACATTGAGCTTTCGGCATCAAATTCACCGTTGTCAACGCTTATTAAAAATGCTCTCTGGGGTCTTATTTCATTTTCGTAGTATTCCATTTTTTATTATCCTTTCAGTTTTATCCGGACAACGCCGAATGAAAATCGCATTTTAACCTTTTTCTTTCAGTAAGTCTGCGGCTCTGTTTCTTGGGTTGTTGACTATAATATTATTCTTTCTTCTTTATTCTTCATTCTCTATTCTTTAATTCTGCGTTATATCCTGCTTTTGCGATTATGCTGCATAATTCCTTTGTATCTCTTTCGGTCTTTGAATAAATCTTAGCCGTGCCGCTGCTCAGGTCAACCTTTGCCCAGACACCGTCAAGAGAATTAAGAGTATTTTCAACCCTGCGTGTACAGTTTTCGCATGTCATTCCGCCTATGATCAGTACGACCGAATACGGGTAATGTGATTTGTTTCGGTCTTTAACGGCTATTCTCTTCTCCGATTTCTCAAACTCTCCGCAGCAGCCGCCGCACTCGGAACAATTACCGCAGCAGCCGCCCCCCTTTTTATGACTGCGAACACACACTGCAAATGCCCGAACCAACACCGCACCTATAATAATAAGCAGAATAACATCAATACCATTCACTCAGACCACTCCTATCATAAGCCCTATCAGATGAACAAACAGAGAAAATATCCATGCCACAACGCACTGCCAAACTACCAACGCAAATGCCCACTTGCCGCCCAGTTCTCTCTTCACCGAAGCAACAGCCGCAACACACGGAGTATACAGCAATGAAAATACAAGTAATGAAGCCGCCGATAAAGATGTCATTGTACTTGTCACTCCGCCCGTATACAGAATTTCGAGGGTAGAAACAACACTTTCCTTTGCCATAAATCCGCTCACAAGCGAAACTCCTATTCTCCAATCACCCAATCCTATCGGCTTTAAAATCGGCGAAATAACACCTGCCGCAAGTGCGAGAATACTGTTTTCGGCATCGTCAACCATATTCATATGTAAATCAAAGCTCTGCAAGAACCACACTGCAACAGTCGCAATAAGAATTACGGAAAAGGCTTTTTGTAAAAAGTCCTTAGCTTTTTCCCAGAGAAGCTGGAGAACATTTTTCGCACCCGGCAATCTGTAATTAGGAAGTTCCATTACAAACGGCACAGCCTCACCCTTAAACATTGTACCCTTGTAAAGAAATGCAGCGAGAATTCCTGCGAAAATTCCCAGCAGATACAAACCCAGCATAATAAGTCCGCCGTGTTCGGGGAAGAATGCGTCAACGAAAAATGCGTAAATAGGCAGCTTTGCTGTACAGCTCATAAACGGTGTAAGTAAAATTGTCATTTTTCTGTCACGTTCACTGGGCAATGTTCTTGTTGCCATAACGGCAGGCACGGAACAGCCGAAGCCTATCAAAAGCGGAACAATACTTCTTCCCGAAAGTCCGATTTTTCTCAGCAGCTTATCCATAAAGAACGCAACACGAGCTATATATCCGCTGTCCTCAAGAAGCGAGAGGAAGAAAAACAACGTTATAATAATCGGAAGGAAACTCAGCACACTGCCCACTCCTGCAAATATACCGTCTATTATAAGACTGTGAATTGCATCGTTGACATTTGCATTTGTAAGGGCGGTATCGGCAAGCTGGGTCAAAGCATCTATGCCCGTTTCAAGAAGTTCCTGCAAAAACGCACCTATTACGTTGAACGTCAGCCAGAACACAAGCCCCATAATACAGACGAATGCAGGAATAGCCGTATATTTACCCGTAAGGATTTTATCGATTTTCTTACTCCTGATATGCTCCTTGCTCTCCTGCGGTTTGGAAACTGTTTCGCCGCAAAGCTTCATTATGAAGTTGAAACGCATATCGGCAATAGCCGCACTTCTGTCAAGACCTCTCTCTTTTTCCATTTGCTTTATGATATGCTCCATAGCTTCGCTTTCGTTGCTGTCAAGGTCAAGCTGTGCCGTAATAAGATTATCTCCCTCGATAACTTTGTTAGCTGCAAAGCGTATGGGAAGTTCGGCTTTCTCTGCGTGGTCTTCGATAAGATGTGCTATTCCGTGCAGACATCTGTGAACCGCACCCCCGTGTGCTGTCTTGTCGCAAAAGTCTTGACGGACGGGCTTTTCCTGATAATACGCAACGTGAACGGCATGCTCCACAAGCTCCTCGATACCCTCGTTTTTCGCCGCTGATATCGGAACAACGGGAACGCCTAAAAGTGTTTCCATTGCATTTACATCTATGCTGCCGCCGTTAGAGGTGAGTTCGTCCATCATATTGAGTGCGACTACCATAGGGATATTCATTTCAAGCAGCTGCATAGTAAGATAAAGATTTCGCTCGATATTAGTTACATCTACGATATTGATAATTGCATGAGGTTTCTCGTTAAGCACAAAGTTACGTGAAACTATCTCTTCACTGCTGTAGGGTGACATTGAATAAATACCGGGCAAGTCGGTTATTTTCGTATTCGGGTGACCTTTTATTGCACCGTCCTTGCGGTCAACCGTCACACCGGGAAAATTTCCGACATGCTGATTTGCACCCGTAAGGCGGTTGAACAGAGTCGTTTTGCCGCTGTTTTGATTTCCCACTAATGCGAATGTCATAACAGTGCCTTCGGGGAGGGGAGTTCCGCTGCCCTTTGGGTGAAATTTACCGCCCTCGCCAAGACCGGGGTGTTCCGTTTTCTTTTTGGAGTATTTCTTTTTGATCTCGGTCTTTTTTCCGTCAATAGACGATACTTCGATTTGCTCCGCATCTGCCAAACGCAGAGTAAGCTCGTAACCGTGAAGACGAAGCTCGACAGGATCGCCCATAGGTGCGTATTTTACAACTGTAATTTCCGTTCCGGGAATTATACCCATATCGAGAAAATGCTGTCTTAAAGCACCGTTGCCGCCAAGCTTTTCGACTTTGACAGTTTCTCCTATTTTTGTTTCCTTTAGTGTTGCCATATTTTTCTCCTTTAAACATAATTACAATTTAAAAATAACGTTTATGTTATTGCTATATTATAGCATTTTTCGCTACAAAATTCAAATTATTAAATACAAATTTTCAAATTTTTTCCGTCAAAAAGGAATATAATCTGCACGACTGCTTAATACATAATTATTGTTTTTTTGGTTGGCAGGAAATTAAATTGAAATGGCGAGTAACCGTACGTCAAAATATTCTTTATTCTCTATTATTTATTACCATTGCTTTATAAAAATCATTTCCGCATCTCTGAACATTTGGAGTAAGCAAGCCATATAAATCGGAAGCTCTCAAATCAATCTCAAAAATCTTCTTTCCCATATCGTCAAGCTTTTTCATATCCTTTGCAGGCGACATAATCACAGGGAGAGAAGCGGATTTTTTCATTAATTTTAGTATTTCCGTTCCCCGATCGTTAAATGCAAGCACACGAATATATTTCGGTTCAAGGCTTGAAATATCCTTTGTAATACCGAGATATGCACAAGCTATAATACGGCTTAAACGTGCGTGAGTGTAGCGTTTGCACTTCACGGCGGCTATAATATCCAAAACGGAATTATTCTCCCTAACGGCTTTGACAAGCCTGTTTTCAAGCCCCTCCGTGACATCGGGTATATTTGCAAAATCCTCCGCCGTCATACGTCTTAGGACAGTCATAATTCCACGGCTGTTATTTTTGTACTCTCCGGGACATTCTCCGAGCGTTATACATTCGGATATAATTTCTTCGGTTGTATCGGGGATAAATTTTTTATAGGAACTATCACCCTTTAATATCATTTCACGCACGGCGGAAGCGGACGCAAATTCATTGTCTGTTTGCATTGAACCGTGCATTGCACCGACACGCTCTACGGCAAACGGATTTATATTACTATTAATATTGTCAAGTGCCTTAATATATTCAATTGCCAATGTATTGTTTGGATTTCTTAAAATATCGGAGATATTGTCACTGCTTTGCGAAACATCTTCGACAGCCGCCTGCATTGCCCTTGGGTGACTGTAACCCTGTTTGAGATATTGCTTACATAGTGTTTCAACCTCACCGCTTTGGGTAATAATATTAACGGCTCTTTTTAACATTGAGATATCTCCGCATTCCGCACCGAATGCAAGCTCATCTACACAGCCGCATTTATCGAGTGTTTGAACAGCACCAAATGCGAATTTTTCCGCACTTGCCGCAGCGTAAATTTGGGGAAGTTCGATTACAAGGTCAACTCCGCCTAGGACTGCCGCTTTGGCACGGTTATATTTATCGAGAACTGCACAATTGCCACGCTGGAGAAAATTTCCTCCCATAATGGATATGATATGACGGGATTTTTGTATAAGGTATTTGTGACCGTTGTGAAACGGATTGTATTCACTGATTATTGCGGTTGATTTCATAATATAACACCTCTAAATTTAATGCGGCGGACAACGTCCGCAGGAAACAAATTGATATTGATTTTATTTTTGTTATTTTGCTATTGATAGTTTATTTTTGCCAATGGTGATTTGATTTCCTTTTGCTCAAGTTCATTTTAAGAAAAAATTCTATAAATTTTGTAATAAATATTGAAATTTATTTCTTATTGTACTATTATATAATATGTCAAAGTATGTTTCAAGTAATTTTTACAAAACGAACGTGAATTGAAACAAATTTATAAAAACAAAAGGAGCTAATTTAAAGTGAAGATTTTAGTAATTAATGCCGGAAGCTCTTCTTTGAAGTATCAGCTTATCGACATGGACAACGAACAAGTTATTGCAAAGGGTAACTGCGAGAGAATAGGTATTGACGGTATCTTCGGCTACAAAACAGCCGACGGCAAGGAGATTAAAAAGAACGTTGATATGCCCGACCACCGTGCGGCTTTTATGCAGGTTAAGGACGCACTCACCGACAGCGAGGTCGGCGTAATTAAAGACCTCTCCGAGGTTTCGGCTATCGGTCACAGAATAGTACAGGGCGGTGCAAGATTCAGCGAGAGCGTTATTGTTGACGATAGTGTTATCGAGGGCATTGAAAGCCTTATTCCGCTTGCACCTTTGCACAACAAGGGTCACGTTCAGGCTATCCGTGCATGCGTCGAGGTATTCGGCGAGGAAGTTCCTCAGGTTGTAGTTTTCGATACGGCTTTCCATTCGACTATGCCGCCGAAAGCATACATCTACCCGATTCCGTACGAGTACTATGAGAAGTATCAGATTCGCCGCTACGGTTTCCACGGAACATCTCACAGATACGTAAGCAAGTATTGTGCCGACCTTATGGGCAAGGATATCAAGGATTTGAAGCTTATCACCTGTCATATCGGCAACGGCTCTTCAATCACTGCTATTGACGGCGGAAAGGTTATAGATACAAGTATGGGACTTACTCCGCTTGACGGCTTTATGATGGGTTCAAGAACAGGTACACTCGATCCGTCTGTAGTAACATTCATTGCAGAAAAGGAAAATCTTTCACCGTCCGAGATGAGCGACCTGCTCAACAAGAAATCGGGACTTCTCGGAGTATCGGGTATTTCCACAGACGACAGAGATGTTACAAAGGCAGCAAGAGAGGGCAACGAGAGAGCAAAGCTTGCACACGAAATTCTTGAATATGAGATTTCAAAGTTTATCGGCAGCTATTATGTGGCACTCGGCGGCTGTGACGGTATGGTATTTACGGCAGGCTTGGGCGAGAACCAGTGGCATCACAGAGAAGCTGTTTGTAAATATTTGGAGTGTCTTGGTGTTAAGATTGACGCTGAAAAGAACAAGGAAACAATTCTCGGCAAGTGCGGTAAGATTTCAACAGACGATTCTTCGATTGAGGTTTATGTAATCCCGACTAATGAGGAGCTTGTTATTGCAAGGGATACTAAAGAATTGGTTGAAAACCGATAACCACCGACAGACAATAATAAAACATTATAAAATTCATAGCAATCTGTAATATTTGCCTTTGAGGACGGAACGGGCAGCTGTCGCCCCTTGTAAAAGGTTGGGAGATGTGGGAGTGTCGCCCCACCAAAGGCATATACTAAAGGTTAAGCAGGCTCTGAAATATGGGCTTGCTTTTTGTTTGATACAGATATAAAGTTTATATATCCTGCGGACGGTTGTTCGGTTGACAAGAACGTCAGATAAATGATATTATATTAGAGGTGAATAACATTGAGGAGAAAAGACAGAGAAGTAACCGACAACAGTAAAATCAAAGAAATCATCAACAGCTGTCAATGCTGTAGAATAGGCTTTAACGATAACGGCAGTATTTACATAGTTCCGCTGAATTTCGGTTACGTATATAATCACGATTGTTATACTTTTTATTTTCACAGTGCAAAAGAGGGTCGGAAAATTGATTTAATTCAAAACAGCCCTAATGTCGGCTTTGAAATGGATACGGGTTATAAGCTCCATACAGCCGAGCTTGCGTGTAATTATTCGGCAGGTTTTCAAAGCATTATCGGAAACGGCACTGTTGAAATTGTTAATGATACCGATGAAAAAATCCGAGGTCTTTCCTTGCTTATGGAGCATAACACCGGTAAAAAAGATTGGCATTTTGACGAACGAATGACTAATGCTGTAACTGTTTTTAAGCTTACAGTTACAGAGTTAAGCTGCAAGGAACATCTTTGATGTTATTGTTAT
>CADCHW010000033.1 GCA_902801245.1 uncultured Ruminococcus sp.
TTACTCTACGAGATTGTGATCTATCTGTATGCTTCACGCACATCATCTCCTTGTAGAGATTATATCATAAATACCAACACTATGCAAACAGGGATTTAATACAAAACAAAGCTTACCAAGACGGAAGAGAATATGGGCAAGGAGCGTAAAATATACTACAAAAAATATCTTAACCTTGACGGTATGCAATTGTTGAGTATATATAATAAATAACCGAGGAGATGTTGCTATGTCGGTTTTAAATTATAAAAACGGCAACTTGGAGCTTGATGTCGGCAGTATGGGCGGTGCAAAGTCTGTTTGGGTGGAAATAAATAACTTGACAACCGATTTTACAACTCAGCTTTCATGTGAAATAAACAATAATGTCAGAACTATGATAGTGCCAAACGCAAGACAATATATTGAAGCAGCGGGGATCTATGTTGTTTCTTTGCTGGATAAACAGAAAGATAAGCGAAGTGAAAGATTCTCCTTCAAAAAAGGCGACCCATATACTGTTGAAATTTTCTCAAAGATTATCGAAGATAAACGTCTGATGAAAATATCCACACCGATTAAGCTCCCCGAAAACAGAATATATATGATTGTTGACGGAAAACCCTTTCACTTTTGTTTTGATACTATCGAAGCAAACAGCACCGTTTATTATGCTATGAAGCAGAGCAGCAATATTGAATTCAAAGTGCAGAATATTGTGCTTGACGATGATATTGAAAAAGCCGAAAATCTTCATGTTGATTACGGTATTAATATAAATTTAAAGAAAGGATATTAGATGTATGTTAAGATGCTACTGCCCCGAGTGCGGTCAGAGAATAGGCGGAATAGGCTCGGCAAAGCACAGAGGGCAAAATGACAAATATTGCGTGTCTATAAGCGGTCTGTTCAAAAATATAGAAACCGATGAAGTTCTTCTCGAAACTGCATTGAGTAAAAAACTTTCAATTGATTTCGGTAAAATTGCTGCCTGCACATCACTGAGAATTCTCAGCGAAAAGGTTGAAGAGGATAATCAGGCAGACGGTATGTCCTACGGCGACAGCGAAGAGTTTTACAGCATTATCGACAATGCCAACAAGCTCCATTTCAGACAAATCGGTATGGACCTTGACGACCCCGACGAATATGTTGCAAGGCTTAACCAGTATAATTATGTATGGATTCGGCTTCTTCTTGAAAAATTAAGTATTCAGGTAAACAGACATAATCGTGTTCTTGACTATTTGTTTTCGGTGGTAAATCCCGACGAAAATAAAAATTGGCTGAGTTTCAATATGAAAGCTGCGTTTAATCAAGAGCGGCTGAAAGAAATTTACGATACGATGAGTACTCTTATCGAGCAGCACCAGCGTGAACAATTTCAACAGGATATGCAGGCTTCCGAGGAGATAGTTAATATTATCAACACAGCCTCCGATTGTTGGCTTATGCTTGATAAAAATTCCTGTCAGTGCGATGTAACCACCGGAAACGATTCAAAAAAGTATATTACAAATATCACTTATGGAAGAAAATTCGCCTATAAGAGAATTTGTCCGTTCTGCGGAGCACATATTTCCGCTTATCTCGGATTGTATGACCAGAAGATAATTTCGTTTATCGGTACTCCGACCAGCGGAAAATCAACCTTTATCAACGCTGTTTTTGCTAAGATTAAGCAGACCTCCCACCAGCTGAAAGGTATCACGATTGAATTTGACAGAAGAGATCCGTTCTCGATTGAGTACGAGAAAAATTCCCCAAAAATGGGGAATAAGCTTGCTGTCGATAAAACCAACAAGGGTGTGTATCCTGTTTTAACGGTTCTTATCAAGGCGAAAAATGCAAAAAATTCTTTTGTGTATACATTTGTTGATGTTCCGGGAGAATACTTCTCAAACGCAAATAACGACGAATTTTACTTTAACAGAATAAAAATAATGGCTCACAGTGATATTGTTTGTATGGTGCTTGCAGGTGAACAGCTAATGGGTATTCGTCCGCACGGTGAAAATATCCCACAGGAAACTGTTGCGGATATCGGCGACAGCACTATCACAAACTTTATGCAGCAGTGCATTAATTTCAGAGGTATCATTCTCAATAAGCATAAAGACGAACGTTACGAAGACGAAAAGCGAAATATGGAAGTTGTCCTTATGGTTACAAAGGTTGATGCCTTGAAGCCCGACCCCGATTTGGACTACCATATTATCAACGGCGAACGCTTCTTAAAATTGAATACAAATATAAGTGAAAGCTCCGTAAATGAATTTTTCACTTGGCTTAAAAAGGACGACAGTGCATTTTATGACGAAAGCACTCACACCGTTCGTAAAGACGCTCTTGAAGAGTTAATGAGGTATGCACATATTTTTGTTAAAGCTAACGAGAACAGAGCCGACAGCGTTATTACCGATTTAATAAGAACATTCTCCGATAATACTCTTGATGAAATTCCGGTGTTCTTTGTATCGTCCTACGGTTTCTATGCGATTACCACTATTTGGAATTTATCCGAAAACGAAAAAGTTGAGGCACTGAGCAACGCAAAAAACCTTACCGAAGAAAATTGCAGAGATATTGCGGCTCAAATAGTCAATGTGGGAAACGAACCAATACAAAACAATTGGCTCAAGACTATCGGTTACACCCAGCAGCAGATTCTTGATATTTATACCGAATATTACAGGAATAAACATACCGATGATATATCTCTCGGCGTAAACTCTTTCCTGTATTACGTTCTCGATAAGACGGGAATTTTCACAAACGAAAAGCTCAAACGCAGTGCGGAACTGAAATTAGACCTCGAAGCAGCTCAGAAAAAGCTTGCGGAAAAGCAGAATGAGAGAGAGGAAATAGGTGCTATTCATTTCATCAAGAAACGAAGCATTGAAAATGAGATATCGGATTTGACTATTAGGGTAAACAGTCTGAAAAAGTCACTGATTAAGCTTGAAGAATAAGCAACTTCAATAATATCAAAGAGAGGAGTTGTAATTATGAGCAATATTTTATACGGTGACTTGGGTTCGGAGCATATGATTTTCAATGAAAGCAGCGTTCAGGAAAACACCGTGAGCGTACTTTACGGAAGTACAAAAGATTACATTGCCGGTTTTAAATCTGTTGCAAGGGGTACTTTTTGGTATTATGTCTGCAAATATAACGCACGTAATGCAGGTTATCTAAGCGGAACTTACGAGGACGGTCAAACTCAAAATGCAGCTGCCGAAATGTTTAACAAAACATTTCACAGTATAGAAGACTTTGAAAGTCAAAGCAAAAACGGAAGTATCACCCTTAAATCCGACGGAACATTATCTCTCGGCAAAAATAATATTATAAGGATATTACATTTTCTTTTGAGTGCATTTAATGACGGCGAAGTTGTTTTTGTAAAAATAAATAACAACACCGACAATATGACCTACATTGCAAATGTTACAAAATGTTTTTCGGAAATAATTAATGTTATCCCTCAGCATATCCGCAAATATTTATCTCTTGCCGTGAATATGGATAACGGCAGAAATAAAATAGCTAAAATAGCAGCTGCCCCGATTGATTTCAGAAATGATAAGGCATGTAAATATTTTGTTGACTGTTCTGCGGATTCGGAGCTTGAATTTGAACCCGAGCCGATTGTGAAGTATTGGGCGGATATTATTGTTGACGGAAAAATTCCCGACAGCAAGGTGGAAGAGATTTTTTCAAAAAGCGTTATTCCTAGAAAATTAATCGGGACGGACGAGTATCATGTCAAATGTCCGTATGATTATTTGTATAGGGTATATCTTGAACCGAACAACAGGCTTTTTTACAATCGTCTGAAAAATTATTATGCACAGTGTATTAATTGGAATGTGTTGGCAAAGTACATTCCCGAACCTAAAGCGGTTGCAGTGGCGAGAGTTCCGACAGTACCGCAGAAAAAAACTGTCGAAGTTTCGATTGAAAACACACAGCCGAGAATTTCGCAAATACAGCAACAGCCTATTGAAGTAAAACCTGTCGAAGTTTCGATTGAAAACACACAGCCGAGAATTTCGCAAATACAGCAACAGCCTATTGAAGTAAAACCTGCCGAAGTTCCGATTGAAAACACACAGCCGAAAGTTTCACCGATACAGCAGCCGCCAATTGCGGCACAGCCTGTCGAATCTCCTGATGTCAATATACAGTCGAAAGTCCAGCCTGTAGAAAAAACGCCGGTTGCAGAAAACAGCCCAAATACATTTATAAATGAAACAGCTGTTCAAAAAGTTGCGGAAGAAATAAGCTGCGGTTGCGAAGCCGAGGAAATTTCCGGTGATATCAATTCCGATACATTTGTTCGCATTGGAAATAAAACGTATACAAAACCTACCGAAGGAAAATTAATATCCGATATTCCTACTCGAAGTAAAAGAATAGATACCGATAAACCGACATTGGCAAATTCAATTATCAATTCGGAACAAAATAATTCCGAAGTTACACAGGGGGAATATGATAAAGATGTATATGATGATATCGGTGAGAAGCCTTCCAAAAAAGTTTCCTCTACTCAAAACTATGAAAAAATATGCCGATATGCAAATTATTTTTCAAATATCTGTAAATATCTGAAAACGATTAACAGTGAAAAAATCAGCATTAATAATCTTAGCTGGAATATTCCCAACCCGAATGACAGTGAAGCTAAAGGAAGGGTTTTTCTGTCGGATTATTACATGAACGAGCATAGATTCGATTTTCATAAGCTTGAAAATAAATCCTACAGCGAGTATTACGGTCTTGAACAGTACTTGCAGGCGATAAATACCGTCAATTACAAGGATAGAGATGAAATGATTCACGTCGATAAAGTTGTGTGCTTTTATTTTCAGGACGATGTTAAATCGGAGGATTTAAAGCTGGAATCCTTTTACAAGCTTTGCCTGCTAACGCATGCTTTATTTTTCGGTTCTTCAATGGACGGAAAGGATAAACAGTTTGATTTGGATAAAATCAAATCATTGATTGATTATTTCGGTGAAGAGCTTTATAACAGAAAATATAATATTATCCTGTTTCATTTTTTATATATAACATTCAATACTCTCGGGGTTTATCAGCTTGCAGGCGGTAAAGAAATCGAAAAAGATAAAAATATGCAGGAAAGATTAATCAAGAAGTATAACGTTATCGAAAAAATAGAGTGGCTTAAAAGCAATTGCGAAGGTTCAAACAAAGAGAAGATATATAAGGAAACGTGCGAATTGTTAAGATATCGTGACAAGCGAATTCAAAATTCGGAATATAAGTCGGTTTTCAAAAAATTATATAAACTTCTGAAAATAAAATAATAATCACTTTTTTTCATCACAATTTTCATTTTTGTCTTATCACATAATTTCCAGATAATTTTCACATAATTACTTTATTTTACAATTAAATAGTATAGTATTTAAAATTGTAACAAAAATTGGAAAAATTATTTCTATAAATTTTATTATTATTTTTCGATTTCCTATTTACAAATATCGAGATTAGTGATAAAATAAACTATAGGTTATTGGTTATAAAGCCTTTAACTTTAAAAGCATATAAACTATGCAAGCACATTTTATGATGTAGGAGGTAATTTATCATGAAAAAGTTGTTTGTATTATTGTTGAGCGGTCTTGTTCTTACTTATGGTGCAATCACTGCAAGTGCAGACGAAAGTCCGATCGTTAGTGATCCTTCAACAAGCAGCGACAGCACAGGCAGCGGCGGTACAGGCAGCGGCGGTACAGGCAGTAATGCCGGCGGCGGCAACACCGGAAGCGGTGTAAGCAGCGATGGCACAGAAAGCGGCGGTACAGGCAGCGGTGCTGGCACAACAAGTGAAAACACCGATACAGGCAGCGGCAGCGACGGTACAACAAGCGGCGTTACAGGCAGCGGTGACGGCACAACAAGCGGCAGCACCGGCAGCGGAAGTACAGGCAGCGGCAGCACCGGAAGCACAAGCAGCAGCAACAATAATAATACTACTTCACCTAGAACAGGTTCAACAAGCACATATGCCGTTCTCATGGCAGGTGCAGCTCTTGCATTCGGCGGCGTAGCTGTCGGAGCAAAGAAGAAGCTCGACAAGTAATTTGCCGATTCGCAAAATGCATTGGTTTCGCACAGATTCTGTGCAATTCTGAGCCGAGTCTTTTCAGGCTCGGCTGCAAAGGATTTTTAAAATGAAAAAAAGCACAAAAAAGGGTTGGGTCATTGTTTTTGCAATTTCCCTTATAGTTGTAATCTGTGCTTTGGGACTTTTGTGTTGGCATCTTTTCGGTATTTATACTAGCGGTAAAGAAAACAATGACGGCTTAACAATCGATGTTCCTACGGTAAGCAAAATTACAAGTACTGAGGAGGTTGACGATAAGCCGTCAAGTTCTGTTAACTCTGAAATTATCGTTGAGGATTCAGACGAAGAGCCTTCAAAAGTTGCCTCAAAGCAAGACAAAAAAGAAAAAAATACAGATTCGGATAAAAAACATGAAGATACCGAAAAGGATAAAGAAGAAGAAAGAGTATATATAAACGGTAATATCAATTTTACCGAGCTTTGGAAAATTAATAAGGATATTTATGCTTGGATTAAAATTCCGAACACGGCAGTAGACTATCCCATTCTTCAAACCGACGGCGATGATGCGTTTTATCTCGAACATAATATTTACAAACAATATTCTTTTGCCGGCTGTATTTACAGTGAAAAAATAAACAGTAAGGATTTCTCCGACCCGAATACGATTTTGTACGGACATAATCTTCTTAACGGTACGATGTTTGCATCTCTGCATAATTTCAGAGATCCCGATTTCTTTGATAATAACGAATATATTTATATATTAATGCCTGAGCATACTTTGATTTATCGTATATTTTCCGCATATGAATATGACGACAGACATATTATGTATTCTTTTGATTTTAATAATCCCGATGTGTTTGCTGATTATTTGGAATATGCTACAAATCCCGTAAACTCTATGACATATAATGTCCGTGAAACAGGAGTTACTGCAAACGATACAATTTTGACGCTCAGTACTTGCATGGACGGTACTGGTGCTTCAAGATATCTTGTACAAGGAGTTTTGATAAGTGATGAACCCGTCGGATGACAACGTAAAAAGCAAAGAACTTGATGATTCGGAAGAATTAAATCCTAAAAAGAAGAAAAGTAAAGGTCTGAAAATTTTTACTACAATTGCATTGGTGATTATTATAATTTTGCTGATTGTTGCCATTGTTTTGAGTGTTTTGCTTATCAAAGGCAGAAATGCCGCATTGAACGGAAACACCGATGTTGTAGTTGATGTTCCCGATACATTCGATGTGGAAAGTAATTCAAATTCTATCGGCGGTGCGTATGTTTACCATGACGGTAAAAAATATAAGTATAACGATAAAGTGACTACTATCCTCTTTGCCGGCATCGACAAGAGAAGCTACGAACACGAGGAAGGTGTTTTCGGTACAGCCGGACAAGCGGACTGCATTTTTGTTATGGCACTCGATACCGTGTCGGGAAATTATAAGCTTATGGCTGTTTCGAGAGATAGTATGGTTGATGTTGACGTTTTGGATATCAACGATGTCTTCTACGGAACGGACAAGCATCAAATTTGTCTTGCGTATGCTTACGGTGACGGTAAAGAAAAAAGTGCCGAAAATTTGAAGCGTTCTATCTCAAGATTGTTCTTTGGAATTCCTGTGAACTCTTATATTGCGTTCGACTTGGACGTTATCCCTATTCTGAATGATCAGGTGGGCGGAGTTGAAGTAACTGTAAATGAAGACCTTTCCAAATACGACCCTGCTCTGTATGAGGGCGCTACCGTTACATTGGACGGCAAGCAGGCGGAGTTGTTTGTTCGCCGAAGAGATATATACGGTGACTCTAATCAGAATAACCTTCGTATGGAACGTCAGAAGATTTTTCTTCAGAGTTTTCTTAAGAAGACCTTGAAGCTTACAAAGGAAGACTTTTCGACACCTTTGAATATGTATAACAGCTGTATTGATTATACGGTAACAGATGTAGATGCTTCAATGATAGCTTACTATACAAGTATTTTTCTGAAAACAGGTTTTGATTCCGATAAAAATATGCTTAAAGTTCCCGGTGAAACAAAGAAAGGCGAAAGATATGCAGAGTACTATGTTGATACCGATGAGTTCTTTAAGATTATTCTCGATACGTACTATACAGAGGTAAAGTAAATTGATATAAAATAGGTGCCTAAGGTACCTATTTTTTTACGAGAATTTTTTATACCTGTACGTTTAAAATCAAATCATACATTATTTTTCTTTTCAAGTTGACAAGGGTTCTGCCCCTGCTGATGCAAGACCACTAGGAACACCTTCCAATCAGCTGTCGCCTACGGCTCGGCTTTTGGAGTGTTTCGTCGCCCTCAATCTTTAAAAAGCTTGACCAAATTTTAACAAGCTTTGCAACCGTACAGCTACAAAACGTTTGTATAGCGAATTCCACAGAAAAAAATCAAATAAAGATTTAAACAATTTATGAATTATATCATAGTTGTCGTTTGCATTCAAACTTCAAATTGTCATTTATTACTATTGACTTTTTCCAAATAAAAATATATAATAATTTATGGATAAAAATAAAGTTAAGCTCCTTTTTTGTATTTAAGAAAGAAGTAAAGGAAAAGATTTAGAAATAAGGTGGAAACAATTAATGAACGGAAAGTATAAGAATGAACAGGAAGACTTAATTGATTTATCGGTTATTTTTGGGGTATTGCTGAAAAATATACCGTTGTTGGTTATTATGATGGTGCTTGGTGCGGCTGCGGCATTCTCTTACACAAAGTATTTTATTCCCGAGAAATACAGAGCGGAAGCTACCGTTATTGTAAATAACAAAATAAGCGATTCCCAATATATCAGTCAGGGTGACCTTTCTTCGGCTAAAAATCTTGCCGAACTCTATTCAATCATTATTAAATCGGATACGGTTCTTGATAAAATCATTAACGATATGGGGGACAGAACCTCTTATTCCGAACTCAGAAACAGCGTTTCGGTAACAACCGTCAGCGAAACTCAGGTTGTTACAATCTCGATGACAAGCACGAATCCCGAGCATGCAAAAGAGGTAGTTGAAAAATTCGTTAAGTATTCAAAACCTGTAATTATGGATAAGGTAGATGCAGGTTCTGTTAAGGAGCTTAATGAAGCAGCATTGGCAAATAACGGCAACCCTGTTTCGCCGAATAAAAAGAAGAATACTGTAATTGGTGCTTTGGGCGGTCTTGTGCTTGCTGCGGCTATAGTTGTTTTGAAAGAGCTGCTTAACACAACCTTGAAAACCGAAGCTGATGTTAAGAATGTTCTTGATGTTCCTTTGCTTGGAGTTATTCCCAAGGTTGACAGAAAGGAGTTCAATAAGTAAATGAGCAAAAAGTTGAAAAAGAAAAATAAAACTTCTGTAAAAGAAATATTCAGTTTGGCAAATGAGAATGCACCGACTTATTATGTGGAAGCATATAAAATGTTGGCAACCAATATTGAGTTTATTGCCGTTGCTCAGGACTGTAAAAATATTATGGTAACATCTTCCGTGCCTGATGAGGGTAAAACAAACTGTGCAATTAACCTTGCTCTTGCACTTGCCGGCTACGGTAAAAAAGTTTGCTTGGTTGACTGCGACCTCAGAAAGCCTAGTCTTCACAGATTAAAAAGACATTCCGAGGGTCTTACTCACGTTCTCAAAGGTGAGGTTTCCTTGGAGGATGCTATTTTCCAATATGAAGACACAAAGCTCTTTATGCTTCTGGGCGGTGTTATTCCTCCGAACCCGACCGAGCTTCTCGCAAGCAAGAAAATGGAGAGAGTTGTTTCCGCACTTGCAGAAAGCTTTGATTTTGTTATTTACGATACTCCGCCGTGTCTTGGCATAAGTGACGTTGCCGTTCTCGGCAGATATATGGATGCCGCAATACTTGTTTGTAAACATGATGATACAGACAAGCGTCTTGCATCACGAGCAAAGTTCAATCTTGACAGTGCCGGTGTAAATGTTATAGGTGCTATCCTTTCGGAGTATAAAGCAGAATCCGACGTGCAAAGCCATTATTCCTACTATTATTCATATGGAGGTTACTATTATGGCAAGGACGATGACTGAGTTACATTGTCACATTTTGCCCGGAATTGATGACGGTGCCAAAGACATCGAATGCTCTTTGGCGCTGCTGCGTGAAGAAAAAAAGCAGGGAGTTGAATCGATAGTATTTACTCCGCATTTTAATATTGATAAAATATCCGTTGAGGATTTCGTCAAAGCCAGAAACAATGCTTATCAAAAGCTTTCCGAAAATGAAGAATTTAAAAAAATGAATTTTTCCACAAAACTCGCTTCGGAGGTATATTTTTCGGTGAGCCTTGATAAAGCTAATCTTGATGATTTATGTTTTGGCAGCTCCGACTATATTCTTATTGAATTTCCGTTTCATTTTAAACCTCACGGCTTGACGTATATGATTGATAACGTCATCAACCGTGGATATACTCCGATAATTGCCCATGTGGAACGTTACGATTATGTTTCAAAAGATCCGACTATTCTTTATGATTTGGTTGAAAGAGGTTGTTTGGCTCATGTGAATGCCGAAGTGCTCATAAGGGACAGTTCAAAATCTTCTCTGCCTTTCAAGTACATAAAATGGGGATTGGTTCACTTTATTTGCAGCGACTGTCATTCTATTGAAAAGCGTCCGCCTAATATTGAACAGGGTTATTCAATAATCAGAAAAAAGTTGGGCGAAGATTATTTTGATATGCTTACCGGAAACGCAGAGCGTGTTTTTAACGGCAAGAGAATTGATTTATCGGAAATTAAAAAACCAAGGAATTTTTTCGGTTCTTGGATTTGACTAAAAAATTAAGGGAATGTTGTTTAATGTCTGAGTTAAAGTCTACAATAATGGATGGTAATGTAACTGTAGATATTTCTGAACCATTTGCATTTTCCTCTGCACAGCCGCAAGTTATGGAGGAATCGTTTGCATATGCTTCAAAGCCGGTATATGGAGTTTTGAAAAGAATATTTGATTTTTGTGCTTCTTTTGTGGCTCTTATAGTATTATCTCCTTTGATGCTTGTTATAGGATTGGTAGTTCATTTCGATGACAAGGGAACGGCGATTTTTTCGCAGTACAGATGCGGAAAACAAGGCAAACAGTTTAAAATGTATAAATTCAGAACAATGTGTATAGATGCAGAAGAAAAACTTGCCGCCCTTCAAAAGGATAACGAAATGGACGGTCCTGTATTCAAAATAAAAAATGACCCCAGAATTACCAGAGTTGGTAAATTTATGCGTTCATCGGGTCTTGATGAATTGCCGCAGCTTGTAAATATTCTCAAAGGGGATATGTCTGTTGTCGGTCCCCGTCCGGCATTGCCCAACGAGGTTGAACAGTACGGCAGAAAAGAGAATATCAGATTATCCGTAACACCGGGTTTAACCTGTTATTGGCAGATTGCTCCGGACAGAAACAGAATCTCATTTGACGAGTGGATGGATCTTGATATAAAGTATGTTCAGGAGCGTAGCATTATTGTTGATATTAAGATTATTTTAAAAACAGTTGTTACTGTAATTAAAAGACAGGGTTGTTAATTACTATTATTATACTCACGGTCTAAAAGATTTATCATTTTAAAGTTTGGTCAAGCTTTTTAAAGCTTGCGGGGTGCAGGGGCAGAGCCCCGCTCGCTGACAGAGCAAATTATTGTAGAAAAATAAGTTACCCTCAGCGAAACTAAACAAACTAGCAACAGCAAACAACAAAAGCACTTCTCAAAACAATATCTTTCCATAAAAAACAAAACAGGCAACAGCGTAGCGAATTGCCGGTCTGAGAAAGAAAAGTGCTAAATCTTACTGCTCTTTAGTATAAAACAGAAAATTATTCCTCACTGTAGATTTCATTGTAATCGTACAGTGAGGTTTTTTTGTGCGTTTCTTAAAATTTATAATATTTCTGTTTTGTATAGATTAAATTATCTAAAAAATTATCTAATAATTTTCAATAAAACTTCATAAAATGAACATATTTGTGACTTGACATTTGCCCCGAAATTTTCTATAATATAATTAGTATTGGGGAATTTTATACAATATTTCATTTTATGGAATGTGAATTTTATCTGTTACTACTTTGACACTAAAATGAAATTTGTGTAAATTTTATTGTTATTCGTTAGAGGTCGAAGAACTATTATCTAAGATTTCTAAAGGGTAGCAGTTGGGTACTGATATCCGCTTGAAAACAAAATAAATTTTTATTTCTGCATTAGGGGAGATATCAGTATTCCTGAATTTTGTGATACACACTCCTTCTATGTTGTGTAAGAGGAGTTGGTCAAAATAAAAAATATGATTAGGAGGAATTAACATGACTCTAAAACGAACGATGTGTGCGTTACTCGCCGCAACCATGCTTGTGCCTACAGCGATTATGGCAGAAACCTCGGCAGCGGCAGCCGAAGTTGATGTTGCAGAATCTGCGGCACAGCTTACGGAAGAAAGCTCGGAAGCAGGAAGCTACGGTCTTGCCGATAACATTCAGGACGGTGTAATTTTCCATGCTTTTTGTTGGAAGTACAGCGACATTCAGGCTATGCTCCCCGATATCGCAAAAGCAGGCTTTACGTCTGTGCAGACTTCACCGCCGCAGGCAACCGACGGAACGGGTTCTTGGTGGTGGTTTTACCAGCCGAAAGGATTCTATATCGGCAGCGGTGCTATGGGAACAAAACAGGATTTGACCAATCTTTGTTCCGAGGCTGAAAAGTACGGCATTAAGATTATCGCCGATGTTGTTGCCAATCACTTGGCAGGCAATCACGACAATATTCAGGACGACTTGAAAGACAGTCAATACTGGCACCCCGATATCGGCGACGCTAAGGATGGCAACCGTTACAGTGTAACTCACGGCAAAATCGGTATGCCCGACCTTAACACAGAGCATTCATACGTGCAGCAATGTGTTTACAATTATGTTCAGGAGCTTAAAAGCGTAGGTGTTGACGGTATCAGATTTGATGCTGCAAAGCATATTGGTCTTCCGAGTGAGGGCGATCAGTTCTGGCCTAACGTTACCAAAGATACAAGCCTTTGGTACTACGGCGAAATTCTTAACAATCCCGGACTTTCTTTTGAAGAGAGCAGCGGTCAAAGGTCGCAGGCTATCGCAATTATGAAAGAGTACACAAACTATATGACTGTAACGGACAGTCCGTATGGTATGACTCTCCGTGAAGCTTTTAACAGTGGAACAGCACCCTCCGCATTCGGCAACTACTGTGCTGAGTGGATGGGATTGGCAAACAACAAGCTCCTCTATTGGGGTGAAAGCCACGATACATGGTCAAACAACAAGGACTGGGGTTATTCAAATGAAATGAGCCAGAACGTCATTGACCGTGCTTATGCAGTTGCGGCTTCACGAAATCAAGTAACAGCACTTTATTTCTCACGTCCGTCAACGGCAGTTAAGGACGATATAACAATAGGTGAAAAGGGAAGCACGCACTTCACGGCTTCGGAGGTTGCAGCTGTAAATAAATTCCACAATGCAATGATTGGCAAAGCAGACTACTTTGTAAACAGCAACGGCTGTGCGGTTATAACTCGTAAAGACGGCGGTGCTGTAATTGTAAAGGGCAGCGGCAGCGGTCAGGTTTCCGTTGCAAACGGCGGCGGATACGCTAAGGCAGGTACATATAAGGACGCAGTTTCAGGTAACACATTCACAGTTACTTCTTCAACAGGTGATACAGGTATTGCAGTAATTTATGATGCTACTCCTGTTCCCGGTGTTTCTGCATCAGTTGAATCAGGCACAACATTCACAGATACACTTTCGGTTACACTTAATGCAAAGAATGTATCAACAGCTTCTTATAAGACCTCCGAGGGTGCTTCCGGCACTTACACAGACGGTCAGACAATCGTAGTAGGTGCTTCAACAGCCGAGGGCGGTTCGGTTACACTTGACCTCACAGGAGTTGACACCGACGGTAATACTGTAACAGCTGCATACAAGTACAACAAAAAGGGCGGCATTCCCGTACTTGATAATCCGGGCTTCATCTTTGATAACTCTTCTACAAACTGGTCAACAGTAAACGCTTATGTTTATGACGAGAGCGGTTCTTCGGTTATCTCCAACGGTGCATGGCCGGGTGTTAAAATGACAGACTGCGGCGACGGCTACTGGAAGTATGAGCTTGATTCCAAGTTCTCCGGCAGCAGCAATGTTCAGGTAATCTTCAACAACGGCAGCGACCAGATTCCGGGTTCACAGCAGCCGGGTTACAAGATGACTTCAACAGACAAGAAGATTTATTCGGGCGGCACATGGAAAGACGCTCCCGCAAGCATTAAGGTTGCTCTTTCGGCTTCTCCGACAAGCGTAACTGTAGGCGACACTGTAACTCTTACAGCTACAGCTACAAACTCTTCCGGTACGGTTACATATACATTCAGCGACGGCTCTACTCAGATCCAATCCTCTAGCAGCAGCACCGCTAAATGGACACCTTCAACCGACGGTCAGCACACAATCACCGTAACAGCTAAGGATTCTAAGGGTACTGCAACAGCTTCAACAATTGTTGACGTTCAAAAGGCTCAAGGTCCTACAGTAAGCGTTGACAAGGCTTCGGGTACTTCTTTCACAACAGAAACAACAAGCCTTAAGCTCACACTTTCAAACGCTACAAGCGGTACTTACTCCGTAGATGACGGTCCAGTAAAGAGCTTCACAGGTTCTAAGACTATCACAATCGGCGAAGGTAAAATCGGTGATTCTACAATCACAGTTAAGACAACAGCTACAGACGGCAAAACAACAAACACAAGCACATTCACATACAGCAAGGTTTATCAGAAGAAAACTTCTTCAAGCAGTGGCTCTTCCTCAAAGGTAACAGCAGCTTCAACAGCTGCAATCGGTACAGAGGAAAGCGGTGCAGCTCTTGCAAGCCAGTATAAGACAAATCCGAACGGCTTTGGCAAGCAGAAGACAATCTCAATTGACGGTGACATCAGCGATTGGTCAAGCGATATGCTTATTGCACAGGGTGCAGCTAACGACGACCCACGTGTATATCGTCCGAATTCAATGTATGAGCTTCCGGTTGACTTGTATGCTTTGTATGGTGCATATGATGATAATAATGTATATCTTATGTGGGAAATGACAAATGTTCAGGACGTAGTTGCTCCCGGCGACGATTATCCGATTTCACAGGGTATACTTTGGCAGACTCAGGAGCTTCCGTTCTTTATTGCTGTAGATACAGGAAAGAGCGATACTGTTGGTAAAAACGGTCAGCTTCAAACTGCCGGAACAATTTGGAACTCCGGAATGACAATTACCAGTAAGTTCAACAGATTGATTTCTATTAATACAAAGGGCGGAAATGGTCCGTTTGTATATTCAGGTGACAGCACAGGTTTGAACCCTGTAGAAATTTATAACGCTAAGACTTCAGGCATAAAGATGGGTTACGGCAAGGGCATTCTCAGCAGCACAGTTAAAGGTATTAACGGTGCATACGGTGCAAGCAATAATCGTGTTGTAGGCGATGTATGCAACAATTCGGCAGCTTGGGTTGATTTCAATACAAAGGGTCATAATTCAAGTAGTATTGACTTCTTCTACGAGCTTTCAATTCCGTACAGCGAGCTTGGAATTACAAAGTCTGATGTTACATCTAAGGGCGTTGGCGTAATGCTTGTTGCTACATTCGGTATGTCAGGTATGGATTGCCTGCCGTATGACGTATCAATGAACGATAATGCAGACCAGCCTGATACTCAGTCACAGGAAAACAACAGCTTTGAGAAGAGTGATTCTGATAATATCACAGCTGCATTCGCTAGAATTGGTTCAGGTTCACCCGATACAGATTACGACGATTCCGATTCCGACACAGATACAGAAGATACACTTCCGCTTCAGGTAAACTTCGGTACAAACAAATCTGCTCCGCAGTACACTACAACAGCTCTTACACTTAAGGGTATCGGTTACGGCGGTACAGCTCCTTATAAGTATCAGTTCTCCGTTGACAACAAGGTAGTTAAATCTTCCAGCACAACAGCAACCTATACATGGACACCTTCTACATCAGGTTCTCATACAATCAGCTGTGTAATCACAGATTCCACAGGTAAAACAGCAACAGTTTCAAAGACATTTACGGCAGAGGGCGACGACACTGATACCGATTCCGATACAGATTCAGATGTAGCTGAGCTCAAGAACAATTCTAAGGTAAGCTCAAGCTCCGTAAGTGTAAACACAAAGGTAACAATTACAGGTGCTGCAACAGGCGGTACAGGTTCTTACACCTACACATTCTTCTACAGAAAATCTACAACAAGCCAGTGGACAAGCCTCACAGCTTCTTCCAATAAGGCTACATTCACACCTACATCGGCAGGCACTTACTATGTAATGGTAAATGTAATGGATTCCGACGGTAACATCGTTCCTAAGACGCTTACTGTTAAAGCAACTCAGGACAATGTACTCACAAACAATTCTACAATCAGTGCAACAGCAGTTACACCGGGTACATCTTTCACAGCAACAGCTAAAGCATCGGGCGGTACATCACCGTACACATACGCTTACTATTACAAGAAATCAACAGCTTCAAGCTGGACAACAAAGAAAGCTTACAGCAGTACAACCTCTGTTGCTTACACCTTTAACACAGCAGGCACTTATGACATTAAGGTTAGTGTTAAGGACAGCACCGGTACGGTAGAGGATAAGACATTCTCTGTAACTGTAGGTCAGACTGAGATTACAAACAACTCAACACTCAGCTCAACAGTAGTTAAGCCGGGTACATCTATCACAGCAACAGCAAGTGCAGAGGGCGGCACAGGTTCGTTCACATACGCATTCTGGTGGCAGAAGATGGGCGGCAGCGGCTGGAATACAAAGAAGGCTTACAGCACTTCAAAAACAGCTACTTACACATTCAACACAGCAGGTGCTTACAACGTAAGAATCAGTGCTAAGGACAGCTCGGGCAAGATTAAGTCTGTAACATATCACGTATATATTACAACACTTACAAACAGCTCAACTCTCAGCAGCACTTCTGTTTCAAAGGGTACAGCAATCAAGGCAACAGGTAAATCC
>CADCHW010000034.1 GCA_902801245.1 uncultured Ruminococcus sp.
CTGTCATTTCCTTTTATATAAGGACTTTTCCTGCATTCGTTGCAGGCTGTGAGAAGCTCGACAATTTCACTCACAGCCTTTGAATACTGGCGGCTTTTATTCATAACCTCTGACGCATGTCGGATTTTTGAAGATGCAACAAGACCCATTGCTTTAGTAAGATGAAGTGTTGAATCAACGCTTTTAATTCTTGTGCGAAGTGCTTTTGTATCTGCTCCCACAAAATCACCTCTTCATCTCTTCAAGAGTTGTTTTCAGCAATTCAATGTCGCTGTCGTCAAAATAATTATCCTCGATACGCTTCAAGAACTCCTGATTTTCATTCTGGAGCTTTTCGTAAAGACGTTCCTCGTAATCATGAACCTTATCTACGGGAACATCATTGAGATAACCGTTGATAACCGCATAAACTATAGCAACCTGACAGCCGACATGAACAGGTGAATTTCTGTTCTGCTTAAGAACCTCAACTATTCTTTCACCCAGTGCAAGACGTGATTTTGTGTCTGCGTCGAGGTCGCTTCCGAACTGTGCGAATGCCTGCAATTCACGATACTGTGAATACAAAAGCTTCAATTCACCTGCAACCTTTTTCATACCCTTAAGCTGTGCCGAACCGCCTACACGGCTTACGGAAATACCGGGGTTGATAGCCGGCATAATACCCGAATGGAAAAGCTCCGTTTCAAGAAATATCTGACCGTCGGTAATTGATATTACGTTAGTCGGGATATAAGCAGAAACGTCGCCTGCCTGTGTTTCGATAATAGGAAGAGCCGTGATTGAACCTCCGCCATACTCGGGTGCAACGCAAGCCGCACGTTCGAGAAGTCTTGAATGAAGATAGAAAACGTCGCCGGGGTAAGCCTCACGTCCCGGCGGACGGCGGATAAGCAATGAAAGAGCACGGTAAGCGACTGCGTGTTTACTCAAATCGTCATAGATAATGAGAACGTCCTTGCCCTGTTCTCTGAAATACTCAGCCATAGCACAGCCTGTATACGGTGCGATGTACTGAATAGGGGCACTCTCTGCGGCAGATGCGGAAACGATAATAGTATAGTCCATAGCACCTGCACGAGCAAGCTCGTTTGCAAGCTGAACAACGGAGCTTGCTTTCTGACCGATAGCAACGTAAATACAGAGAACATCTGAGTTCTTTTGATTGATGATAGTATCAACAGCGATTTCCGTTTTACCTGTCTGACGGTCGCCGATGATAAGCTCACGCTGACCTCTGCCAATGGGAATCATACTGTCGATAGCTTTAATACCCGTCTGCATAGGCTTTGAGATACTCTGTCTTTCAATGATTCCCGGAGCTTCGCTTTCAATCGGTCTGGTATCCTTGCAATTTGCCGGACCTTTACCGTCGATAGGTTCGCCGAGGGCATTCACAACTCTGCCGAGTAATGAATTACCTACGGGCACTGAGAGAACTCGTCCTGTACGTCTTACTGTCGTACCCTCTCTGATATTGTTGCTGTCGGAAAGAATAGCGACCGAAACGGTTTCATTTTCAAGGTTCTGAGCCATACCGTATGTACCGTCCTCAAATTCGAGAAGCTCACTAGACATACACTCACGCAAGCCGTAAACTCTCGCAATTCCGTCACCGACAAGGATAACCGTACCTGTTTCCGCCATTTCGATTTTTGATTTATAGTTTTTGATCTGATCCTTAATAATACTGCTGATCTCTTCAGGCTTCAGACTCATCTTCCAATTCACTTCCTTATTTTAAACGGAGTACCATTAGCTATTGATAAACACACTTTATCAAAACACTTTAACACCGTTTAATTCCAAACTTTTCTTATGTTTCAATTTTCTCCTTAATATCACGAAGCCGTCTGCGAAGACTTCCGTCAAGCACCTTGCCGTCAATATGAACGATAACACCGCCCAGAATCGCACTGTTTGAGGAACACTCCATAATAACAGTGTGACCGCAAAAGGCTTCCAGCTTTGCTTTAAGCTTTTCCTTTTCGTCTTTTTTAAGCGGCACGGCACTGATAACCTTAGCCGTTGAAATGCCGTCCTTTGCGTGGTAAAGGTCTTCGTAGTCCCCGATAATCTTATGTACATATCTGACGTTATTCTTCTCGCAAAGTATTTTCAGAAAAGACACAACATACTCGTGAACACCGTCGGAGAAAGCTTTATCTATCGCCCCAACTCTCTCTTGAATGGGGATATTAGGTGATGCCAAGAAGTCCAGATACTCGGGAGTTTCCCTCAGCACTCTCGACACTGTTTTCAAGCCGTCGGAAACTGTTTTTTCAAGCTGTTCCTCAACGGCAAGAGAAAACAATGCAACTGCATACTCCTTACTTGTTTCAGTCATTATCGTCACCTATTTTCTCAATAAACGAATTTATAAAATCTCTGTGGTCGGCAGACTGTATCTCTCTCTCCAAGAGTTTTTCGGTAAGCAATGTCGAAACCTCGGTGATTTCCTGTTTGATTTCGGACTGAGCCTTTTGCTTTTCAAGCTTCGCATCGTTCTGAGCCTGACGAACTATATCGTCTGCTTTCTGCTTCGCACTTGCAACAATTTTGTCGCTTCTGCGTTCGGCTTTCTTATTTGCGTCTTTGAGAATTTCAGCGGCTTCGGAATCTGCACCGGCAAGTTTTTCCTCGTAGGTTTTCTTAGCCTTTTTAGCTGATTTCTCTGCTTTTCTTGCATTTTTATAATGCTCGTCCAGTACACTCTGACGTTCCTCAAGAACCTTTTTAACGGGCTTATAGAGAAACTTTTTGAGTATTAAAAACAAAATCAGGAGATTCAGGAGAGATATTATAACCTGCCAAATATTAAAAGATACAACACCTGATGATTGCATAATAAACTACTCCCAACAATTAACCAAGGCTAGACATAGTATCCACGAGGATATTAACGAATCTGCCCGGAGCTACAAAAAGAAGTAAAAAAGCGATAACAAAAGCATAAAGACCCGTTGTTTCGGCAACGGCACAACCCATAAGCATAGTTGTAGTAACCGCACCTCTGCATTCGGGCTGACGACCGATAGCTTCACAGGCACTTGCTACAGCGTTACCTTCACCGATACCGGGGCCTATACCTGCAATCATTGCCATACCTGCACCAAGAGCACATAAACCTAAAATAATACCAATAGCCAATTCCATATTAATTTCTCCTTTTACTAATAATATCTTCATTTTATGAATAAAAATCAATTTGTACTTTCCTGCAATTTAAGCTTTGCATTCTTCTTTTTAAGCTTCTCTTTGTAATCGTCCTCCGGGAAACCCGTTGCGATGTACAGCATTGTGAGCATTGCAAAGATGAATGCCTGCAAACAGCCGCTGAACAAGTCAAAATATACCGACAGTACAGCCGGAATACCTATCTGCAAAAACGGAAATTTACCGATAAATCCCGGAAGATTTCCGAAAACCAGCTTAGTAAGACCCTGTAAACCTGCTGCAACGATAACGGAGATAACCGTACCCGAAAGGACATTTCCGTAATGACGGAATGCCATTGAAACAGGTGTTGCAACCTCGCTTATAACATTGAGCGGAGCGAGAAACGCAACAGGTTCGCCGAAGCTTTTAAGATAATGCACAGGTCCGCATTTAAACTTATAGTACGTTATCAAAATGAACACCAAAAGTGCCCAGCCGCCAACGACATTTAAATCGGAAGTCGGCGGATAAAGTCCTATAAGGGTCAACAAACTGGAGCAAACCGACAAAAGCATAATCGACGCAACAAACGGAGCAAAATCCTTGAAATATTCGCCCATATTTTCGAGGACAAGATTTTCGGATTTTTCAATTGCAAGCTCTACAAAGTGCTGTCTGCGAGTTGGGTGTTCCGCCGAGAGTCCGTGCGTTAAGTACAGGCACAGGAAGAACACAGCTACAATAACAAGCCACGAATTTACCTGTGATTCCGTAATAGGAAGATTTTGCAGCGGCATATTTATTGTAAAATAAATTCTTGCACCTGTAATTTCGATTCCCTCAGAAGAAGGCTCAAACAGCACATACAGCAAAATACCGCACAGAAACGGCAGCAATGTCAATATCAGCAGCAAAGCGTCTACAATGCGGAAGCTTCGCTCTTTACTTTTCACTTTTCTAATTCACCACCCTTTTTACTCAATATTGTCAACCAAAAAACAAACTCCTGAACACTCCCACTTACTGTAAATAATGAGGTTTGAAAATATTTTTACAGTTCCAAGAAATTATATTTTTTAAATTGACAGTATTGTCTTTTTATAGGGGAAAATTAATTTGATATTTTTACTATTAATCGAATTTTTATAATACATATGCAAGGGGTGTAAATCCGAACAAATATTTAAAATTAAATCTTATATTCCCCTTAATGACATACCGAAAAATCGGTATTATTCTTCAACCTTGCTATCGGTTTTCTTGCCGATGTAAGGTCTGAAGGCAATAGCAACACGTGGAAAAAACAGAGGAACAATCGACGGTATTATTGCATTGAAAAGCAACACTCCGACAGCCGCAAACGCAAACTGCATAAACAGCCTTGCCGACTGCGAGAATTTCATCATCTGAGCCGCATCTTTCTGTTCCTTATCGACTGCCTTCTGAATTGTAATTCCCATAATAAGAAAATTAGCAATTGCAGCAGTTGCAGACAAGACGTTACTTAAAAGTACGCCGATTTTCCACTGACCGACTACTAAAAATACCGCTTGCATTATAACACTCAAAATAAGAACCCAAACGGCTATGTAGACGGTTTCCCGACGAACTGTGTCGTCAATCTTTGACATAAATTTTCATCACACCTTTCACAAATTTTACCGGTGACTTTTGAGCAAATCAACCAATATAAATATTATAAAGAAATTTTTAATTTAATTCAATAGACAAGTTTGCTAAATCGGATTATTTTTTTATTACTTTTTTAATAAAAAGCTTTAAAGCACTGAAAATGTTCAACCAATAATCTAAAATTACACTCACATTTATAAAAAATTTATTTATATTATTCTAATTCATACAAAATAATTACCCATATAAACAATATGTGTCTGAACATTAATTCGTTCAGACACATTTTTATTTATCTATATATTTCCAGAACCATATATCATTAATTTCAAAAGATTTACCGTTCAGATACTCCAGCACTCCGCCGTCCGTTTCAAAATCAAATTCAAGCTTGTATGAACAAAGAGCCTGCCATTTCAGAGATGTATTCTTATTCTGTTTGTTAGTGCCGTACTTTCCGTCACCCACAATCGGGTGTCCGATATATGCCATATGGGCACGAATCTGATGTGTTCTGCCTGTAAGCAGCTCCACTTCAACAAGACTCATATTATTAAATTCTTTCAGAACCTTGTACTTTGTTTTGATAGTCTTGCTGTTTGGGGTCGGCTTGGACGAAACGTACACCCTGTTCTGCTTTTCGTTTTTTTCGAGATAGTCCGTCATAGTCGCCTGTTTCTTTTTCAGAATACCGTGAACCACACAGAGGTAAATTTTTTTCAGCTCTCTGTCTTTGATTTTTTGATTAAGAACACGGAGCGAGTCCGAATTTTTTGCAGCAATCACAATACCTCCTGTGTTTCTGTCTATTCTGTTTGCAAGTGCGGGTGCGAAAGAATTTTCGCTTTTTGGGTCGTACTCCTTTTTATCGTAAAGATAGTGCTGCAAACGTGCAAGAAGAGAATCAAAATGATAATTCTCATCGGGGTGACATAGAAGTCCGGTAGGTTTATTAAGAAGTATAATATTTTCGTCCTCATATACTATATCAAGCTTAACGGGTGCTTTCAGAAAATCATATGTATCATACTGCGGTTCGTCAAAAAATTCGTCCTTGATATAAAATGTGATAATGTCACCCTCGTTAAGTCTTGTGGATATTTCGCACCTCTTACCGTTGACTTTAATATATTTCGTGCGTATATATTTGTACATCAAAGACTTCGGCATAGTTTTAAAACGTTTCGTCAAAAATTTATCAAGTCTTTGATTTGCGTCGTTTTTATTAATCTGAATAGTTCTCATAATTATCCTCTTTTTACGGATTTTACCGCACCGTGTGCTAATATATTCACAGTGCGGTAATACTTTAATATTCCGATGTTACGTTTTTTCTCTTTCCCTGATTTTCAAAACAGCAAAACCGACCGCTCCCACTGCAACTAAAATAATACCTATAAGCAAAGATATTCTGTTATTGCTGCCTGCCATTGCAGTTTCGGGAGAAGAGCGAGTTTCGTTTTCGGCACAAAACGCGGTTATCACTGCCAATGACAGCGAAAACATCACCGCCGAAGCTGCCGTGAAAATTTTCGGGAAAGCTTTTGAAATTCTCATACATAAACCTCCGTATACGTAATAACAATATTATATGCAGGTGCTGCAATATTTTATTACAATATACAAGAGTTTAAAATATGTTAATTCAATCTGACCGTCACTTCTCCGCTGCTGAGTACTTCTGTTCTGCCGTTTGGAAGCTTCACGATAAGACCGCCGTCGCCGTCTATATCTACAGCTACTGCATTATACTTAATATTGTTTCTGTAAAAATCTATTGATTTGCCAATTATCAAGGAATGTTCACGATAAGATTTAATATATGATTTATTGCTCAAATCACTGCGGATTTCAAGTAATTCGTTTGAAATAGCCGCAATAAGCTTATTTCTTGAAAGTCCGTTGATATTAAGCGAGGTTGCAGTATAGGAAAGCTCGTCGGGAAATTCCTGTGTTGAAATATTTATTCCGATACCGATAATAATACTCTGAACAAAACCTGTTTCAAAATCCGTAACGGCTTCCGTGAGAATTCCACACGCTTTTTTGTTTCCGATGTAAACATCATTTACCCATTTAATCATAGGCTTAACCTTAGTCAGGCTCTCAATAGCACGAACTACAGCAACGGCGGTTGCGGTAGTAACCGAAACGGCATTTGAAAGCTTGATGTCCGTGCTGAAAAGAAATGTCATATACACACCCGTATTTTTAGGTGAGTAAAAATCTCTTCCCAGACGACCTCTGCCCTTTGTCTGCTCATTTGCAACTATAAGGGCATCTCCTCTGAAACCGTCGGCTACCATACGCTTTGCTTCGTTGTTGGTGGAATCAATGGAACTGTAAACACTCAGCTCTAACTTTTTTGAGTATTCAGACATATTCTCCGTGATTTTTTCCACTGATAAAGCTTCATTCTTTGAAAGCAGACGATAGCCTTTGTTATTTACAGATGCAACTTTACAGCCGTCCTCTTTTATTTGGTTCATTGCTTTCCAGACAGCATTTCTTGACACACCGAATTTCTCGGCAAGAGTTTGTCCCGATATATAAGTATCGGAATTACTTTCCAATTCTTCTAAAATTTTTTCTTTCAGCGACATTTCTCCACTCCTAATAAATAATAATCTATCCTCAGTTATAATTATCACCGAAATTTTTCCCTTTGTCAATAGCAACAGCATAAAAATAAAAAAACAGGGCAACAAAAATTGAAGCTGCCCTGCTTTGAGTAATTATATTTACCCTCAAACTAAACTCTATTATACTATATTCCGACACGCTTGTCAATATTCCGTCAAACATTTCTTAATAAATTTTTAATATTTTTTTGGTTAAAAACATAAATGTATTTTGAAGTATTGATTTTAAAAAATTAATTTTTTATCAAACTTCTGTTCACAAAAAGTTTAAAATTATTTTTTTTAAACTATTGATTTTTTGAAAATCCTGTTGTATAATATAAATGTGATCAAAAGTCCATATATTTTTATATGCGGGCGGCAGGTCCTGTGCGATAGGGCGCCGGGAACCATGTCAGGCGGGGAACCGAGCAGCATTAAACGGAGTTGCCCTCTGCGATGCAGTCAGTCTGTCGTTCGTATATCAAAGTATATGGATTTTTTGTTTTGTATTTTCAAGGTTGAGGTGATAAAAATTGTATCGTGTTCTTTACAGAAAATGGCGACCTACAGGTTTTGCCGACGTTATCGGGCAGTCACACGTTACTTCAACATTGAAAAACGAAATCAAATCGGGCAGAATTTCTCATGCCTATCTTTTTACCGGCTCAAGAGGTACAGGCAAAACTACCTGTGCAAAAATCCTTGCCAAAGCCGTGAACTGTCTTAACCTCACAGACGGTGAGCCCTGCGGTAAATGTGAAAACTGCATAGGTATTTCAAAGGGCAGCATAATGGACGTTGTTGAAATGGACGCTGCGTCAAACAACAGCGTAAACAATATTCGTGAAGTGCTTGACGAGGTTATGTTCACTCCGTCCGAGGCGAAGTTCAGAGTTTACATTATTGACGAGGTTCATATGCTTTCGACGGGTGCTTTCAATGCCCTGCTCAAGACGCTTGAAGAACCGCCGTCACATGTTGTTTTTATCCTTGCGACTACCGAGGTTCACAAGCTTCCTGCAACAATTTTGTCAAGATGTCAGCGTTTTGACTTCAACAGAATTGCTCCCGAGGATATAGCCGACCGCCTTCAATATATAGCAACCGAAGAAAACGTTACACTTGACCGAAATGCCGCAATGCTGATTGCCGCCGTTGCCGACGGTGCAATGCGTGACGCACTTTCGATTCTCGACAGGTGTATCGGACTTTCGGAAAATATCGATTCGGCTGTTGTTCGTGAAGCGACCGGTCTTGCCGGCAGAGATTATCTCTTTACGCTTGCGGACGCAATAAAAAACGAGGACGTTCCGCTTGCGATAAACACTGTAAACGAGCTTCACAAGGCATCTAAGAGTATGTCACGACTTTGCGAGGAGCTTACGGAACATTTCAGAACGCTTATGCTTCTGAGAACAATGAAAAAAAGTGCCGACAGCTTGATACTTATGTCACCCGAAGAGCTTGAAAAGGCAAGAGTTCAGGCGGAGAGTATTTCTCTTACGCAGATAGTTTACTGTATAGATGTTTTGCAGATGTCACTTGAAAAGATGTTTAAGGGCGGCAACAACAAAATCGAATTTGAAACTTGTATGATAAAGCTTTGTAATCCAAAGCTTACAGCCGATATCGGGGCAATGCTTACAAGAATTGAAAAGCTTGAAAGGGTTGTTCGTTCCGGAGGTGCAGTTCAAACCGTTTCAGCGATTTCGGAAAATGCTTCGTCTGTAAACAATGCTGCAAATACGGAGGGACGTTCGCACTCCCCTAAGTCGGATTCGGGAAACAGCAAAGCCAATAATACGGCGAAACCAAATGTTCGCAACGCTTCCCCTACTGTCGAGGATAAACAAGACAGAAGCGAACGGCTCAGTGCAAATGCAGTTTTTATGGAGCAATGGGAAGATGTTCTCGAAACTCTGAACACACATACAAAAACTACGGCTACCGTATTCCAAAACACTACAGCCTATATTGCTGGCAAATATGTTTTGATTGATGTCAGTGATGAAAGAGCTTTACAAAAGCTTAGAGAAGATCCGAGAACAATAGAAAAGATAAGAGCGGCTATCAAAGAAGTAACGGGAAAAGATTACAAGCTCGGACCTTACAAAAAAGGAACGGCAGTTCAGACTAATGCCGCCCCCAAAGCTAAGATTGATGAATTTATTGAGCATATCTCAAATTCAGATATAAAGGTTACAATTGAGGAATAACTCTGTTGTGACCGTGGTTCTATATTCGAAAGCATTAAGATTTAGCACTTTTCTTTCTTCGACCGGCAATTCGTTACGCTGTTGCCTGTTTGGTTTGTACGGAAAGATATTATTTTGAGAAGTGCTTTTGTTGTTTGCTGCTGCTAGTTTGTCTAGTTTCGCTGAGGGTAATTTGTTTTTCTACAATAATTTGTTACGTCAGCGAGCGGGGCTCTGCCCCTGCTGGTGCAAGACCACTAGGAACACCTGCCAATCAGCTGTCGCCTACGGCTCGGCTTCTTGGGGTGTTCCGTCGCCCGCAAGCTTTAGTATAACATAAAACCAAAAACATTTTTATTAAATTTACGGAGGAATTTTGAAATGAAAGCAAGAATACCAAAGGGTTTCAGCGGCGGTGCTGCACCTACAAATTTACAGCAGCTTGCAAAGCAGGCACAGAAGATGCAGGAGGAAATGGACGTTGCAAGCACAGAGCTTGAAGCTAAAGAGTACTCGGCAACAGCAGGCGGAGAGGCAGTAAACGTTACAGTTACGGGCGGAATGAAGATTAAGAATATCGAATTAAAGCCCGAGGTTGTTGACCCCGAGGATATCGAAATGCTCACAGACCTTATCACAGCAGCTGCAAACGAAGCACTCAAAGCAGCCGCAACAGAAAAAGAAGAGGTTATGACTAAGATTTCGGGCGGACTTAATATGCCCGGATTGTTCTAAATTATGGCAGGATTTCAAGCTCCTGCACTCGCAAGACTTATCGACCAATTCAACAGGCTTCCGGGAATAGGTGCAAAATCGGCACAGCGGCTTGCCTACTATGTTTTATCGATGTCTAAGGAAGATGCCGAAGCATTTTCAAAAGCAATTACAGACGCTCACAGCAAAATTCACAAGTGTAAAAAATGCTGTAATTTAACCGACGAAGAGCTTTGCCCCATATGCAAAAATCCCAAGCGTGACAAGACTACAATATGTGTTGTGGAAGAACCCAAGGACGTTATAGCACTTGAGAAAACTCAGGAATATTCGGCGATGTATCATGTTCTGCACGGAGTTATTTCTCCGCTCAACGGAATAGGTCCCGACCAACTCAACATTAAGGAGCTGGTTCAAAGAGTTCAGGAAGATAATGTTACGGAAGTCATTATGGCGACCAATGCAACAGCCGAGGGTGAAACAACTGCTGTTTACATCTCCAGATTGTTAAAGCCGCTCGGAGTAAAAGTGACAAGGCTTGCTTACGGAATACCTGTAGGCGGTGACCTTGAATATGCCGATGAAGTAACGCTTGCAAGAGCTCTTGAAGGCAGATGCGAGTTATAATTTTTTAGAAACATTTAAGCGATACGGCTTTTTACAGCTGTATCGCTTTTTTCACTAATTCAAATCTTGAAACGGTGTTCTGTCGGAAATACCGTACAAGTTATATTTATTTGGTAAATCCGATTCGTAATCCTCTTCGTAAACATACTCAAATTCAAGATTATTTCCTGTTTTTTCTATTTTTATTACATTGCTTCCAACAAATTCAAAAAATATCATATTACCGTTTTGGGATTCTCCTGCAAGTTCAAAAAACAATGTATTATCATTTTTTAATACCGATATATACGATTCAAAATTCCAAGGGTCAAAAACGTATTCACTTCTTCTTTTACCTGTCATTCTGTATATATCGTTATCCGAATAATACGGATTTTTCGCCAAATTTATAAATATAACATCATTATCAAAGCTTTTTTCAAGCTTCTGCAATTTATAGCCGTTATCGTCTTTTACAAAGGTATAAACTTCTATTATAAATTTAATTCTGTAATCATCTGCCGAAACGACTTGACCCAAGTCATTAATAGTTTCTTCAGCTTTCCCTATATAATGAATAAGAATCATATCAAGCATTCCGTCATTATCTATATCGGTAAGATAATATTCATATTTATTACTTTCACTTTCTGTTCCGTCTAAGCTGTTCAGAACTTGGGAATAGCCTTCAGAAATAAGTGTGTTTATGTTTTCCACCGAATCGGTATCTGAAGTGATTGCCGAGGAAACATTGTCGGTTACAGTCGAAGCAACAGAGTAACTTTGAGAATCATTTACGGGAACTTCACGGGTTATTGTAACGTTTTGCGTTGCTTCTGTCGGGTTATCCGAATAGGAGCTTGAAGAATCATTAACAAGCGGTTTCCTCACAGAGCTTGACGAAGAGCTTTTCTTTTCGTCTGTACTGCTAACTGTATCCGTTGAGTAGACGTTTGAAATTTTGTGAACAGAAGCGGCAGTGTCCTTTGTATCTTTTATATCTGCGATTTTGTCAATATCGTAGCTGATATCGGTATCATAAATTTTATTATCAATTATATCCGAAGTATCGGTATCTGTACTATTTTTTAATGATACGGAGCTTACATTTTCAATCGTTTCATTTTTTATTTCCAGCTGTTTTACAAAGCCGTCAAAATCGGAGTATTTAATAATTGCAAGCACACTGCCGCTCACCGCAAACACAGCTGCACCCGTTGTAATCATTTTCCAAACGGAGGTATTTTTTGCACCTGATATTATAGAAATATTTTCCGTCATACTTATTTGCGAAATAACAGTTGATTTTGAATTTTCCATTGCTGCATTGACCGATTCAATAAAACCTGAAGTCGATATATACTTTTTTATAAAATATTTCAAAATAGGAATAGGAGCAGCACCGTAAAATCTGTAACCCTGCTTCTGCATATCCTCTACTTTTTTGCGGAGAGCTTTTCTTCCGTAAAACAAACGTGATTTAACAGTACCTACAGAACAACTCATATGTTCGGCAATCTCTGCGACTGTTTGTTCATCAAAATGGTGAAGTAATATACATACTCTTTGTTCATCGGAAAGTGAATTTATCATTTCTGCGAGAATTGTTTTAATCTCTTTTTCGCTGTAATGTTCTTCGGGCTGAAATAAATTATTGTTATCCTCAATATTATAATTGTCAATTTCTTTATCCGATAAGTTATTATATAATCCAAAAAAGGTAATGGGTTTTCTCTTTTTACTTTTCAGGAAATTTTTCGAGGTATTGACAACAATTTCGGAAAACCAGATTGGAAATTTATCAGGGTCGGTAAGAGTATCAAGATTTTTCCCTGCTTTAATATATGAGTCCTGCAATATATCTTCCGCATCGCATTTATTTTTCACATACAGCAAGGCTTTGTGATACATCTTTGTGTATGTATTTTCATACAGATATAAAAATCCGTCTTCATCTCCGTTTAAAGCCGCCTGCACTGCGGTTTTATAGTCCATATCCGTATCTCCTTTGACAATTAATATTAATTATCATAAACATAAGTTATTCTGTAATTCCCGTTATAGTCGGGTTGAAGAACGGCATCTCTTGTTCCGTTGGAATATTCTTCATTGCTTAAGGCATATTCATTTTCGGAGGTTTTATTAAATGTTCTTGTAAAACGAACAGTCATTACTTTTGTTTCATCATCAAGAGAAACATTAATTATTTCAATCTCCGCATTCGCATAGTCGGTGCTGTAATCGCATTCAATTGTATCGCCGTCGGAGCTTTTATTGTAGCTTTTGCCCTCGTAATTATCACTGCTTATAATGTAATTACTGAAAACGGAAAACCACCTGTTAATCTCATCAACCTTATAATCTCCGCCGCTTGTCAAAGCCGAATTGTCTACAGAATCATCTTTTATCTTGTGGCAGAAAAATTCCGTTAAACCGGTGTAATCGGAAGCTTTAAGTATTTCATATGAATAACTATCGGGTAAGGCTTCAAGAATAGCTGCAAACTCGTCTGACGTAGGAGTACCGGCAATATAGTTCAGATATTCCGATTGAACGTTATCGGATTTTACATAATTATTGTCATTCTTCCAGCGGTTAATAAAATTCACAAAACCGTTATTATTTGATACGGCTAAAGCAGTCAATGCTCCGCCGCCGATAACAGCAGCCGAAACACATATTGCCACAAGCTTTTTTGAAGCAGTATTTTTCACAACCGCTACCGTTGCACCGTTTACAGCGGTTTCCGCCTGAGGAATCATCGCAGCCTTTGAACTCTCCATAGCTGCCTTTGAGGTTTTGATAAAATCGGAGGTTTCCCTCTCCCTTGCCATAAAATGCTTCAGCATAGGAATAGGAGCAGCACCGAAAAATCTGTAGCCGTCATTCTGCATTGCCTCAACTTTTTTACGGAGAGCTTTTCTTCCGTAGTTTAAACGAGATTTAACGGTATTCTCCGAACAACTCATAGTTTCTGCAATATCACGAATTGTTCTTTCGTCAAAATGATACATAAGTATACATAATCTTTGTTCATCGGAAAGGGAATCTATCAGTTTACGAAGAATTTCACTCACTTCTTTATCGCTGTAAGATTCCTCCGGCTGAAAAAAATCGTCATCATCTTCTATATCGTAAAAGTCAACCTCTTCATCTTCGTCATCAATATCAAGAAACAGAAGGGGCTTTTTCTTTTTTAAATAATTCTTAGATGTATTCGCTACAATGCAGCCCAGCCAGGACGGAAATTTATCGGGGTCGGAAAGCTTATCAAGCGAACGTTTTGCTTTCATATAGGAATCCTGCAAAACATCTTCAGCGTCGTATTCGTTTTTCATATAGGCATACGCTTTTTGATACATACCGGAATATGTACTTTCATACAGATATAAAAATCCGTCTTCGTCACCGTTCAGAGTAGCCTGCACTGCCGTTTTATAATCCATTTCTTTCACCTGCCTTATAATGTTTTAATAATATTTTCCGAAGAAAAATTAGGATTTTCTATGAATTCAACTGTAAGAAATTCTGTGTTTTCAAAAGAATGCTCAATCTCTTTCGAGTACTTCTGCATTATCATAACTCGTTTTTCAAATTCGTTTTCCGCACCTAGTGCCCCCGTCATTGCAGAACACACTATATATGCACAATAAATTCTTTTTATAACCGTAATAATATCATAACTGCTTATAGCATTTAAATAGTATCTGTAAATATAATACAAAGCCATATTTGCATATTCGCAGTCTGTTTCGTGTGTATCATTTAATATACAATCCTTTGCGGCATATACGGCTTTAATCCAATTATTATCCATAATATCCAAATCTTTATGCATATTAAAAACAAAACTGCTGTTTACTTTTTCGGCATTTATATCTTGATATTCATACTCACATAGTTTATCTTCATCGAAAATTTCATCATCTATAAGCGTTTGAACATATTCCGTAAATGCTATGCAATGCTTTAAACGATATACGAAAGGCTTTGTATTATCGGAAAATATTTTAACGGTCAATGTTCTGGATTTCAACAGAAAATTCATAAAAGCTTTTGAGTAACCGTTGTCGTCATTTTGAATTTTGGTAATATCGGAAAAGTCAAATATATTATCGGCAGCAATAATCATTCCGCAAGCTTCGGGACAAGCAAGCGACAGCATATATTCAGTAAACTCGGTATAGTCCTGACTTATTCTCGGGAACTCTCTGCACGTATCACAAACGTGTTCTTCTCCCAGTTTAATTTGAATTTCGCAAAGCTGCGTTCTGTTCAGAAACGGACAATATTTATTTTCAAAAATAAATACTCTATCGCCGTCTTCGTCAATCTTTATACTGTTTTTGAGTTTATCGCCAAACTCGCCCGAAACATTTGAATAAAAAGCATATGATTCATCATCTACAACAACGTCCCAATCCTTGCAGCATGTATCGGGACAGTGACTTGCCGCACATTTGAAATTTTTGTAAAAATCGGGATAAAACTCTTTTCGACCGTTCATATGCTTTACTACCTTTTTAAATTAAATATATGTTATATTTTATCACATTTTCAAGAAATTGTAAACACAAAATTTAAAACAAAAATAGCAAACCCCCGAATAATTTCATTAAAATCTGTACAAGCGGTAAATTTTGTGGTATAATATAATTACACTATTTAATACGGAGGTAACAATGGAATATTCAAAAGTATTATCGCAGGAATTTAATATTCAAGAGAATTATGCTCAAAATATTATCGACCTGCTCGACGAGGGAAACACTATCCCCTTTATCGCACGTTACAGAAAAGAAATGCACGGTTCTATGGACGACCAGCTTATCAGAGAATTTTCCGAGAAATTGGAATACTACCGTAATCTTGATAAGAGAAGAGAAGAAATCCGTGAGCTTATTTCCGCACAGGAAAAATTGACAGACGAAATTTCACAGGCTCTCGACAAGGCGGAAATCCTCAGCGAACTTGAGGACATTTACCGTCCGTTCCGCCCGAAGAGAAAAACAAGAGCGTCCGTTGCAAAGGAAAAGGGTCTTGAACCTCTTGCACTTGCAATTCTCGAACAGAACGCCGATTTCTCACCGCTTGCCGAAAGTGAAAAGTACATAGATTACGAAAAAGGTGTCGAGGACATTCAGGCGGCTATTGCAGGTGCAATGGATATTATTGCGGAGCAAGTATCGGATAATGCGGATATCAGAAAAAATATCCGTACAATTGCAAGTACAAAGGGTGTTATTGAAGTTAAAGCCGTTGACGAGGAGAGCGACAGTGTTTATTCCCAATATTACAGCTTTAACGAGGGTGTGGCGAAAATTCCAAATCACAGAATTCTTGCCATTAACCGTGGCGAAAAAGAGGGTATTCTAAAAGTTGATGTTGCCAATGACGACAACGGTTCGCTTAACTCTATTTACAGCCAAACGCTTCACGGTGACGGCGAAAGTACAAAGCTTGTGAAAGAGGCTTGCGATGACGCTTACCAAAGACTTATTTACCCCTCAATCGAAAGAGAAGTCAGAAACGCACTCACAGAAAAAGCTTCCGAAAGTGCAATCAAGGTTTTTGCAGTAAATTTGAAACAGCTCCTTATGCAGCCGCCCGTTAAAGGAAAGGTCGTTCTCGGACTTGACCCCGGATATCGCACTGGCTGCAAGGTTGCCGTTGTTGACGCTACCGGAAAAGTACTTGACACAACGGTTATTTATCCCACACATTCAAAAGAGCAGGTTGAAAAGTCAAAGCAGAAACTTCTTGAACTGATTAACAAGCACAGCGTTGACATCATCTCAATCGGAAACGGCACAGCAAGCAAGGAAACAGAAATATTTGCTGCCGATGTTATCAAGAATTGCGGAAGAAAAGTTTATTATATGGTAGTAAGTGAAGCAGGTGCATCTGTTTACTCAGCATCTAAGCTTGCCGCACAAGAGCTGCCCGAGCTTGACTTAACACTCAGAAGTGCTGTTTCAATTGCAAGACGTTTGCAAGACCCGCTTGCCGAGCTTGTTAAGATTGAGCCTAAGGCTATTGGTGTCGGACAATATCAGCACGATATGCCGCAGAAAAAGCTTGGAGAATCACTTGACGGAGTTGTCGAGGACTGTGTAAACTCTGTAGGTGTTGACTTGAACACAGCCTCCCCTGCCCTGCTTTCGAGAGTTTCGGGACTTAGCGACACCGTCTGCAAAAACATTGTTGCTTACAGAGAGGAAAACGGAGCATTCACGTCAAGAGCGGAGCTTAAGAAAGTTCCAAAGCTGGGTCCCAAAGCATTTCAGCAGTGTGCAGGATTTTTGAGAGTTGCGGAGAGTACAAATCCCCTTGACAACACAGGAATCCACCCCGAAAGCTATGACTCAACTCTTAAGCTTCTTGATATTCTCGGCTACAGCAAAGACGAAATTTCCGACTCGAAGTTTACCGACATCAGGGCTCGTTTGAGCAGAAACAGCATAAGAGAAATTTCGGAGAAAATCGGAATCGGAATTCCGACAATTATCGACATCACAAAGGAACTTTCCAAACCCGGAAGAGATCCCCGAGATGAACTCCCTGCACCTATGCTCAGAAGTGATATTCTCGACATCAAGGATTTGAAAGAGGGTATGGAGCTTAAAGGCACTGTAAGAAATGTTATCGATTTCGGTGTATTTGTTGACATCGGAGTTCATCAGGACGGTCTTGTTCACATTTCTCAGATTTGCGACAAGTACATCAAGCACCCCAGCGAGGTTCTTAAAGTCGGAGATATTGTCAATGTCAAAATACTTTCGGTTGACCCTGCAAAGAACAGAATCAGTCTTACTATGAGGCGGGCAATGCCCGCTGAAAACACGTGAAGATAGTCTTTTTAGGGAATAACTTCACGTACCCGACCGAAAATTAATATAATAAATATTCCCCACCGTGACAGCTTATTTTTGGCTGTTGTCGGTGGGGAGTTTTTGTGTAAAAAATTATTATTTCTTCTTTTTTTCGTGTGGCTTTTGCAGTTCTTCACCGTAATGCTCTCCGTTTAATCTGTCAAACATAGTATACAAATACTGTGTACCGTTTTCAAGATGATAATAATGTACTATATACGGAAAAACAAGTGACATTTCAAGTACAAATAGTATAAGTATAGGAATAGTTTTAAAGTACATCATTCCCACAAGAGTAACAATTGTAATCATAGCAAAAAGATGTGTTACAATAAGGTGAATAATTCTCTCGTGCTGGAAAAACTGAATCTGAGTGAGAAGTCTTGCCGTTAAGGCTTTCTTCTGTTCCTCCGAAAGCTTTTTAAGGTTTTCGGGTCTTGTTGCTTCTTCGATGTAGTCTATGTAATCGCAAAGTCTTTTATACATAAAATTTCCCTCCTTTTATATGTTACGTTTCGGCATTAAACGTAATGTTCTTTGAACTGTCCCAAAAGCTGCAAACTATAATTTTATCCGTGCCGACTTCCTCACGCAGACTTGTAATGTCGAGTTCGGCTGTTTCGGATAGGAATACACAAACCGCCATATCTTCCAAAAAAGCCGAAACCGCAAACTTTCTGTTATTAAATATGTCGGTGAGATTTTCAATAAAAAGTTCATACTCCGATAAATCATTGTAATAATGTGTATGCCAGTTACCGAAAAATAAAGTTATTTCTTTACTGTCTATATCAATAACAAGCTCACTTCCCACCGAATTGACAGCCTTTATATATTTAAAATCATCACCAGAAATCATATCGGCGGTGGGACTGTACTTTTTGACAATATTGAAAATCTCGTTCGATTTATCCATAGGATTGTATTCCGATTTGCTTTCAAAACACATTATACACACCTCAAAGTATTTGTTACTCTTCTGTTAAGTCACATTCAAAAACTTCATTCATAATCACAGCAGACCAACTTCCGCACAAAACCGACTCAACAATTACGTATTACCCTACCCTTTAGCGTCGTACCACGTGTCACCGATATTTGCGTCTGCGGTAAGCGGAACGTTAAGTTTAACGGCATTCTCCATTTCCTCTTTCAGGATAGCCGCCGCCTTTTCGGCTTCGTCTTTCGGTGCTTCGACTATCAATTCATCGTGAACCTGCAATATAAGTCTTGACTTCATATTCTCGGACTTCAAACGGTTGAAAACTCTTATCATTGCTATTTTGATAATATCCGCTGCCGTACCCTGAATAGGCATATTCCTTGCAACTCTTTCACCGAACGCACGCAGATTTCTGTTGCTTGCCGTAAGCTCGGGAAGATATCTTCTCCGACCAAACATTGTGTCAACATAGCCTTGATTTTTCGCCTTTTCCACAACTGCATTCATATACGAATCAACACCGCTGTAATGTGCAAGATAAGCTTTGATGTAGCTGTCGGCTTCCTTGCGTGTAACACCGATATCCTTTGCAAGCGAAAACGCACCGATACCGTAAACTATACCGAAATTAACCGCCTTTGCTCTGCTTCGCATAGTTGAGCTGACCATATCAACAGGCATATTGAACACCTGAGATGCCGTAACTGTATGAACGTCCGTGCCGTCCTTGAAAGCTTTTATCATCTCCGTGTCGTTTGCGATATGTGCAAGTACTCTTAATTCAATCTGAGAATAATCAGCGTCTACCAATGTGTAATTATCCTCGGCAATAAAGAATTTTCTGAGTTCTCTGCCAACCTCTGTTCTAACAGGAATATTCTGCAAGTTGGGTTCGAGTGAAGAAATACGTCCTGTTCTCGTTTCGGTCTGATTGAAAATAGAATGTATTCTGCCGCTATCGTCGGTAACTTTCACAAGACTGTCGCAGTAGGTTGATTTGAGTTTCGCAAGTGTTCTGTATTCAAGAATCATATCGATAGCAGGGTGAACATTTCTGATACTTTCAAGTACATCGGCACTTGTCGAGTAACCGCTTTTTGTTTTCTTTGCCCCCGGCAGGTCGAGTTTTTCAAAAAGTGCGACACCGAGCTGTTTCGGGGAATTGATATTGAACTCATAGCCTACCGACTCGTAAATATCCTTTTGGAGCTTCTCGATTTTCTCACCAAGCATAGTTCCGTATCTTTCGATTTCGTCCTTGTCAACTTTAAAGCCGTAGTTCTCCATACTTGCAAGGACATTCGCAAGAGGAATTTCAATATTCTTAAGCAAGTCAAGCTGACCGAACTCTTCAAGCTTTCCGTTAAGAACTTCACAGAGCTTAGGCAGAAAAGCCGTATCGGTTGCAAGCTCACTGCTGTATAAAAGCGAATCCTCGTAATACTTCACGGAAATTTTATACTCCTCAAGAAGTCGGCTTGTATCGTAGGAGTTTGCGGACGGATTGAGAATATATGCGGCAAGCTGAATATCCATTGTAATATTTTTAGGCTCAATGTCATTCTTAATTGCAAATGCAAAAATATTTTTTGAATTATCTGTCAATTTCTCGATAGTATCGTCTGTCAAAAGCTTTATTAAGAAATCATTGGCATTGCTGTCAATTACCGCTACCGTATCTACAGTATTAACATAGATATAATTCACTTCGCCTTTGTAAATATCTGCAATAAAATAAGATTTGCTCTCGGCTTTAATTTTCTCGAAAACCTTATCAGTATCGGGGTTTGTGTCGAGGGTCGGGAGCTTTGCAACTTCTTCCGTTTTGGTTTGAACCTTGACATCTGAACGGAGATTCCACTTTTTAATGAGCGAGAAAAGTTCCAGTTCCGCAAGCTTCATTACAACATTATCGGCATTGTATTCCGCAACAGTGTAATGTGAAAGGTCGGTATCAATGGGAGCTTCACGGCTGATAGTACCGAGCATTTTACTCATAAAGGCACTGTCTTTGCCTGCTATAAGCTTATTCTTCATACCGGGCTTGATATCCAGTGTATCAATATTATCGTAAATGTAATCGATAGTACCGTATTTCTGAATAAGGTCGCCTGCACCTTTTTTGCCTATTCCTGCAACACCGGGGATATTATCGGACGTATCGCCCTGTAGAGCCTTAATTTCAATCATCTGCGGAGGAGTAACACCGTACTCCTCTTTGATTTTATCGACATCATAAAGAGCCGCTTCCGCTTTACCCATTTTTGTGGCGGCAAGTCTTACCGTGACATTCTCCGAAACAAGCTGTAAAGAATCTCTGTCGCCTGTTGCGATAACGCATTTATTGCCTGTTCTGTCGCACTCTGCGGCAAGCGTGCCGAGAATGTCATCGGCTTCATAACCCTCGCACTCAACGAGAGTATAGCCGAGAGTTCTCAGTAAATCCTTTAAAACAGGCATCTGCTGTGCAAGCTCCTCGGGCATACCTTTTCGGTTGGCTTTGTAGCCTTCAAATGCTTTGTGGCGGAAAGTCGGGGCTTTCAGGTCAAAGGCAATCGCCACGGCATCGGGGTTTGAAACCTCCTTTATTTTATCGAGCATAGTCAAAAAGCCGTAAATAGCATTTGTGAACTGACCGTCCTTTGTGGTAAGAATTTTAATACCGTAAAAGGCACGGTTCACTATGCTGTTTCCGTCAACGACTAAAAGTGTCATTGTAAACACCTCTTTCAAATTTATAATTTATATTTATTTTCTGTAATATTTTGCATAGAAACATATACAGTCATCATACAAATGACCCTCCGAGCCGTCATATTTACTTGGTTTATAGTTATTACGGTAACGGTAGGGGTTAGTGATTTCGGTAAGAACATTTGATTGAACTGCGTTGCCGTTTTCGTCTAAAATCAACTTGAAAACGTGTTTCTCATATACATCTGTATCTTTCGGGAGTTCGTCAAACATAAAGTAACATTTAAACCCAAACTTATCAATATTATGCTTTTCCGGGCTATCGGAAACATATTTTTTCATTCTGTCGGAAAAAGTAATTTTGTATGCGTCTGTTTTAGGAAAACACATACGATTAACGGAATTTTTGGAAGTATCGGTATCATTATCGGTAATCTTCTCGGAGTTCGGTGTGTCGCCTGTTTCGTACAGAATATCGGAAAACGCATCTTTTGAAAGTACTTTTTCAATTTTAATATCGTTCTCCTCAAAAGTAAAATCCGAATAAGCACTTGTAACTTTTACACCCGGCAGCAATTCAATATACTTTTTCTCGTACCACTCCGATTCCAATTCACTCTCATCGGGCATTTTCTCGTAGAAAACCCAGCGGGATTTTTCACGAACCGAATAAGTACAAAACGAATACGGAGAGGATTCAAAATAATCTTCAAGGGAACTTGAATACCAGCCTTTATTTTCAGTTCTGTACTCGGTATAAAATTCGCCGAAATCGGAAGTACAGCCGTACATATTAACTTTGTTAATTTCTCCGCAGTCATTGAGAAAATCTTTTATTTCAAACATAGGAGTTTTATAATCTGCGTTATTATCGGACATAAATATAACATACTCCAGACTAATAACTGAATTTTCGGCTTTTAGAAATTCCTCTATATCGCCGTTGTATTTATTATGAAAAGCACAATAGTACGGTTTAACGTCAAGGGGATTCAAAGAAATTTTATCGCTTTGAATTTTCATATTGTATTTCTTTTCGGTTTCGGTTATTTTTGGAGTATATATTTTATTTACAAAATCGTCAACTATTTCTTCGGCTTGTCCGTTGTCATAAAAGCGATTTCTTTCATCAACATAAACAACACGCAAATCATTGCCGACATCAAACAGGCGGTAACTACAATCCAAACCGTAAGCACCGCTTGAAAGCGGATATCCGTACCATGTGACGTTCACGTCGGAAAGACCGTATTTCTCTTCAACATAGCTTATTACATCGGGAATCATTCTTTCAAATTCCGCTTGCTGTTCACCTGTCATTCCGCACTGTCTAAATACAGCGGTCATTGAACAGGTTATCGACATAAGAAGAATTAATGATATTATTCTTTTCAAAATAATCACTCCCTGTAACTTTTATTTAAAAAGTTTCGTTTTACGGGGTTTTACTTTTTCATACTGTATAAATTATATAGCATAACCAAAAAATAATCAAGTAAAATCCAATGAATTAGCAAAAAAATCCGATAAAAATTTATGTCACGGATTTTATACACAGAAAGACCGCATAAACACCGATTTCCCGATATTTATGCGGTTTAAAGCATTGGTGCGGATAACAGGACTTGAACCTGCATGAAATTGCTTTCATATGGACCTGAACCATACGCGTCTGCCAATTCCGCCATATCCGCAGATATTAAATTTCTCTCACTGCTTTAATATTTTAGCATACATTTTAGGATTTGTCAATAGCTTTATAAAAAAATTTCTACCTGTACGGTTCAAATCTAATATACACTATCTTTATCTTTCTTTGAGCGGCAATTCGCTACGCTGTTGCCTTTGTTGGTCTGTGCGGATAGATACGTTTTTGTATATGCTCTTATTTTTATTTTCTAAGCATTGTTTAGTTTCGCTGAGGGTAGTTTATTTTTCTACGATAATTTGTTTCGTCAGCGACAGGGCTCTGCCCTTGACCCGCAAGCTTTGAAAAGCTTGACCAAACTTTAACAGGCTTTGCCAACCGTACAGCTACAAAAATTTTCTCCGACACCGCAAAGCATCGGAGAAAATCACAGAATAAATTCAAATCAAACTTTCGGACTGACCGTAAACAACCGATTTACTTCTCGTCCTATATTTCCTTATCGCAAAAAACGTTAATCGCCTGTGTCACGAACTCCGCCGTACCGCTGCCGCCTACGCTGTCGATACTCTTTGTAAAATCTCCTCCGCCCGAGTACATCTTTCCCAAGCCTTTCAGAATCTTCGGAGTACAGTTGTAAAAATTATCCGTCATAAAATCCTGTAAAGTTTTCACCTGTGACTGAACCTTGTCGCTTTCGGGCGGTAAATCTTTCATACTGCCGAACTCTGCGAAAATTGTCATAGTTTCTTCCGCAAGACGTTCCTCGTCCTGCTGTGTACGGTTTTTGGATTTCTCCTCAAACTCCTTGTATTCGGCTGTGCTGCCGAACTTTTCCTTTGCTTGCTTTGCGTACTCGTCTAATTTTCCTGTGTTAAAAACCGAAAAATCCACTGCTTTCACTCCTAAAAATTTTATTCCACGAGCGAAGAGTATCACGTTTTCCAAGTGTTCTTTTTTCAAAGTAAGCAACTCAATCTGATGTTCAAGAGCCTCCTCCCTGTCAAAATTCGGACTGTCGATAATTTCCTTTATAGCTTTCAGCGGAAATTCAAGCTCACGGAAAAGCAATATCTGCTGTAAGCGTTCGATAGCCTTTTCGTCATAATATCGATATCCGCTGTCTGAAATTTCAGAGGGTTTCAGCAAGCCTATTTCATCATAATAATGAAGTGTGCGAATGCTTATCCCCGTAAGTTCGCTTACCTTTTTTACACTTAACATTTTATCTCCTCCTCTTGCGGTAACTACAGTATACTTTATAACGCTGCGTGAGAGTCAATAGTTTTTTAAAAAAAATTTGCGGACAACGTCCGCAGGATATATGTGAAGACAGTTTGTTATTAACGGAAATTCATGTACCCGACCGAAAGTATTTTGTGTGATTGTTATTGCATTAAATAAATTCGGTCAAAAACTACCGCATAAAATTCATTATTGGTCGGGTAATAAAAGTTACGGATAAAATAGCCTATCTACACGTGTTAAAAAAAGACTATCTACACGTATTTCAGACGGACGTTGTCGGCAAAAAATTTTTAAAAAAAGGTAGAAATTTTTTCCGAATAGTATTATAATGGTATGTGGCAGTGTCGGGCAGTGTTTTTATAATACGGCTTGACCTCAATTAAATGATAATTCATTTAATCAGGATATATTAACATCAGGAGTGAAAAAAATTATGGAAAAAAAACCTAACGGTCAAAAGTATGGATTTCAAACAAGAGCTATCCACTCGGGCAACGGCGTAGACCCCACAACAGGTGCTATCCAACACCCGATTACACTTGCCAACAGCTATGTTCTCCCCTATGACGCAAGTGCCGCTAACTGGAGCGACCCGAACATCAACATCTACACAAGAAACGGCGGTGTCAATCAGAAAGACCTCCAGAATAAGCTTGCCGACCTCGAAAACGGTGAAGACTGCGTTGTTCTCGCAAGCGGTGTGGCAGCTCTTTCGGGATTATTCTTTGCTTTGCTCAAAAGCGGCGACCATGTAATTTTCTCTAAGATTACTTACATTGCCGTATACAGACTTTTCAACGAGCTTTTCAACAAGAAATATAATGTTGAAACTACTATTGTCGATGTTTCAGACCTTGAAGCTGTTAAGGCGGCTATCCGTCCGAACACAAAGCTCATTCACGTTGAAACTCCCGGCAACCCCACTCTTCAAATCTGTGACATTAAGGCTCTCGCCGACATCGCTCACGAGAACAATGCTTTTCTGTCGGTTGACAATACATTCTGCTCACCCTACGTTACACGTCCTATCGAGTTTGGTGCGGACTTCGTTGTTGAAAGTCTTACAAAGTACATCAACGGTCACGGCGACGCAATGGGCGGTGCTATCATCGGAAAGACTAAGTATCTTGATGAGGTTCGCTATCAGTCGCAGGTAAACCTCGGCGGCACTATCAGTCCGTTCAATGCTTGGCTTATTATGCGTGGTGCTGTTACGTTCCCCTTGCGTATGCAAAGACACAACGACAACGCTATGGCTGTGGCTCGTTT
>CADCHW010000035.1:0-2493 GCA_902801245.1 uncultured Ruminococcus sp.
GCCTCAGCCGAAACATCATCGAGAACAATTTTATATCCCCTAACGCTCTCTATAACATCTACAGGCTCACTGTCAAACACGGTCATAATCGGATAGTAACCGGTGTTACAGGTTATCTTGCAGCTTGCGGCACGAAAACCATATTCTTCCGTACCGTTCTCCCCCTCAAACTCCGCCGTACAGTTTACGCTTTTACCGTTCACATCGGGGTCAAACGTACCGAATTCAAGCGAATCGTCCTCCGCCGTACCCTTTATTTTCACAACAAAACCCTGTGAATTATTGTCGTACTCAACCGCCCCGACCGAAATATTCTTAAGCTCCAGACCGCCGCTGTACAAAACATTGTAAATATTACAAGCAGTTTTTACGCATTCGTTACCGCCCTCCGAAATCGGAGTGTAAACGCAAATCACGAAGTCAAGCTCCGTTTTACGAACCTCTCCTGCTGTAACGTACACCGCCTTTGTGATTACGGGTCTGTCGCTCAGAATGTTCTTGTAGCCGAGATTTACACGGTATTTCGGGTAGGCTCTTCGTATACAGTTTATCATTCCGTCAAGAATACTAAGCATACTCAAAGCCCCCTCTCAGCTGTAAAATTGCCCACGTATACACCGCCGTATTTCCGATGTAATACTGCTCCGTTCTCATAACCGTGTACTCGCTGTTACTGCACCTGAGAAGTGTTCCTATCGGATAATCGTTAAGATTTATTTTCGGGTCGCCTATGTACAGATAATAACCCTTGTCACAGTAACCGTCCGCAAGATACGCATTGTTCAGGTACATTTTATTCTTGTACAAAAGCGGATTTATAATTGCGTTCACCTTAACATTCTTATTGCTGTTGGGCGGCACAAGCATACAAAGCCTGCCGTATTTTTGTATCATATTAAAAATCAATTCTTTGTACAAAGAGTTTCAGTCCTCCCAAAAACAAAATCATTAATTTTCAGAATATCGCCTATACCCGACAATTCCTCACTGTACATCATATATGCACTCTTAACGGCACTGTCGCCGATTTCAAGAGTAACGTCACCTGCTTTGAAACTCTTCGGTTCTGTTCCCCTTGCCGCAAGCACCGTTTTGTATCTGTAAAAGACGAGAGCCGCCGTCACCGCTGTTAAACGGTGACAGTTTTTCTCGATATCACAGTCGGGAAGAAGCATATTTCTGATTTCAACCATACAGTCGTAAATTAAATACGACCACTTTTCCGCCTCGGAATTTTCAAGCTCGGCAAGGCTTTTAAAACGGTCAAAAATCGAACTATACTCCAAATTACTCACCGCTTCCCGAAACTGTCATAACCTTAGCTGCGTCCTTGAAAATCTTCGCAAAGCCTGCAATGCAAGTAATAGCCGCACGTTCAAGCTGTCTGTCGATAAGCTTGTCGTATTCGGTTGTAACATCTCCTGCAATAACCATTTCAAGAGCGTAATTCTTGTCAAGACCGATAATTTTACCGCTGTCCATACTCGGAACGTGAATGAGATTAGCACCGAGCGGAGTAACCATTTTACCCGTGCTGTGGAAAGAATTTCCAGCCGTGGAATCCTGCATCTGCGACATACCGAGCATAGCGGAAACCATATCTGTAGAAGCAATCACGGTGTTGAGCTGATACGGATTAAGCGAACTCCAAAGGGAAACAAGGTCGGCATAGGTAAGAGTATTTGAACCCGACGCAATAGTCGGAGCGGGATTTGAATTGCCGTCACCGCTGATAATAACGGAGATAGCGTCTTTCATTTGACTTCTTGCTATGTACGAACCAATCTGCTTTAACGTCACGGTGAAAAGGTCAAGCCTTTGAAAACGAAGAGCCTCGTAGGAAGACACAAGCATTCTGCCACGCTTCTTAAGCTGAACAAGATTTTCCTGAGTTCTGACCGCAGTTTCGGGGATAACAGCACCCTCTTGGACAATCTGCAATTCCTTTTCGCTGTCGGTAGGCACTGAAGCAATAGAGCGGTAGTCCATACCGTCAATACGAGTGGTAGTTGCGATAATATCCTTAAGAACGTCCGCCTGCTCCATACCCTGACGAACCGCACGGCTGACATACTCGGGGAAGAGTGCGGCTGAGGAAGACGTCTGGAAAAACTTCTCAACACAGTCACTGCCTGCACCGCTCACCTTGATATCGAAACGCTTAAGCTGACGCTGAAATGCATCAAGACCCTCAAGGGAAGTACCTTTGTAATTCTCGCTGGGGTCGAGCTTTTCGAGGGTCTTTGTAAGACCGTAGCCGTTGGGATTGTACATACCTTTTTCGATTGTAAGATTTTCAAAAATTGCCATAATAAAAAGTTCCTTTCTTTTTAAATAAATTCTCTCCCTCTCCGCCCACCCAAAAATTATTCTTCATTCTTTAGAAACTGTTTGGAAATAAGTTGAACAATTTAGACAAGTATAAATGTTCAAGTTATTTTCTGACGGTTCCTAGATATTAAACGCTCCGTTCCCCTCTTCTTTTCTCGCCGA
>CADCHW010000035.1:2512-22693 GCA_902801245.1 uncultured Ruminococcus sp.
TCCTCAACGCTCAGACCCTTGACCATACTTTCAAGCAAACCACTTTCAATACCAATCTTCGCCGTGATACCCGACTTCACCGTTTCAAGCTCCAGAAAAGCCTTGTATCTTCCGCTCTCCTCAGCCTTTTCACGAAGACTTTCAATATAACCTTTAAGACTTTCGACCTCCTCGGCACTGATTGTAACATCACCCTTACCGTGATACTTTTTAAGAAAATTCTCTGCCAAACCGTAACGCTCCCCCTTACAAAAACTTTTTATAACTCCGGCTTTCCTCTGTGCCGGAACTGCCGTAAACGACCACTCATACGCATCAATCGGATTTTTCAGAACACCGCAGCACATCACACCGCCGTAACTTTCGCCCTTAACGTGACCGCACTCGTGAATTCTCATATCCTCACCGCACACCGAACAAACACATTCTTCAATGCCGCAGCCGACACTAACTTCCTTTTGAATACCGCTGTCAAGCATAGCAATGATGTCGCTGTTACCCTCGCAAATCGGAAGATATGCTTTCGCAACAAGCCTGATGTAATCCTCACCGTAAGCTGTTTTTTTCGGAGATAAATTCTCAACCCGACAGCTGTAAATTCTCGCAACCTGATTTTTCGCCGTAGGGTTGTGGTCGTAAATACCCGTAACCCCGACAAACATTTTAGATAACTCTTCAAGAGTTTCGGCAGTGAAATATTCAAAATCCCTGTCGATATCATTGTCACAAAGCACCACGGAAAAGGTATAAACCTCGTCGGCGGTTAAATCTTTTCTTGTATAGCCGTTGATAAGTGCAAGGTCTTCGGCACTAACGGCTTGTTTTTCAATCCTATTCATTCAATCCCTCTCTTTTTTAATACGGCGGACAACGTCCGCTTGAAATTTGGTCGGGTTCGTGAAGCTATTCTTTAAAAAGACTATCTTCACGTTTCTCCTGCGGGCGTTGCCCGCCTGCTTGTGCGTTGTAAAGGTTGGCTTTGGCAAGCTCAACTTCGTCCTGCAAATTAATGTTATCCCAGACAATTTCATAATCCTGCATAAAACCGTGAATCTGTAACCATACATCACAAATTTTCGTGATAACACAATCGAGAATCCGTCTGTAATATTCAAGCTCACTGGTAAGAATATCCGCCTGTTGACTGCTCATTCTCTCTGTTGTACTCCACGAAAGACCCAGCAAAAACGGCGGTACGGATAATTTCGCAATAATCTGTTCCAACATCTGCCGAACAGGGATATCACTGTCAAGCACCTGATTATCCGCCCCGATAACTTTAATAGAAACGTCACCCACAGAAACAAAATCGCTCACGTGTCTTGTATCTCTCATAGCCTTGCTCCATTCGTCCGCAATCTGAACGGCACGCTGTTTGCTCATTGCCCTGTCGCCGTCACCGCTGGGCTTGTACGTCACCGCAAACCGCACGTTACCGACTCTCTCCCAATTTATGCCGATAGTATTGTAAATTTTCAAAAGAATACCGCTCACAAACGGCAGACCTTTCAAAAGCGACGTTCCTTTCAGACTTCCCGGCTCGGGGTTAAGAGTAGACACCAACAGCAAATTCTGATACGGAAGAACTTTCCTTTCACCGCCGAAATCATTCAGGCACACAAGCGTGTCAATCAAGTTATCGGCATATGCAAGCTCGATATTTTTAAGCGGAGCATTCACAAGAGAATAAATCTCCCTGCCGTCACCGTTCAGAACAATCTCGCCCACAGCAGTTCCGTAAGTTAAAAGCTGATTGAGATACACTGTAAAAAACGACCCTATCCCATAGTTACAGCCGCCCGACTTAACGTTTTTTAAAAACAAGTTCATCTCTTTTTCGATACGTTTATTACGGCATTCAATTTTAAAATTTCCGACCAAACGGACAATTTTATCAATTGCCGCATCGATAATCGGAACAGCCTCTCTCAAAGCAGAATAAAGTCTGTACTCACCGTCAAGAAGAGGAGTATATCTGTCGATTTCGAGAAAAGGGTGAGAATACTCCCTCGCCGCCGTCTGAAACACCGGAACGGACTCAATTTCTTTCTTCTTATTATTTTTACCGAATATTTTCATAACTCACCACCAAGTAATAAATGAAGTTTTCACTTCGTGAAAATGTTTTTTACAAATAATTATCTCGTTGCCGCAACTGCAAAAAATCCGTCATCACCATTCGTCACAACCGCCGTTACAAAATATCTTATATCGTCCATAGCGTGGTCGTTTTCCTTAATCGGACAATCTTTCACTCCGCTGTCGTCCCAGCGATAAAGTCCGAACTCCCTCATAGCGTCCACACAGGTTTTGCAAATTTTAACACTGCCGTTTCTGAGTGCGGTTGAAACACTTCTAATACCGTCCACAACTCTATTATCCGCCGACTGCACAGTAAATCTGCCGTGCCGCCGAATAGTCTGAATAAAACTCGCCGCCGACGGGTCAACGATAACTTTCTCGATATCCCTATCCCCTGCAAGCTCGCACAAACCCTTGTAATGTTCCTCGTCCGTCCGTTGAAATCCGACCGCTCTTGAATCGTAATAGTACTCGTCAAGCCGATACCAAGTATCCCCGATAAGACCCCACAACCCGAACGACGACGGATTAACAGTACCGTAATCACAAGAAATTATAAACCTCTCCGCCCGTTCGTTGGGAACGTCGCAAAATGCGGACTCCTTACTCATAAACGGATAAACAGCACCTGCGGCGGCAATCCATTTTCCCTCAACGAACCGCTGATAAAACGGACCCGAATACAAACTTTTATACCTTTCAAGAATCTCCCCCGACAATGACGGATTATCCTCCATTTTAAAATGAATGTACAGAACCTTTTTCTGCTTACGTTTCAAAATCCACTCTTGACGAAACCAATGCTGCGGATACTCGGGATTACAGTTAAACCAAAACTTCGACCCCTCAACCGAACATCTAGCCAAAGCCTGTTCCACAAACGACCTCGGCATAAGTGCAACCTCGTCAAGGAAAATTCCGCTTAACGTCATACCCTGAATAAGTGCCGCCGAACTTTCGTCCTTGCCGCCGAAAAGATAAAAACGGTTACTGCGTTTTTTAGTGAAAATATCGACATAATTTTCGGAATATTTCTCACGTGTTTCAAAACCGAGTTCACGCATAACCTGCAAAAGCGGAGTGACAACGTTCCTTTTCACGGAACGAATAGTTTTGGAGCAAATCGCAAACGAGCCGCCGTTAAACCTGTAAAATGCCCACAGCACAAACGAAATGCTCATACAAACCGTTTTTCCGCTTCTGACAGCACCGTCACAGATAACGGAGTTCATATCTCTGTACGGACTTTCCTCGCACCACCACGACAGCACCTCCAGCTGTTTTTTTGAAAATTTTTTAAAATTCATTCTTATCCTCCCTCAAACCCTTTGCACAGTCACTCAGCACATCGTAAAATGCCGCCGCTTTCTCCTCGGGTTCGGGGATATCGCCCAGATGTTCGAGAGCCTTAATTCTGTCAAAGAATTTAATCTCCATAGCACCGTCTTTCGGCTTTTTGATTTCGGCGACATTGAACAGGTTCATTTCATCGACATTCACATCATCGAAACCGTTGCACATCAAAAGTCTGAACGCATCGGCGGTACTTCCGAACGCAAGCCGTTCATAGCCGAGCAAAACACGCTTTTTGCAGTTAAAGCGATTTCTGCACCCCATACAATTTTCGTCGCACCTATCGGGATTTTGTTTTTTCTTACGCACTTAAAATCACTCCTTAAAAAAAGTCCTTACATAACACCCCCCAAAAAGCCGAAAATATGCATACAACTATGCATATTTTTTTAAAGATTTTCTTGAATTTACAAAATATTCATAAACAAAAAAAGACAAGGCATAAAAGCCTTGTCTTTCTTTTTGCAATAATATTATTTTAAATACTTATCAGCAATATCATACCAGCGAGGAATATTTAAACGTTCCCCATAAAAATTTTCATAGCTTTTGATAAATCTGTTTTTCCACGTTGCCGAGCTTTCTCTTGTTTTAGGATTCTGCCATACTGCCTGCTCAACCGCAGAAATAAAATCCTCCATACATTCAAACATCGGATATTTTTTCGTTTTGTTACTGTACCACACTCCGGGACGAATCTTATGTACAACTCCTGCCTTAACCTGTAAATTCAGTGACCAATCTTCCATTCTGCGAGTGATTTCCCAAACCTTTTTTATCCACAGGTCTTTAATTGTCACAATGCCGTCATCATTCATATCATATCCGAAAATCAAATAATCTACGTTAAGCATATACGGCTTATTGATTATTTCCTCTTCATACATTCTGAAATCCGCTATATCAAATCCCGGACTTGCATTTCTGTTAAAAGCCTTAACCTCCAACAAATCAGCCGTTTTATTATCCGGATTAAGAAAAAAATCGGGCGGCATCTGTGTATTTTCCGACGGTGCATACTCAATTCCTCGTTTATCAAGCCAACCTTGCAGCCATTCCTGAATTATATTACCTACAACATCTTTCTGCTTTACAATAATATCCACATCTCCAAACTGAAATTTTATTTGCCCCTGCAAATCCAGAATCTTATCATCGTTTATAAGCTTATCATAAACCTGCTGTGCAGTTAATTTCATACAAAATCACCCTCTTTTTTATAAACCTGCAACAATCTGTGAGATACCTCTGCAATAACAGGCACAACAACAGTATTACCCAACAAATCATATCCTAAATTTTTTTCTATATCAAATTTATAGTCCTCAGGATAACCAAACAGCCTTAATCCCTCTCTTAACGACAATGTTCTCAATCCATTACCGTCCACAACAAAAATATGCCCCATATCCATTGCCACCAGCGTGGGAGCCAAACCATTCGGGTCTAAAATTTTGTTAATTTCAAAAGACATTTTTCCTGCAACAATATTGTATCCTTTAGGTAAAGTAGGGTCTTGAACTCGTTTGTTATTAACCTTACGTTTTGGATATTCCTCTTTTAGATACGATTTATCAACTAAATCTTTCAGCATATCCTCAAGGTTTTCGGAATCATAAAAAGTTTTTATCTGATTTATTGTCAAGGGCATTCCGTCCATCCAGTCTATTCCGTACTCCTCAGCCCATTTTTTCTTTCTGCGTTCTTTCAGCATTAAATTAAGAAGCTTTTTTTGTTCCTCTGATACTGCCCCTCTGTATTCTATATCCCAGCTGTGTATATTATTATCTCCGCCACGTTTGTCCTTTATCGATTTACCATATAAATTTTCAATTGAATAATGAGAAAGAACCAAATCCACAAAATCACTTTTAACATTAAGCAATCCCGATTGTAAAACATCTTTTAAAACAGCAGTTTTCTTTTCAAAACAATCCATATTAGGAATATCGGTTTTTGTTCCTATAATGTAAATTCTTTTACGTTCCTGCGGAACCCCGAAATCCTTTGCATTAAGAACCCGCCAATTTATCTTATATCCTAAATTCAATAATATCTCCAGAATAGTAGATAACGTTCTTCCTATTTTATCTTTAGAATTTGCTCTGTCGTGAGTAACAAGTCCCTCCACATTTTCCAGAACAAAACCGAAAGGCTTTTTTTCTTCTAAAATTCTTGCAACTTCAAAAAAAAGTATACCACGAGAGTCCGAAAAGCCCAGCCTTTTTCCTGCGGAAGAAAATGCCTGGCAAGGAAACCCGGCAAGCAAAAAATCAAAATCGGGAATATCCGAAGCATTAATTTCCGTAATATCTCCATTAACAGTTTCATTTGGGTGATTTTGATTAAGAACAGCTATAGCATGCGGTTTAATCTCAGATGTAAAAACACATTTGGAATTAAAATTATTTTTTTCGCAAGCAATTTCAAAGCCTTTTCTTATTCCGCCTATTCCTGCAAACAAGTCAATAAATCGAATTGTTTTTTTCATTCTGTCACCTCTTTCCCAAAGTCCATAAATCAACAATTTTATTATACCAGATTTAAAAAAAGTGTCAATAGCTATTATTTTAATAGCCTGTTTAAAATCAATTGCAAAAAAGACAAGGCACAAAGCCTTGTCTTTTAAATATCCAATAAAAAAACAATATCAAATTTTCATCAACGTCGGGTCTGCCCCCAAAAACGTTTCCCCGAAACTCAGTCTGTCAGGGATTTTCCACGCAACCCCGAAAACAAACCTATCCGTTTTAGTATTCTCCGAAATTAAAACAGCAACATACCCGTTCTCTGAAAAATCAAACCCATAATCATACAGTTCAAGAGGATATCCGTCAAAATCGTAATCGAGTTCATATTTAACCGCAATAGAAATTTTACAGCCGTACCCGACACCGTACCAATCCTCGGGAACAAAATGTTCAGCATACAACGCAACAGACGAAACATTCTCCCCACATTCCAAGCAGTCAAATTCGGATACAATATGATTTTCAAGCCGACATTCAATTATGTGTTTTCTGCCGTCGGGTTTAAAATCGACAATCAACGCAAACCGACCGTCCAAATTGGGAAAAAGCTTTTTGTCATTCTTAAGAGGTTTAATCTCATAATCATCGGTGACTATTCCGTCAACATAAATATTAATATCCCCTAACGGTGTATTCAGCAAAACAATTCACTCCGAAATCACCAACAAATCTAAAAATGCAAATCTCCGATTTGCCGCCGCATTTATTCTCTGTTCTTTATTCTTTTCTCCGACTTAAGTCGGCGAAGCTCCTCTTTATCCTCTTTCGACACTCTGTATGAATCAATACATTTCTGTACAGTCATATAAAAAGTCTTGTCGTCAAGCTCCGCCGTGCGAATGAAATTCATTGTCTTGTCACGGAACTTTGCCGCCGCCGTTGCAAGAAGCCACGCTTTACCCATTTGAACATAATATTCGTCACTCCGAATATTTTCCGCACGCTCCAGAACCCTGTCAATATATTCGTCCGTAAGATAATAGTTCATCATAAGCACAAGACCCACACGAACCGCCCACGGATTTTCGCTTTTCAGATACGTATCGATATGCTCGAAAAATTCACTGTAAAAATTCTTAATGATTTTGAACGTACTGCAAAAAGTATCATTCACCGCCCAATTGTCAATCCACGGAACAAAATCGTCAACACGCTTTTTCACGTCCTCAAAATCGCCTTTAACACTTGCCGTCACAAGACCTCTTAACATAACCTCTTCATAGTACGTTTTACCGCTATTTTCAAGAAAACCCTCATAGTCGCCTTTAAGAATTTCCTTTGCAATTTTACGAAGCTCGGGCAGACGAACACCCAAAATTTCGCTGTTGGTGTCCTTTACGATACCCAAATGAAATTTTTTGTACTTTTCATCGGATATACTTTTCAAATAGTTTATAATATCATTATAACCATACTTATCTATTTTATTATAATCCATAAAAGCTACTCCTAGTTACGAATTATCATCATTTCCATAAGTTAATACTATCGAAAGCACCTTATCATTATCATTATCATAATAAACAGTAGCATAATGGTTATAATCGTCCTCTTTGTCATTTCTGTAGGCCTTGTAATTGTCCTTGTTATCATCGTTTTTCATAACCTTTTGAAGGTCGGCAGCCTTAGACTTCATAGAAATTCCGCCCGGAAGTACAATTTCAAGGTCCTTAACTTTGGAAGTATAGGTGTAAATATATGTAACCTGACAATACTCTATTGGCAAAGCCAAATCGGTATCATTCTCAACCTTAACTTCAATCTCGTAACCCTGCTTCAATCTGTTCTTCACGTGTTAAAAAATTAATCTGCCCAATATTTAAACGTGAGCTTAACGTATCTCACAGTATTGGTATCTTCAACAAAACAGTAAAGAATCTCACGGTCGTAAGACTTCGAGAAGTACGAATTTTTATTTTCAGCCGCCTGTCTTTCGCTTTCTTTGGAACAAGAGTACAGAGTATCATTATAAATTGAAAAATATACTTGAGTGTATTTTGAAAAATCGGAACGGTTCTTGATATCGCTCAAAGTTGTTGATAAATCAAGTCCGTCCGGAAGCTTACAGTCAAGCTCCTTAAGGCTGCTTCTGTTAAGCTTCATAACCTCAACGATAGTATTCTCAACCGGTATCTCGTAACCGGTGCGGTTGTAAGCATCAACCTCAATATCATAGCTGTCCTTAATCAAATGAAGACTTATATAATTTTCCGACGCAACAGATTTTGTCTTTTCTTCCGTCTGACCGCCGAAATTTATCGACCAGCCGTTATCAACGAAAACTTTTATCGGACAAGGCAAATTGTACACAACCTTATCAAGCTGAACATTACCCGACACAACATCGCTCCCAAGCTCGGCAGGAGCTTTGTAATCTGTCACATAGCCCGGCACAGCTGTAACTACCGCAGGCTCTTTAAAGTTAGCCGGTGACTGAACGTTTACGTTCATAACGATACAGTAAAGTTTACTGTCCTCATCAAAATAAAAGGTGTACGAATAACCGTAACCGTTTGAATCTTCTTTTTCGTACTTCATCGTTGTTTTGGAAGAATCCGTTTGAAACGAAGCAGGTTCGCCGTAAGCATTTTTTACATCGTCAACGGTAGACTTCATCGGTTCAATGCCTTTTGGAAGTTTTACCGAAGCCAACTCGTCCTTCTGATACTCGGAATAATAATAGTAAAAGTACGTAATATAACAGTAAATCGGATTCAGCTTGCGTTTTGCAAAATTCTTTATGTCGGTCTGAACACTCTTGCCGTTTTTAATAAAAGTTTCATTAGATTCGTTATAGTGGCTGTTCGCATCTATCGGGTCGGATAAAGCATTATTGTTCTGATAATCAATCTCCCAGCCGTCCGCCATAAAATCGTGAACAGTCATAGGAAACTTATAAGCCTTGCCCTCAAGCTCAATAGTGCAGTCATCAAGCTTATCGGACAAAGTCACACTTGACGGGTCCTGCACCGATAAAGGAATAAGCGAATCGTCAAATTCCTCCGCTAAATTATCCGAACTGCTTTTGCTGCTTGCTGCGGCACTGCTTACTGCCTCGCTGCTTGAAACCTTGCTGCTTACGCTTACAGTTTCCTCCGAAGACGAAGCCTCGCTCACGGCTTCACTTTCGGCTTCGCTCTCAATCTCGCTTACAGTTTCTTCAGCCGCCGAAGCACTGGGACCTCTTCTTGAAACCTCGTCGCCGGATTTATAAGACGACGCTTTATTGCAGCCTGCAAAACTGAACATAAGCAAAACAGCCATAATTACGGATATTATTCTTTTCATTACATCTCCTCCTCAACAATTCGGCATAATGTATATAATAATCTAATGATATTATAGAACAAAATCCCGAATTTGTCAACAGCATTTTTTTGCTAATATTATACCTGTCAACGCACGTTTAATTGTCAACTTTACACAAAATCACAACAAACTATTCAATCGTATTATTTCTCACATCATGCTTAACCCTGCGAACAGCCGCTTTCCCCTTTCTCGACGGGTGATTAATTTTCCACGGCACAAAATCAAAAATACCAATCACCGTACCTATTCCGTAAGCAAAATGTAAAATCGGAAACATCAAAAAAAGCCACAATTTTTTCTTGCTGTAACCATTATAATTCAAAGCACTAACCGATATAGCAATGTCAAAAATCAAATACAAAACAAGCAATGCCCAAAATATTACGGATATCCCCAAAGCCATAAGAACCGCTGTAACAATTAAACCCATAACCAAACAAAACGGTGCAAAATGCAATATTGAAAGACACCCGGGACACACAAAGAGTGTCAATCCAATCCAAAAGCCGTTGGAAAATTTCTGCCGAACCATACCCCAAAACGACCCCCTGATGTACTGATTGGAGCTGATGTTGGGGCAGCAGGCAAATTTATAGCCTGCCTTTCTCATACGGTAGTGAAGTTCGTTATCTTCGGTTCGCCCGAGATTTTCGTTGAAACCGCCGACTTTTGCAAAAACCTCTCTTCTGTAAGCCGCATGAAAAAGCGACGAAAGATACTCTTTCTTCTCGTGTTTTCTTCGATAGCTCATAATCGAGCTTCCGAAAAGACATTCCTCCGCCGCAAGCAAAGTGTTGTTCCAATCGGAATTTTGCTGAGTTATGCAAGGTCTTCCGCCGCCGACAATATTTTCCCCATTTTCAATTTCCTTAACACATTCTTCAATGTAATTATGAGGAATTCTGCCGTGTGCGTCAATTCTGATTATTATGTCACCCATAGCATTACTTAGAGCCGTGTTCCAACCATTAGCCTGATTTGACCTCTCCTGATTACGAATACACACCCTTAAAAAATCCGAATTAATATTCGCAAACGACAAAAACAAATCCGCCGTAGTATCGGTTGAGCCATTATCCACAAATACAATTTCTGTCAAATTATGTGGATAAGTCTGTTTTGAGATATCGTCGAGCAACCCCCGAATCAAACCCTCTTCGTTGTAAGCAATCACGCAAAGCGAAACCGTCATAAACTATCGACCGCCCTATCTTTTTCAAGAGAAATCGAAACATTCTTTTCCGAAAAATTTTCCAAATCATATTTGGGTTTATCCAAAACCTCGGTGTCGGCTGTGGCTTTTTTTATCGTTTCTTGCAAAACGGAATTACCCACGTTCGCAAAATGACTTGTCCTCGACCTATCCTCGGTTATCGGAGGAATTTGTGTGACCGTAGTTCTCACTTTATCCGCTTGGGGAATATTTGTCATTCCCAAATCAAGCTTATAATTTTGGTCTGCATAGCTGTTTGCGATATCCCCGAACTGTTCTTTATATTGTTCTATAAGATATTTTGCAGACACAAAATATGAACACGTCATATAAGGATAAACATAAATAGACGGAACTACCAAAAACGTGAACAAAAGCCACGGAACAAACGATGCCGTTAGATTGATAAGCTTCTGTGTATTTCCTTTTGCGACTTTAGCACCAAAAGACACCGCATTTTCCGAATCATAATCATAATACGAAAACAGCATAACAGAGAATGCAAAACGATGTATAATCAAAAATGCTATAACAGTTCCGACAATTAAAAAGGCAATACCAAAACCAGCCGATATATTTTCAGCCGTACCCGTACCCGACATAGAAACAAGCATAATTCCAACTATATTACACAAAACAATAATACCAAATGACTTCACAATTAAGTTCGTCATAAACTTAACTGCACTTTTATATCTTGATTTATTGTCAAAGAAATAGAATAATTCATTCGGGTCAATATTTTTGCCGTCTGCAATACCCGAAAAAATTCTCACAAATCCTGTATATGCAGGCGAAAGCAAAATCAAAGCAAGCACCGCCGCAAGATGAAACACAACAAACAAAGCTATGTTTACAGGCGAACCCGACACATTTTCGATAAGTCCCTTATCTTCACTATCAAAAATCGAATAAGCAATAAAAATAATAAACAGAGAAATTATCGGTACAAACAGCAGTTCCATAGTTGATAAAATTGCTATTACCCAGTTTGGTGACAACATTTTTTTGGCTTCTTTTTTGACGAATTTCTCAGCATTCATTAGCTTTTCACTCCTTTTCTTTGCAGTATGTCATCATTTTGTACATTGCTTCCAGACATATTCTGAAATGTTTAAAGAATTTCTCCTCGTCAAGCGACTCGTCACTGTTATGTATGCGAGAGTCGTCATCTTCAAAAACAGGACCGAACGCCACGCCCCTGCCGCCGAGCATTCTTGCATAAGTGCCGCCGCCGGTAGTATAAAGTTTAGGTTCTTCACCCATAACGGTGCTGTAAGCTGTTTTAAGGACTTTAACAACGTCGGTGTTTTCGTCAAGAAAAAGCGGTTTTTCGCTGTCGAGAACTTTCACAACAAGACCCTCTCTCGCAGCAACTTTCTTAATTTGATAAAGCACAACCTCTTCCAAAAACGACACCGGATAACGCACGTCAATCACAGCCTTAGCCTCGTTCTCGACAATGGAAACACGGCTCAAAGTCAAAGTAAGCTCACCCGAAGCAGCGTCACGCATCTTAATTCCCATAGACCGACCATTCGTTTCCATACCGATACAAAAATCGATAAACGAACACAAATCGCCCACTGCATCGTAACCGAAAGCGGCACAAATCAAGCCGACAAGAGCAGTTGCCGCATTGAAACCTTTTTCGGGTTCGCAGGCATGAGCCGCCCTGCCCCTTGATGTAATTTTCAAGCCGTCAATGGTAAAAGTAAGGTCAAAATTACCCTCTCTGCCGTCGGCAAGTCTTTGAAGAATATGTTCTTCGTATTCGGTGCAGTCTACCAAAGCGTAAGCGGTATCCGGCACAACATTATTTGCCACTCCTGCCTCAAACTGGGTAAGCGTGATATTATTGGCAATAGGCGAACTGATTTCGAGGTGCATAATACCCTTTTCGGCTTTACAAATTCCATATTCTGAATCGGGAGTAAAACTCATATCGGGAACGGGTTCATTGTCGAAATAAGTCACCATATCCTGCATACCGATTTCCTCGGACGTGCCGAAAATCACACGGACACGATTACCCTCAACCCCCGATTCTTTCAAGGCACGCAGACAGTAAAGAGCCGCCAACGCAGGACCTTTGTCGTCCGCAAGACCTCTGCCGTAAAGCCTGCCGTTCTTCCTTGTAAGACGAAACGGTTCACAAGACCAATCGGCTCTCTCAGCCGGCACAACGTCAAGATGTGTGAGAACACCACAAATTTTCTCGCCCTCACCGTATTCGACGTGGGCGGCGATGTTGTTAATATTTTTACTTTTCAAGCCGAAACTCTCCGCCTTGTCAAGTATCCATTTCAAAGCCTGTTCGGGAATTTCGCTGCCGTTTGCGGAAACCGACTCAATACTGAGAAGTTCGTTTAAATCGTTTAAAAATTCGTCTTTATAAGATAAAATCAATTCATCAAAATTTTTCATATTTTTCACCAACTCTGTTTTTAAAATAGATTATTCGTATGAGTTAATTATATTTTAAATTTCCAAAAATATACCTCAACTTTGTAAAATTACTCAAATTATATTATACCTCAAAAATTCCGTTTTGTAAATTTAAAAATTACAAAATTTACAAATTTTTTGTAGCTGTACTGTTGCAAAGCATGTTAAAGTTTGGTCAAGCTTTTCAAAGCTTGCGGGCGACGGAACACCCCAAGAAGCCGAGCCGTAGGCGACAGCTGATTGGCAGGTGTTCCTAGTGGTAACTACCCTCAGCGAAACTACACAAACTATGCTTAGAAAATAAAAATAAAAATAAAAACATATACAAAAACGTATCTATCTGTACAAGCCAAAACAGGCAACAGCGAAGCGAATTGCCGGTCGAAGAAAGATAACTTACGATTTCATTTCAACCTCACAGATAGAATTTTTTAGTAGTTAGAGGTTAGTATGTAGTGATTATGTTTTTAATTTCTAACTCCTCATTCTTATAAAAAAAGGCAGTAATACATATTAAAGTATTACCGCCAAAACTTATTTATTCATCTTTATTATCAATATTCTTAAATATATTCTTACCCTTGGCATCGCTGACTTTCTGCCCGATATTTCCGATAATAATACCGTCAACCATTTCGGTTGTTTCGCTGTCATTATCCTTAACGATATCGGTGTAAACATCGTCCTCCAAAACCTCGGCAGCGTTCTCCTCCGCCGTATCTTCCGAATCGTGAACAGAATTCTCACTGTTTTCGGCAGCATTGTCAACCGTGTTTTCAGGTTCGGCAGTAACCGTATTTACTGCGATGTTCTCCGTACTGCTGCTCTCGGCAGGACTGTTTTCCCCCGAAACATTTTCGTCAAATTCAACAACAGGCTTAGCTTTTTCAAGAGTAATTTTATCGGCAACAACATTATTATTCTCATTGTCAACCAATTGAGTTTCAGGCTCAACATTCTTCTTAAAAGTCGGTTTCCTCTTCATCGGATTTTTGCGAAGAACAAGATTTTTATACCTCTCGCCCAACTCGTCGGCAGAACCTAAAGCCGCAACTTTGTACTGTTTTTTCATCTTCGGGAGCGGTTTAATCTTATTTTTCTTAGCAGATACTATCATATACACAATATACAAAATAATCGAAACAACCGTAATTGCCGCACCCTCAAATATTCCCGGTGTATGATAAGTGAACTTAATGTCACTGGTTTCACCACCCGAAACTCTTACCGCCATAAAGCCTATGTCAACCTTTTCAATGTCAACTTTTTCGCCATTTACCGTAGCACTCCAGCCTTTTTCATACGGAACACTGAAAAATACCAGTCTGTCTTGACCCTTTGGGCAGGTAATCTGAGCCTTAAACGAAGCGTTGCCGTACTCAAAACTTGAGCAGGTGTGTGTCTGCAAAATTTTGCAGTCCTTTGAGTAAGTGCCGGAATCGAAATTAAGGCTGTCCGTGTCGTAAATACGACGCATTATGCCGCCATATTTGCGAACTTGTTCGTCATTGAGAACCATAGCCTTGAGCAAAAGCAGATGACGATTATCCTCGGGAACTTCATAATACTGGTCTTCGGTAATATAGGAATCAAAATAAAAACCGTACGGAATATAATTCTTATTCTGGTAAATTTTGAAATCATTCTGAGTACCGATATATTTGTAACCGGGCATTCTTGTTTGACCCTCATCGTTTTGGAAACTTTCATTGTCAAACTCATAGTCGAAAACATATTTTACAGATAAAAGTGCTCTCAAACCATAATATTTTGGCTCGGGACGTGAACCAACATCTCTGGTAACACCAACGCTCGGGTAGAAATCGTAAATCGACCCCGGAACAATACTCTGAAATGCCTGAATATTGGGAATTTGCCAGAACATACCTACATTATCCATAGTATCGAAGAAATCGGAACGTACATTTTGTAAATCGTCGTCAAGCTGAATCTCTTCTTTTTGTTCAATAACATTAGGAATAACGAAATTGTGAATGTCATAGCTGTGAGTTTTGCCCAAACCGATAACGTAAGCCGAGTAGCTAACCGCAATAAGTCCGACACATATAATAGCTTTGGGATAAAAAGTTTTCCTGTTGCGTTTGAGAGCGTGGATAAGCAAAGTTACCAACGCAATTGAAATCATAGAAAACGCCGCATAAACCCAGAATCTGTCGGAATAATTCTCAAGACCCACCGTATCAAAGATACTTTCGGCTTCACCTTGGAAATCGTTCGGCATAAATCCGATACCGACAGTAACAGCCATTGTAATGACTGTTGTGAGATTTATTGCCTTTTTCCAGTCTGTTCTTGTATTCTCAATTGCAAGTACAGTTGCCAAACTCATCATCAAAGTTAGCATATAGAACCATCTTGCATAATAAGACATTACAAACATTTGGAAAATAGAGTTAAGTATTGGTACTGCGGTACACACAAACAAGAACGGCAGCAGCTTTTTAAGCCAGTTCTTGCTGTTTGATTGCAGGAACGCTATAACTCCCGTCATACTAAACAGCGGCAGCCAAGCGGCAATTGATGACCATTTCGAGTTGGAATCGGGAGTAAAATTGGGTCGTGCAGGGATATCGGGCGGGAAGAAGAATGACGACAAAATGTGAAGATATCGCTGTTCAGAGCCGTATAGCAAAGCCCCGTAACCTCTCGGGAAATCGTCTATTCGAGGATTTTGCGAAACAAACAGCACTGTCGGAACAAGAATTATTGCAGTAGCCGCAAATCCCAGAATAATTTCAATGACAAGCGGAACGAAGTCACGTAATCCGAATTTCCACGTATTCAAATACATTCGCAGAAACCAATATATTATGACAAATGCAACCATTCCAACGAAAAAGTAATAATTTATAAAGCAAGCGGCAAAAACAGCAAGTGCAACAACGCCTCGCCTTTTGCGGTCCATATACTCATCTATCGCCGCCAGCAAAAGCGGAAAGACGACAATTGCCTCATGAAAATGGTTAAAAAATACATTATAAACGGAATAACCCGAAAAAGCGTATAACAATCCGCCTATAACGGCATTATTTTTGTCACGTGTATAGCGACTGATGTAAATGTAACCTGTGAGCGATGCAACACCGAACTTAAGAATGAGCAGCGGTCCCATCAGGTACGGAACGAAGTCGCTCGGAAACGGCAAAGTCAGCCAAAAGAAGGGACTGCCCAGCAGGTAGAACGTGTACGAACCGATAAGGCTTGAGCCGAGGTCGGTTGTTGTAGACCACTGCCAGTTGCCGCTTCTGATAGCATCATGCACCAATTTGTAAAAAGGAACCTGCTGAACGTTAAAATCGCCGTAATAAAGGAAATAGCCTTCACCCAAAACCATATAAGGTATAAAGAATGCGGCGGAAAAAAACAGACCTAAAAGCAGAGCTTTGTACCAATAGTGCTGTTGCCGAGGATTAACTCTTTTCCCCATTCAAACAAAACCTCCATATATCAAAATCTGGCGGGCAATGCCCGCTTAAAACACGTGAAGCAGCTTTTTTGAAAATATTTGCTTTATATACCCGACCGATAATTTATTATGTAAATAAAATATATAAAAATGTTATAATTCTTTATTCGTATTTTAAAATATTTATTTATAAACAGTAAAATATTATAAAATAGTAATTAACCGAGAATATAACTTTGGGTCGGGTTCTTAAAACAAAAAACAGACGGACTATCTTCACGTGTTTCCCGTCGGCACTGCCGACTTGTACAGAGTTTATTATAACATATTTCGGGAATAATTTCATTATCTTTAACAAAAATTTACAGATTTGTGATTGGTGAAATTAGGTAAGTAATTGAAAGAAATTTTGTTTATTTTAACAAAAGAGCTTTATCACATCAACTTTTTAGCAGTGCGAATTTTTCCAAAAAAATCGGCAATACTTATATTATAAAAATATAAGTCACCGAGGAGGAATTAAATTTGCAATATAACAAAGTTGAAATTTGCGGAGTGAACACCTCCAAAATCAAGGTTCTTAAAGAAAGCGAAAAACGTGAGCTTCTGAAAATTATGAAAACGGGAACTCCCTCCGAGCGAGCCCGTGCCAGAGAAGAGCTAATCAACGGAAATCTCCGTCTTGTGCTGAGTGTTATTCAGAAGTTTACGAACCGTGGAGAAAATCCCGACGACCTTTTTCAGGTCGGCTGTATCGGACTTATCAAGGCTATTGACAATTTCGATGACACAATGGACGTGCGTTTTTCAACCTACGGTGTGCCTATGATAATAGGAGAAGTCCGCCGATATCTCCGTGACAGTAATTATATCAGGGTCAGCCGTTCCATTCGTGACACCGCCTACAAGGCTATGCAGGTCAAAGAGGAGCTTCAGAACAAGCTCGACCGTGAACCCACCGTTGACGAAATTGCCAAAGCTCTCGACATTCCCAGAGAAAACGTTGTACTTGCACTCGAAGCGATTGTTGAACCTGTTTCACTTTATGAGCCTGTTTTCTCGGACGGCAGCGATACAGTTTACGTTATGGATCAGATAAGCGACAAAAATAACGATACGAATTGGCTTGAAGAGCTGTCGATAAAGGAAGCTATAAATAATTTGACGGAAAGGGAAAAGAAAATACTTTCATTAAGATTTTATATCGGGAAAACACAAATGGAAGTTGCTAAAGAAATCGGAATTTCTCAGGCACAGGTTAGTAGGATTGAAAAGGGAGCTTTGGAGCAGATTAAGAAGAGTTGCAGATAAATTTTAGGAAAACCAACAGTAAACAAAACATTAAATTTCAATAAAAATTAATTACTACATTTGTGCATATTTCACCCTTGAAAAATGTCAACCGCAATCCCACCGGCTTTAGACGGTGGGTTAAGGTTGACAAAAGCGTAGCTTTGTGTTATACTAACAACAGTAGGGACGGTTCAAGGAAGCCCATTGGCTTTAGACAATGGGTAGTTCACGTTATTGAGGGAACTATGCCAAATAAACAACTTAAAATGCTGCTCGGCTGGGCAGCGTTTCATCAAGAAGAACTCAAAGAAAATTGGGAACTTGCAGCACAACATCAAGAATTATTTACAATCGAACCACTTAAATAAAAGAGGTGAATAATTATGACAAATACCATCGACTACTACCTCTCCAAAGGCTTCGACCAAAAAACCGCCGAATACTTCGCAAACGGCAGGAAAACATTAACCTCCGTAACACCCGGCGATAATTTCACTCTTTTTTTAACATACAATAACGATGATAAAAGGATTTTCGATATGAAACCCATTCTTGAAAAAGGAGGAGTTTTCAAACCATTTTGGAAAACAGATAATTTCAACCGTGTTTATATTGACGATTGCAATAATATTGCTTGGGATATCGACCCGAATGTTGACAGTAACATCAATTGGAATAACAAGGTTGACATTTCCTCCGACAACTGCTACGTTGAAAGCATACCTTATACAGAATAATATTTCACAACGAAAACAGACCGAACCTATACACAGGCTCGGTCATAATTTATTTCGTAATTTCTGCAAGCATTTTTCGGCTTACTTAAAAACCACCGTTGCCCCAACAGCTTCAAGTTTTGACTTAATACTCTCCGCTTCCGCAATCGGAACTCCCGACTTAATCACATTGGGTGTTTTCGCAACAAAATGAGTAGCGTCATCAATACCCATTCCCGTTATATTTCTCACAACATCAATAACCATAACTTTATGTCTGCCCGAATGTTTCACCAATACATCAACCTTATCCCCAAGTTGTTTTTTCCTGAATAAGTTTTTCAACATAATATCAAACCTCCTAAAATTAATACAAATTCCCCTAATATGTAAATTATATCACACAACAAATAAAAAAGCAACCGTAAAAAATCACAAAAAGGACTGCCAAACCGACAGTCCTTTGTATAAAAGCAAATATTGATTAAATTACTTAATCTCAACCTCAGCCTTAACCTCTTCGAGTTTAGCCTTGATTGACTCAGCGTCGTCCTTAGAAACAGCCTCTTTAAGAGTCTTCGGAGCACCGTCAACGATAGCCTTAGCTTCCTTAAGACCAAGACCTGTGATCTCACGAACAACCTTAATAACCTTAATCTTCTCAGGACCTGCAGCCTTAAGAACAACGTCGAACTCTGTTTTCTCCTCTTCCTTAGCGTTACTATCACTTGTAGGAGCAACAGCAACAGCAGCAGCAGCAGAAACGCCAAACTCTTCCTCTACAGCGTGTACAAGCTCAGAAAGCTCGAGAACTGTAAGTGTCTTCAATTCTTCAATAATATTAGTAATCTTCTCAGATGCCATAATAGTAAACCTCCAATTTAGAAATGTAATAATTAAATTTAAAAATGACTAACGCTTAAATTAAGCTTCAGCTGCTTCGGCTGAACCCTCGGCTGCTTTCTTAGCCAAACTCTCCTCAACACCGCCGTTGTCAACGATAGCCTGTACGGCACGTGCAAAGCTTGCGATAGGAGCGTTGAATGCGTTGCAAACAGTAGCGAGAAGAACTTCTCTTGTCGGCAACTTAGCAAGGCTTGAAATAGTATCAAGACTGATAACCTCACCCTCAAGATAACCGCTCTTAATAGTGAAGTCCTTATTAGTGTCTGCGAACTTAGAAAGAATTCTGGCAGCAGCAGTATGATCCTCCGCACTAGTAGCGAGAGCTGTTGTACCCTCAAGAACTGCGTTAAGATCAGAAAGACCTGCCTCGTTAGCTGCACGACCGAGCAAGGTGTTCTTTACAACAGTGTACTTAACACCGGCCTCACGCAAATCCTTTCTCAATTTAGTATCATCAGCCACGTTAATACCCTTATAGTTTACAACAACACCGGCAACGGAATTCTGCAAACGTTCTGTAAGAGCAGCAACGACAGCTTTCTTTTCATCAAGAACCTTCTGACTTGGCAAAATCAATTCACCTCCGATAAAAATTCAAAACAAAAGAGCCTTTCCCACAGCACACACCGAGAGAAAGGCATAACAATACAAATTGAAACGCAATCCTCGGCAGGCAGGGAGAATCCCTTTATACATTAAATGCACCTGCTGTCTTTGGAACAGCTTAATAATTATATCACAAAGACTGAACTTTGTCAATAGCAAAATGCTATTTTTTATTTTTGGTTTAAAAACCGCCCTTATGTGAACTACCCATTGTCTAAAGCCAATGGGCTTCCTGCTTCATCGTCCTCGTAACCTACTAACTCCACAGGCGTAAAATCGGGCTGAACCGTCCCT
>CADCHW010000036.1 GCA_902801245.1 uncultured Ruminococcus sp.
ACCAAAACAGGCAACAGCACAGCGAATTGCCGGTCGTAAGGAAGATAAAGTTAATATCCGACCCGATTCCTGCGGACATTGTCTGCCGAATTCCCGGTCAAAGAAAGATAAACTACAATTTTATTCCAACCGTACAGATATAAATTTTTCTATAAAATCAGCTTACGATTAAAAACTATTTGTGAAAAGTTAAATCGGTATACCAAGAATATTTGCTGACAACATCGAATTTCGGATAATTTCCGCAGCACAACTGCACAGCCATAAAAATTGTTTCAAAAATATAAAAATTTTCGATAACCCCTTGACTAAATTGAAATAAAGGTATACAATATATACGTAGACAATTTAAGGAGTGAACCGAATGAGCGAAGACTTTGAAGCTGATTTGATTGTTCTTCTCGACGAAGACGGCGAAGAGCATTCTTTTGAAATTATAGATACACTTGAATACGAAGATAATACTTACTATGCTTTGTATCCGCTTTTTGAAGACCCACAAGACCAAGTTGAAGCAGACGGAGAGTATTATATCTTTGAGGTAGTTGAAGAGGACGGCGAGGAGCAGCTTGCCGAAGTTGAAGACGATAATCTTCTTGATGAGCTTGATGAGATTTTCAGAGAACGTTTTGAAAGTTTGTATGACGGCTTAGATGACGAGGATTAATTTCTAAATATAAAAACAATTAAATAGTTTATTATCCTGCGTAATACGTGAATGTGTTCTTTATAACCCTACAAATTTCATTTCGGGAACCGGACTCTCGCAGCGGATTGCAGACCTCCCGCAATTTATTTTGCGGACGAAGGGAGCGTGAACCTGTGAGGAGGTGCCCACCTGTCGCTAAGTAGGCAGGTTATGCACGAACACCTACGGTTAGGCGGGATTTTATTTTTTTAACACGTGGAGATAGTTGATCTTTGCAATAAATTTGCGAACCCGACCGAAAGTTTATTTTTTTAACACGTGGAGATAGTTGGTTTTTGCAATAAATTTGCGAACCCGACCGAAAGTTTATTCAATGCGGAAATTTTAGGTTGCTTTACTATGGTTTGTTTGTGGATTTTTGAACCCTATTACAAATTGATTTTTAATGGTTATATTACATATATAAAATTATATATACGGCGAATACTGTTGTTTATAATAGTACTTGCCGTAATTTTTTGTATATAAAATTTCTGTGTTATAATACTAATAATTTAAAATCAAACTGCAAATACTATAATCTATAACAGAATTTCAGAAAAAAGTCTGTATACAAAAATTCCTCACTCCTAATTCCTCATTCCTAATTAAACTTTTGTGTGGTAAAATATTATGACTAATAATAAAACTTGTAAAGTACGTAGCGGCAAAAATATTTCAATAGGGTTCTTATCGGGAATCATTAACGGTTTGCTCGGTGCAGGCGGCGGAATGCTTGTTGTGCCGACACTCAAAACTCAGATAGATGCCCAAAAGGCTCATGCAACCACGGTTGCCGTGATTATGCCGATGTGTCTTGTTAGTAGTTTATTTTACATTTTGGACGGAAGAGTAACAATCAATGATGCCTTGCCGTATGCTCCCTACGGAATTATCGGAGCATTGATAGGGTCTGTTTTGCTAACAAAGTTAAAATCAAAACATCTTAAAGTCATTTTCAGTCTGTTTATGATATGGGCAGGCTTACGAATGATTACACGATAAGGCGGTGCTTGTATGAATTGGATTATAAGTGCGATAGCCGGAATTCTGTCGGGGATAATAGGGGCTATGGGTATGGGCGGCGGCGGTGTTTTGATAATATATTTGAAGCTGTTCACAGATGTTCCGCAAAGTACGGCACAGGGGATAAATCTCCTGTTTTTTCTGCCGACTGCCGTACTCGCTGTGCTGTACTATACAAAGAAAAAACTTGTTGTCTGGAGGATTGCTGTTCCGTTTTCGTTAATGGGAATTGTCGGAACACTTGTCGGCTGTTATTTCTGCGGAAAATTCGATAACTCAGTTTTGACAAAGCTGTTCGGAATGTTACTCTTAATTATGGGTGTAACGGGCATTATGAAAAAGGAAAAGCCCTCCGAAGCGGAGGGCGGGCAAAATTGAAGCAAAATATGGGATAATTTTAATACCCAAAGTTTAATATCAATTTTGAAATTAATAATTAAAAATCAGGCTTGATAATCAATTTCAGTTTGAACCTCTTCTGTAAACAGATACCGTAGCTGCCTTTCTTGCTCGTTGTCTTCTTTTCTCCATTGAAACATTCCAATAGTGAACTGTTCCTGCGAAGAAAATAACAATGCAGGAAATACCCGACACAATCAAAACAAGTGTGAAATCAACATAACTTTTAACATAATCAATTGCGGATTGAACAGTCATTACAATCGGGTCGCCCGTTCGGGGAGATTTGACTGTACTGCCTGTGTTTGCTGAGGGAGACGCAGTGTTTGTGCCGCCCGATTTTACATTGCCGGAGGCTGTGCTTGAAGTGGTTTTGGTGTCTTTCTCCGTGGCTGTGTCTGTATCGGTGTTGTCGGCAGCGGTTGCTGCGGCTGATGATGTCGAATCTGTTAATGTCAATTCAGTGTCGGTATCGGTGTTTGAGTTTTCTGTGTCCGTATCGGTGCTTTCAACAGCTGCCAATATTGCTTCTTCGGTTTCGGAATCCGTGTCCGTTTCGGCAGTATCTTCATCTGTTGAATTATCGCCCCGAGATAAATATAAGTTCTCAAATTTTACTTTCTCGACAACATTCGTTTCGGAAGTTTGCACTTCGTCCTCGCTGCTGTCTGTCGAATTATCCTCCTGCAAATTTTTATCTGCAAATTCGGTAAATAAAACATTGAGAGTGTTTTCATCTACAGAACCCGTAGCAGGCAAATCATTATCCAGCTGGAAGAACTCGACCGAATTAAAGGTTTTCTCGTCATACTCTCCGTTTATGTCATTATGATAATAACCAAGGTCTTCAAGTATGAACTGAATGTTTGAAATTTCGTCACCCGAATCGCCGTATGTGAAAAGAATATCGGTTGACGTTTCGGTTTCGTTATCCTGATATGTATCTGTTTCGTCGGAAATTTCGTCCTCGTCCGAAGCTGTGTATTCGGTGTCGCTGTCCTCACCGTTTTCAGTTGGGATATTGACATCTTCTTCACTGTCATCGGTGAGAGTGTCGTCCTTAGTGTCTGTAGCTTCTTCCGTATCGGAAATTTTGTTGGGGGCGTTGTCCGAGGTTAAAGCTTTCTCCGTGTCTTCGTTGTAAACTCCGTCGGGAGTAAGTCCTGCGTCGGTTTGAAACTCGATAAGTGCCGCCTCTGTTACAGAACCGAAATATCCCGTAGCGTCAACGTAAAAATAACCAAGCTCCTTTAAACGCTCCTGCAAAGTCCAAACCTCCGAACCGCTAGAACCTATTGAAAGGTACTCCGGCTCGTATGAAGAATTTGAATCTTCTTCGGATTGATTATCATTTGTTACACTTGAATACGTGTCGTAAGAAACACCGTCTACCTTAAACCACATAACCCAACTTTTTGTTGCAACCGACTGATAGCACATGTTGGAAATCTCATCTCTCATATCGACAGCCATTCCGTCACCAACATATACACCGACATGACCCGGCTGCCATAAGCCAAGACCGGGGATATCGGGAACACCGTTTGACACATAGCCCGATTCGGAAGAAGCATTGAGCATTCCCTCCGTAGTTCTCTCGCCGCTGCCTACATAGCTGTAAATAAGACCCGAGCAGTCTACCGCTCCGGGCGAAGCTCCGCCCCAAGAGTAGACCCAACCTTCGTTATAAGCACGCATAGCATGAGCGGCAAGTCCATCGCCTGTTTTGTTATCGGCACTCGCAGTAAGAATACCGTGTAAAGATAATGATGCCAAAAGCATGACCGCAAGTCCTAAGGATAGGCACTTACGCAGTATTTTAGACATTGTAAAAACCTCCGTTCAAGTATTTTGCTCCGTGTTTGCCTATTCCCAAGTTAGGTGATATTCGATTTTAAGATAACTGATTTATTACAAGTGGTAACAAATCTATTACATAATAACATATAATTAGTTACTTTTCAAGCCTTTTTTTAAAAATTCATAATTTTTTAGTAATTTTTTTGAGATTATGACGTAATGGAGATGTATAAATTTCTTTTTTTCTTTGTAAATTGTTGCGTTTTTGATTGAAAAGTAATATAATGGAAATCGGAAACTTTCGGCGGTGCGAAGCTTGTCAAAGTTTGGTCAAGCTTTTTAAAGCTTGCGGGTCAAGGGCAGAGCCCTTGTCGCTGACGGAACAAATTAGCGTAGAAAAATAAACTACTCTCAGCGAAACTAAATAAACCTTTCAAAGAAAAACAAAAAACAAAAAATAAAAACAAAAAAATAATATCTTTCGATACAAACAAAAGCAGGCAAGAGCATAGCGAATTGCCGATTGTAGAAAAGCAAACTAAAAGCCCGACCCGATTCCAGCGGACGTTGTCCGCCGAATTGCCGGTCGTAGAAAAACCAACTCAAAACCCGACCCGATTCCAGCGGACGTTGTCCGCCGAATTGCCGGTCGTAGAAAAACAAACTTAATACCCAACCAAATTTAACAACAAAGTATCGGTCGGGTACGTGAAGAAAAATTATTAAAAAAGTTGCTTCACGTGTTTCAAGCGGACGTTGTCCGCCGCCGCAAATGGAGGAATAAAAAGTGGATAATTATTTTAAGAGAACATGGGCAGAAGTAAACCTAAACAGAATCGAACATAACTTTAAAGTTATCAAAAATCAAGTATCCGAAAACACCAAAATATGCTGCGTTATAAAAGCAGACGCTTACGGTCACGGTGCAATCGAGCTTTCTCAGCTTTACGAGAAAATAGGTGCGGACTTTTTCGCCGTTTCCAACCTTGAAGAAGCTCTGGAACTCCGCATAGGCGGAAGTACTCTCCCGATATTAATCCTCGGCTATACCCCTGCCGCATACGCACATGAACTCAGTGAGAACAACATTTCACAGGCGGTGTTCTCAGTGGAATATGCCCACGAGCTTTCCGAAAGTGCGAAGAAGTTCGGAGTAAATGTCAAGGTTCATTTGAAGATAGATACGGGTATGAGCAGAATAGGAATTATGTGTCAGGATATCGAAAGAGATAACGCAGTTTCTCAGGCACTTGAAATTTTCAATCTCGATAACTTGACCCCCGAGGGAATTTTCACTCACTTCGCCGTTTCCGACGAAAAAGAAGAGGGCAGAGAGTACACCGAACATCAGATTGAATGCTTCAAATATCTGATAAACTCCCTTAAAGACAACGGCATTGATACCGATAAAATAATCTGTCATTGTTCCAACAGTGCCGCAATTATGGATTATCCCGAGGCACATATAGATATGGTAAGAGCAGGAATTATTCTCTACGGTCTTGCACCGTCGGGAAAACTTAAGGGTCAGATTAACCTAAAACCTGCAATGGAGATTAAGTCGGTTGTCGCTCACATAAAGGATATCGAGGAGGGTACTACCGTCAGCTACGGACGAACTTTCACAGCAGACAAAAAACTCAGAATCGCCACAGTGCCTATAGGCTATGCTGACGGCTACATTCGCAATCTTGCAAAAGACGCATATATGATAGTCGGAGGGAAGAAAGCAAAGGTTGTCGGAAGAATTTGTATGGACCAGTGTATGATTGACGTTACGGAAATTGACAATGTTAAAGTCGGTGATGTTGTGACGGTTGTCGGCAAAGTCGGAGAAGTCGAGATATCAACAGATGATGTCGCTTCGTGGACGGGTACTATTAATTACGAGGTTGTCTGCCTTGTAGGAAAGCGTGTGCCGAGAGTATACATAAAGGATAAAGAAGTCACTGCTGTTAAAGGACTTATTGATAATGCGTAGCGGACAACGTATGGACGAGAATACAAATAGAAAATTACGCAAGATATCTACAAATAACTCTTTATTGCTGATACTTGTTATTGGAGTAATTAAAATAGTTCAAATTCTTCTGAAGTATCTTTCCGAAGTAGGCGGATATGGTTCGATATGGCATAATAATAACTTCATATTTATTGTTCAACAGGTAATGATATATTTAGTAACTATTCCGTTGCTATTATTACTTTACTATAAGAAACTAAACAAAGAAATTCGTTTCAGTTCCGTATTTGTTAAACCACAACGTTCTTTAGGCTGGATTTTTAAATGGAGCTTAATAGCTTTGGGTGTATCAAAAGCGTTTCTCCTAATTATTAATTATCTGCTAATGTTTTTTGATATAAGCGGTGTTACAGATACGATAAGTTTAAAAAGTGATACCTTCGGCTATAGTTTGTACTTTATTTCAATTGTGATATTTGGTCCGATTTTTGAAGAACTACTGTTCAGAGCAACGATATTCAGAGGCATGAATGATTATGGGGAATTGTATGCCGCAGTTATGTCAGGAATTATGTTTGGTCTTTGGCATCAAAATGTTGTTCAGATGTTTCATGCAGTTGTAATTGGTTTTATTTTTAGCTTGATTTTTGCAAAATGTCGTTCAATTCACATCGTTATAATTATACATAGCTTCAATAATCTCATTGTATTCTTAAATGTTATTTCAAGAAATTCTGTGAATGATATTCTACACAGCAAAGATTTGGAATTTAAAATTCATGCATTGTTTGTAAAGAATCTTATACCTACATTAATTCTTATATTAACAAATATTTTGACTTATGGTATGATCATAGCCGGAGTGATATTGGCAATTACAGAAATGGTCAAACATAAAGGTAAAATTGGACTGGTTGATTCTGTTTTTCAATATACTGTAATACAAAAAACTATCATATTCTTTTCTTCCCCTGTGACAATTATCACATTTGCGGAAATGATTTATGTTGTATTAGCTTCTATTACGGTTGGTTCATCAGCAAATCTATAAGAATCATTATTGATAAACCTATATTTAAGAACGCAGACGTTTTGATACTGTTTTTTGTTCTTATTGACTGAAATCAGCCTTACCATTTTTATTGTTAAAGTTAATTTAAAGAAAATATAAAAACGCTGTACAGCACATTTTATTGTGTTGTACAGTGTTTTTTTTATATACGGATATTCTTAATGAAATAGGAAAAAGATAAAAAATCCTATTTTTATTTTTCATTAATAAACCCTATCAACGCAAACAAACCTATAATTATAAAATAACCCCAAAAAATTACGCATTAAAAACTCTCTTTGCTTTAGTGTTTTAAAACCTATAGTAAGTACCATAATTTATATTTTATGTTTATGTTGAAAAATAACAAATTAAATTTGGTCAATCATACAAACATACCAAACATATCAAAATTCTAGGAAAAAACACTTGACTTTTTGTTTTTTTACGAATATAATAATAACATCAGGAATACATATAAAACATACGTAATTAGTATGTAATGATTTCTCTAAAATTAGAAAGTAGGTAATATTGAATGAGATGTTTTATTTCAATGCTTAGGCATAACTGGAGAAACGGTCGATGTTGATACATATTTAATCTGCGGTTTAAGATATATTGATTTTAGTATTATTTATTTTAGGATTATTGATGAATTAACTTAATTGAGAACGTGACATTGACTATTAACTAAAAACTTTAAAGAAATCTCAAAAGGAGTAATGATATTTATGAAAAAGAGAATTATCGGTTTATTGTTGGCGGCGGCTGTAATAAGTACAGCACTTGTAGGATGCGGTTCAAGTGACAGCGGCTCTTCCACAGGCGGCAGCGGTTCGGCAGACAGCAAGGATACAGGCGATACGGCTGCAAGCGGTAAGGTTACAATTACAAATGTTTCCTATGACCCTACCCGTGAACTTTACCAGAACTATAACCCCATTTTTGAGGAGTACTACAAGGAAACCTACGGTCAGGAGGTTGAGGTTGTCCAGTCGCACGGCGGCTCGGGCAGTCAGGCTCGTTCCGTAATCGAGGGTTCAAATGCCGACGTTGTAACATTGGCTCTTGCTCATGATATCACTCTTATTGAGGAATCGGGTCTTATCGAAAGTGACTGGATTAAAGAGTTTGATTTGGATTCATCTCCTTATACATCAACTATCGTTTTCCTTGTTCGCAAGGGTAACCCCAAAAAGATTAACGATTGGGACGATCTCACAAAAGACGGCGTTGAAATCATTAACCCCGACCCGAAGAGCAGCGGCGGTGCTTGCTGGAACTTCCTCGCAGCTTGGAAGTATGCTCTTGATAAGAACGGCAATGACGAAGAAAAGGCTAAGGACTTTGTAAGAGATCTCTATGCTAACGTTACCGTAATGGATTCCGGTGCAAGAGGTGCTACAACAACATTCGTTGAAAACGGTCAGGGCGATGTTCTTATCGCTTGGGAGAACGAGGCTATCAACAGCGTTAAAGAGTATCCCGATGACTATGAAATCGTAACTCCGAGTATTTCAATCCTTGCACAGCCAAGTGTTGCAATCGTTGACGAGAATGCCGACAAGAACGGTACACAGGAAGTTGCAAAAGCATATCTTGAATACCTCTATTCCGATGAGGCACAGAAAGTTATCGGCGAGAATGGCTACAGACCGACTAACGAGGATATCCTTAATTCGTTCAGCGATAAATTCGACCTTAACGTAAACCTCTGCAAGATTGAAGACTTCGGCGGCTGGGACGCAGCTTATGAGAAGTTCTTCGATGACGGAGCAATCTTCGATGAAATTTACGAGGGTTAATTTTTAAAACAATTTATGCCGTATCAGTTCGGGCAATTTTAAGAAAAATTTGAACGCAGGCGATAAAGTTACCTTACCCAAAAAGTTAGTGTGCGTATTTCCTGCGGGCGTTGCCCGCCGATACGGCTTTAGATATATTGATGATTTAACATAAAATATTTTAACTTTTAATAACGGCTTTTTATTTCTACAGGAGGAATGTCTGTATGGCACAAAAAAAGAAAGGTAAATCAAAGAGCGTTATACCCGGATTTCGGCTTACATTGGGTATAACCGTTCTTATGGTTTCATTGTTAATTTTAATACCGCTTGTGTCGGTTTTGGCTTATTCGTTCAAACTTTCGCCGAGTGAGTTTTTTGAACTAATTACAAAGAAAAATGTTGTTAGTGCATTCCGCACGAGTATTTTGTGCTCGTTTATTGCGGCTCTTGTAAACAGCGTTTTCGGATTGATTCTTGCTTGGGTTCTTGTAAAGTATGAGTTCCCCGGAAAGAAAATTCTTGACGGACTTATCGAGCTTCCGTTCGCATTGCCCACCGCCGTTGCGGGTATTACACTTACAAAGATGTATTCCGACACAGGCTTCCCGGGTAAATTCTTCTCAGCGGCAGGAATTGATATTGCATATACAAAAATCGGCATTGTAATCGCACTTGTGTTCATAGGCATTCCTTTTACTGTAAGGGCTGTTCAGCCCGTGCTTGAAAAGCTTGACCCTCAGTACGAGGAGGCAGCTTTAATCCTCGGTGCAAGCAGACAGAGAACATTCTTCAAGGTAATTTTTCCCGAGTTATTCCCGTCACTTTTAACAGGCTTCGGTCTTGCACTTGCAAGAGGAATAGGAGAGTACGGCAGTGTTATTTACATCTCCGGCAACAGTGCAAAGAATAACACTCAGGTTGTTTCATATGTAATTATGCAGAAGCTTGAGCGTATGGATTATGCAAGTGCTACAGCAATTGCTCTTGTACTTCTTATAATTTCGTTTGTACTTTTGTTCGTTATTAATATTATTCAAATTCGTCGTTCAAAACGTGTAAGTGTAAGATAAGGCGGTGAGATTATGGAATCTGTTATTGAAAAAAATAAATTTTCCGCTTCGGAAAAGAATTATTCGGAAGACTCACTCAAAAAAGACGAGAGAGGAAGAAAAATCACAAAGTACGTTCTGATTACGATAAGCGTTTTATTTATATTGTTAATGCTTGTTCTTCCGCTTGTTTCGGTTATTGTGAACTCCCTTAAAGAGGGATTGGCATTCTATTTCAAAGCACTCTCCACACAGTATGTGCTTTCGGCTTTGGGTGTAACGCTTCTTGCAACGGTTATTGCCGTTTTGGTGAATACATTCTTCGGTGTGGTTGCTTCGTATCTTCTCACAAAGTTTAACTTCAAAGGCAAGAACGTTCTTTCAACCTTGATTGATATTCCGTTTTCGATTTCCCCTGTTATTGCAGGTCTTTCGTTTATTATGACATTCGGAAGATCCGGTTGGGCAAAGCCTATTGTCGATTCGATTAACTCCGCACTCGGTACAGATATTCAGATTGTATTCGCAATTCCGGGCGTTATACTCGCTACAATATTTGTAACATTCCCGTTCGTATCCCGTGAAATTGTTCCTGTACTCAATACTGTAGGTACAGACGAAGAAGAAGCAGCGGCTCTTATGGGTGCAGGCGGATTCAAGATTTTCAGAAAGATTACATTCCCGCATATTAAATGGGCTTTGGTTTACGGTATTATTTTATGTACTGCAAGAGCGTTGGGAGAGTTCGGTGCTGTTCACGCACTTTCAAAAACACGAGGCGGCACATTCACACTTCCTCTTGAAATTGACGCACTTTATATGCAGGGTTCGGCTGATTCGATTACATCTGCATTTGCGGCATCTTCACTTCTTGTGCTTATCGCAATTGCCGTTCTTATCCTCAGAAATATTTTTGAGGCAAGAGCTAAAAACAAGTCTTAACAGTGAAAAGGATTAAACAGGTGAACAATTATGTATATAGAGCTTAAAAACATACAGAAATATTACGGTGATTTCAAAGCAAGCGACAACGTAAGCTTCGGAATTGAAAAGGGAAGACTTGTTGCATTGCTCGGTCCCAGCGGCAGCGGTAAGACGACAATTCTTCGTATGATTGCAGGACTTGAACAGCCCGACGGCGGAGAAATTCTCATTGACGGCAAGGTTGTAAACAATATTCCTGCTTCTAAAAGAGGTATCGGATTCGTATTCCAGAGTTACGCTTTGTTCAGATATATGACTGTATTTGACAACGTTGCATTCGGTCTTGAACTCCAGAAAGTTCCGAAAGACGAAATTGAAAAGAGAGTACTTGAGCTTATCGAGCTTGTAGGTCTTAAGGGTATGGAGAAACGTTATCCGAACCAGCTTTCGGGCGGTCAGCGACAGAGAGTTGCATTTGCAAGGGCACTTGCTCCGAATCCGAAAGTATTGCTTCTTGACGAGCCGTTTGCGGCTATCGACGCAAAGGTTAGACAGGAACTCCGCAGTTGGCTTAAAAAGACAATCGAACAGCTTGGCATTACAAGTATTTTCGTAACACACGACCAAGACGAGGCAATCGAAGTTGCCGATGATATCATCATCACAAACAAGGGCAGAATAGAGCAAATGGGTACGCCTATCGAGGTTTATCAGAAGCCTAACACGGCATTTTCGGCATCGTTCTTCGGTCAGCCGTCCATTCTTCCGGATTACAAAAAGTTCCACACATTCGAGGAGCGTCCGGGTGCGGAGAAAGCTTTTGTTCGTCCCGAATTTGTAAAGGTTACAAAGAAGAACGAGGAGCTTTTCTATAAGGATTCGTCTGTAGAGGGAACTGTTGAGCAGATTTTCTTCCGTGGCGATACTCTCGAACTTCTTATAAATGTTGACGGTGTTCTTATCACAGCAAGAAGAGGACTTGACGAAGAGCTTGTAAATGTCGGCGAAAAGGTAGATGTATTTATTTACAGAATATTCGTAACCGAAGGCGAAAAGGCATATCTTCTTCAGAACCTCGCAATCCGTGAAGAATCTCTTGTTATTTAATTACGTGAAGATAGCTTTTAGGGTATTACTTTTTGTACCCGAATGTTTGAAACTTCATATAAATTATTTGCGTATTCATAATTATTTTTTTCATAATGATGATCTCTTTTTTTATCTAATGACTGTATGGTTTTTCCGTACAGTCGTTTTTTCTTTGATTTTATAAAAAAATTCCGGTATTAAAATTTGTTTATAATTTTGTAGATAATACATAACTTTTTCTTGATTTTTGTATTTTCATATGATATAATAAATTTATCCAATAAATTTGTTTGTAAATTTCATATTATTGTTGCAAATGATATCTTAAGTTATCAACAATTTTAATTTACCGAAAATTATTGTATATAATTTTGATTAAGGAGGAAATTTTTTGATGAAATCATTTGTTAAAAAAACAGTGGCATTGGTACTAAGCGGAACAATGCTGCTGAGTATAACGGTTTCGGCAGATGCTTATACTATAAATAACACTAACGGTAAGTACAGAATTAATTTCAACAGCCAATACGGTATTATTAGCGGCGGTAAAACCGACCCCGACGGCACATCAAAAACCGTTAGATTTGAATTCGACACGGAAGATGAAGTTGTCAATCTGAATGAGCTTGTCGGGCAAATCGATCAGGTTTATTATAACTGTATAGGTTGGAAGCTGGGTGACAGTGATGAAATAGTTAATACCGTATCTCTTGATAATTTTATTAACGGAAATCGTATTGCTGCAACTGCCGTGTATGATATTAACAATATACCTAAAAATTCGGGTACATATTATCTAAGTCTGAATTTGAAGAACGGTACTTTCGGTACATCAAAAAAGACATATCAGCTCAATTCGGAAAATTACAGAGTTGAAACTTACAGCAGCGAAAGTTTCAGCAGTGCAAGCATTTCTGCACCCACGCTTGAAAATGCAGAGTTTGTCGGTTGGTACGGTTACGACAGTGAAACAGGTACACACAAGAAATTTACAAGAATTTCAAAGGAGGATTTTGAGAAAAGTCCTACCGATGTAATTGAGCTTACTGCCGTATATCAGAAAATTGCGGATTCGGAGGATACTGCCGACTTCAAGCTTGATGCAAACGGTGGTACTCTTAACGGAAAAGCTAAGGTATTCTACAATGCAATTGAACACGGAAGTGTTGAGGCAAGTGAACAGATTCTGATTGACTGTTTTGTTCCCGAAAAAACAAATTATATCTTCAAGGGCTGGAACACCAAGCAGGACGGTTCGGGTGAAACTGTTCAGGTTTTAAGCTATTCGGAAGTTAAGAATAATCCCGGTAAAACATACTAT
>CADCHW010000037.1 GCA_902801245.1 uncultured Ruminococcus sp.
AGAAATGGCTTGCAAGGGTTACATCTATAAGGGATTGAAGCCTGTTTATTGGTGTTCCGATTGTAAGACGGCTCTTGCCGAAGCAGAGATTGAGTATGCCGAAGACCCATGTCATTCTATCTATGTAAAGTTCAGAGTAACGGACGATAAGGGTATTTTTGCGGCAAAAGGTATTCCTGCCGACAAAACTTCTTTCGTTATCTGGACAACAACTACATGGACGCTCCCCGCAAACGTTGCAATCTGTGTGGGTCCTAGATTTGACTATGCCGTTATCAAGAGCGGCGATGAGTACTTTGTTATGGCTCAGGATCTTTACAGAGATGCTATGGCTGCCGCAGATAAAACAGATTATGAAGTAGTTGCAACGTTCAAGGGCAGCGACTTTGAATATATGAAAACTCAGCACCCGTTCTTGGACAGACAGTCCGTTGTAATTGTCGGCGAACACGTTACTCTCGAAAGCGGTGAAAGCGGTACAGGCTGTGTACATACAGCTCCAGGTCACGGTGTCGAAGACTATGAGGTTTGCAGAAATTACCCCGAAATCCCGATTATTGTTCCCGTTGACGCAGACGGCAAGCTTACGGAGGAAGCAGGTCAGTTTGCAGGACTTTCAACAGAGGACGCAAACAAGCCTATCGCTTTGTATCTTGAGGAAACAGGTTCACTCTTTGCTTTGAAGAAAATCATTCACCAGTATCCGCATTGCTGGAGATGTAAAAAGCCAGTTCTGTTCAGAGCTACCGACCAATGGTTCTGCTCCGTTGACGACTTCAAGGAGGAAACTCTCGAAGCTATCAAGAGTGTTCAGTGGATTCCGTCATGGGGCGAGGACAGAATTTCCTCAATGGTTCGTGACCGTAAGGATTGGTGTATCTCACGTCAGCGTAAATGGGGCGTTCCGATTCCGATTTTCTTCTGTAAGAAGTGTAACGAGCCGCACATTGACAGAGAAGCTATGCTTGCAGTTGCCGACTTGTTCAGAGAAAAAGGCTCAAACGCTTGGTACGAGATGACAGCAAATGAAATTCTCCCCGAGGGTACTGCTTGTAAAAAGTGCGGCGGCACTGAATTTGACAAAGAAAAAGACATTATGGACGTTTGGTTTGATTCGGGTTCTACTCATGCGGCTGTACTCCGTGAGAGAGATAACCTCCGTTTCCCGGCAGACCTCTATCTTGAGGGTGCAGACCAGTACAGAGGTTGGTTCCAGTCGTCACTTTTGACGGCTGTCGCAACAGTAGGTCAATCTCCGTATAAAACAGTTCTTACACACGGCTGGGTTGTTGACGGTCAGGGCAGAAAGATGTCGAAGTCACTTGGCAACGGTATTCTTCCAAGTGAAATCGTTGAACAGTACGGTGCGGATATTCTCCGTCTTTGGGTTGCTTCTTCGGATTATCACGCAGATATCCGTATTTCTAAGGATATCCTTAAGCAGCTTTCCGAAAGCTACAGAAAAATCAGAAACACAGCAAGATATATCCTCAGCAACCTTTACGATTTCGACCCGAACACAGACAGTGTTCCGATTGAGGAGCTTTACCCGATTGACAAGTGGGCTTTGAATAAGCTCAACGAACTTAACAAGAAAGTCCGTGAGGGTTACGACGCTTACGAGTTCCATCAAGTTTATCACGCTATCCACAACTTCTGTGTTGTCGATATGTCAAACTTCTACCTTGATGTTCTCAAAGACAGACTGTACACCGAGAAGAGCGACAGCAAGCTCAGACGTGCCGCTCAGACTGCTGTTTACATCATTCTTGATTCAATGACAAGAATGATTACTCCGATTCTTGCATACACCTCCGATGAAATCTGGAAGTTTATGCCGCACGCAGAGGGTATTGACGCAAGCCACGTTGTATACAATCCTATGCCCGAGCTTGTTGAGGTTGACGTTGACAACGAGTTTATCGCTCGCTGGGATAAGATTCACGAGCTTCGTGATTTGGTTAAGAAGTCTATCGAGGTTGCCGTTAATAATAAGCTTGTCAAGACTTCTCTCGAAACGACAATCAAACTTTCCTGCACGGGTGCGGAGTATGACTTTGTTAAGTCTGTTGAGGACGAGCTGAAAGATGCGTTTATTGTGTCGGGAGTTGAGGTTGTCAATGACGAGAACGCTGCCGAGCTTAAGGTTGACGTAAATAAAGCAGAGGGCGAGAAGTGCGAACGCTGCTGGACTTACAGTGTTACGGTCGGACAGGACAGCGATAATCCGTGTGTTTGTGCAAGATGTGCAAGAGTGCTTAAGGCTTAACCGGCAACGCCGATGGGAAACATGTGAAGACAATCCTCTCTATACTTAGGAACTGTTGGGAAATAAGTTGAACAATTTAGACGCAGGATAATTTGTTCTGTGTTAGGCACAACACCGCAGGAATACTGACGTATTTCAAGGTCGGCGAACATTTGATTTACCAGCAGAAGCCCGAAAAGTGTGCGGAGGTTCTCAGAAAGCTTTTGGATAAAATTAACAGCACCCCGAAAATATTATTTTCGGGGTGCTGTTGCAGTTATTATATATTATTCGATAATCTGAGTATTATTACTGTAAACAGTACCTCTGTGACCGTCAAGAGTTACAACCGTACCTGTTTTCAAAATCCTCGTTGCGTTCTTCGCACCAACCAAAACAGGCTTGTTCAGAGCAAGGCACATAATCGCCGCATGACTGTTCACACCCTCCTGTTCCGTGATTACACCTTTTGCAGACCTGATAATTCTTGCAAGTGTGTTAGTAGTTCTGGGAATAACAAGAATATCACCGTCAGTGTAATTGTTGAGAGCCTCTTCTTCATTTTTGCAAACGCAAAGTCTGCCGCAAACAGTTTCGTCCGTAACCGTTTCACCTGTAACAAGAACGTTTCCTACAAGGTGAACTTTCAAAAGATTCGTAGTACCCGAAACACCAAGCGGAACACCTGCCGTAATTACTGTCAAATCGCCGCTGCTTACGTATCCCTTGCTTTCGGCAACTTTTACAACATGCTCGAAAAGCTCGTCGGTGTTGTCCTTTTCCTCAACAATAATCGGAGTAACACCCCAAGAAAGATTCATCTGTCGGCGAACTTTCGGAACTGTCGTTCCGCAGATAATCGGGCATTCCGGACGGTACTTTGAAATCATTCTCGCAGTTTGACCTGTCTTTGAAACTGTCAGAATAGCCTTAGCACCGAGGTCGTGTGCGGTTGTGCAGGTTGCGTGGGAAATAGCGGAAGTAACGTCGGGACGCTCCGTGATATCTCTCTTTCTGAACTGCTCGATATAATTGATATCCTCCTCAGTTGCTATTGCGATTTTCGCCATAGTCTTTACAGCCTGAATGGGGTACTTGCCGGCAGCCGTTTCACCCGAAAGCATAATCGCACTTGTGCCGTCATAGATAGCGTTTGCAACGTCTGTGGTTTCCGCTCTGGTGGGTCGGGGATTCTTTATCATAGAGTCAAGCATTTGCGTTGCCGTGATAGCCTGTTTGCCTGCCTCGTAAACTTTCTGGATAATTTTCTTCTGCAAAATCGGAATCTCTTCAAGAGGAATTTCAACACCAAGGTCGCCTCGTGCTACCATAATACTGTCGGAAACCTTGATAATGTCATCAATGTTGTCAATGCCCTCGTGGTTCTCAATCTTCGCACAAATTCTGATGTTGTCGCAGTCGTGTTTTTTAAGCTCTTTTCTGAGAAGCATAATGTCGTCTGCGGAGCGGGTGAAGCTTGCGGCAATGAAATCAACGTCCTGCTCCACACCGAAAGCAATATCTTTCTTATCCTGCTCGCTTATGAACGGCAGAGAAAGCTTGACGTTGGGGATATTAATACCCTTGTGCGAAGAAACATTTCCTCCGTTGATTACTTTACATACAACCTCCGTGTCGTTAAGGCTCTTAACTCTCAGCTCGATAAGACCGTCGTCGATAAGGATTTTATTACCCTCCTCAAGCTCCTGCGGAAGAGATTTGAACGTCACGCTGCAACGTGTGTTGTCGCCGTCGATATCCTCGGTGGTCAAAGTAAACTCCTGACCCGCTTCGAGGGTAACGGGACCGCTGCTGAAATCGCCCGTGCGGATTTCGGGACCCTTTGTATCGAGAAGAATTGCGATAGGCAGGTCAAGCTCCTCACGGAGTTTCTTGACGCTGTCGATACGTACTTTCTGCTGTTCGTGTGTGCCGTGGCTCATATTAACTCTTGCAACGTTCATACCGTTAAGCAGAAGCTCACGAAGAACATTCTCGTCATCGGTAGCGGGACCCAGTGTACAAATGATTTTTGTTTTTCTCATCTTATATTCCTCACAATCTTTAATTGTATGGTTATATTTTACACTATATTCGAGAAGAATACAAGTGAAATTTATAAAAATTTTATTGACGACAAGGGAATTAGTTTTCAAAGAATAAAGCTATTAATTTCTTAACAGCTCCGCCAATACAAATTCACTTCCGACCATAAAAACAATTATGAATTACGCATTGAAAATTACACATTGAAAATTCCGCATTATTTTGTTCTTTATTCCCAATCCTGCACGGCATAAAGGCAAAAAATTTGACTTGCATTTTCTTTTGGAATTGGCTATAATAGTATATGTGTAAAACTTGATGTATTCCGATAAAAATAAAATGCAATACAATTCAGCCAAAGAGGGGGCTTGTGCGGATTTATCGGCATATGCTGCAATCGTTCGGAATATATTTCAAAAATATAAGATTTAGTACAGTAAACTAAATGCGATATTTTCTTTAATATCGTCAAGTGATTTTTATATAGTAAATCGAAAGAAAGGAAATGAATTAAAGTTATGCAAAAATTAAATATGAGCACAACCAATATTATTCTCTCGGTTGTTGCCGTTATTCTTGTTGTTGCTTTCGGTGTAATATGGATTATGGACAGTAAGGAACAGCAGGTCAGATATGCGGAAAATATGGAAGCTAACAGTCAGGTTCAGGTTGAGCGAAGAGAAAGAATGGTTGAAATGGAACAGCGTGAGCTTACAGATTCTTTCTATCAGAAGCTTGCGGACGGCTTTGATGTTAAAATTTTGATTGTGGGAGATTCTATTTCACTTGGTAAGGGTATCAGCGATGAGTCCTTTTCGTGGGTTAATCTTTTGGAAAGCGACTTGGTTGAAACTTATAACGTAAATGTACAGGTTCAAAATGTGTCATTGTCATACAGCACAGCATATGCAGGCTACGTAAGAACGATGGCTCTTCCCGAAAATGATTATGATTTGGCTATAATTTGCTACGGTCAGAACGATGACGAAAAAACTTTTGCAAATTATTACGAGGGATTGATTCGTGCAATCAGAAGCAAGAACGAGAGATGTTCAATTATTTCGGTGCTTGAATCCTCACAGCGTAAGTATACAAATAAAATAAAGACTATTCAGGAACTTTCCGAGCATTACGGAAATCAGGTTGCCGATTTGATAGACCCGTTTAACGACACGGCAAGCGGTGATTATAAAAACCTAACAAGCAATGACGGAATAAACCCGAACGAATCGGGTCAGAAGATTTATGCGGACGTTATTTCAAAGCTTATCGCCGATGAGGTTGAGAAAGACACTCCTTACAATGATGCCGAGGTTGAAATTGTAAACGATTGGGCGAAAAATCTCAACAAATTCAAAGGAATAACAGCAAGCGAGTTTAAGAGAACAGACAACAAGTTTGTTTACACTTTGAACGAACCTCTTACAGGTTTTTACGGTATTGATTATAAGTATGTTGCAGGTGAAAACGGCTGTAAGATTTTTATTGACGGAAAGGAGTATAAAGCTCCCGAAGCTATTGTTCACAGTGATGCTTTTCAGTTATATATTATTCCTCTGGGTAATCAAAGTATTTCTGCAAAGCAGTCAATTGAATTAAGATTCAGCACAGATGAACAGGCAAACGCATTTAAGGGTGTTTGCGTAAGCTGGGAATGATGTTTTGAATATTTTTACCCCCCGACAGCATTGTCAGGGGGTTACTTTTTTAGATTAAATTTTACAAAAAACAGAAAACTGCTTGAAATCTGTATAAAATGTGTTATAATTGTCTTTAAAATATTAAAATTCAGAGTTATCTAATAAAAACCTCCGATAGTTTAAAAGCTGTCGGAGGAGAATTTTTATATCTGCTTAATAAGTTTTTGTTTCTTACTTTCAAATTCTTCTTTTGTAATTGCACCAATATCAAGAAGTTCTTTTAACTTTTTTAATTCCTCAAATTTAAAAGTAGTCTACTATGTAATCCAAAACAAACTTTCCTTTATCACAATTACGCATTATACTCAAAATCTAAAAGATTTAGCAAACGGAATTAAACCCCTCTGTCCTGCGGACATCTCCCCTATGAGGGGCGACTTTGAGAAATCGAGAACCAAAAAAGCCTCCCCTTTTAGGGGAGGTGTCAGCCGTAAGGTCAGCCGTAAGGCTGACGGAGGGGTTTTTAAAAAAATCTCAATTTTTTAATATTGTCGCTAAATCTTAACGCATTCGAGTATAACAAACATTCTCTGCGTTTTGCACAAAAAAGGGGTGGTATATTTTCACTGTATATGTACATTAAAAACCTTTACTTATAGCGAAAATTAAGGTATAATGATACTGTATATTATTGTCAGATAAAATAGAATAGAATGGGCAATAGGTGAAAACGTACATAGTCAAATTTTTAATTATATAATAATATACAATTGCGAATGATGTAATTTGTTGTATATACACAAATACTATCAATTGACCAAAAAGATTAATTTATAAAAAAGAGGGTAGAGCATATATGAATAAAATTAAATTTGTGAAAAACCCACGTATATCACAAATCATCATCAAAAGTCAGAAAGGACAATCTTTAGACGAGCGTGGAATTTACGTAATTACAAACAATCAGCTCAAAGGTCTTATAAAAGTAAGCATTGAACAAAAAAATACTTCGTTTAAGCTTGTATATACAACTACCGGTTTTGTTCCGCTTAAAGACCATTTGAAAAATATGATGAATAAGGATTCATTTGCTAAATTGCTGCAAAATATACTGAATATCTTGCAGTCTGTTCAGGACGCAAATTTTTATCAGGAGTGTATTCTTTTCGATATAAATTACGTTCTTGTAAATCCGTCAACGCAAAATATTTATTTTATATACGTTCCGATTCAGAATTTCGAGGGTTGGGGAACTCTTCGTGACTTTTTGCTGTCTATCGTTCAGAACGCTTCTTTCGCTCCCGGCGAAGACCCCACTTACATTCGTGAGTATGTGAGTATTCTTAATAAAAAAGCAGATTTCTCGATATTCGATTTGAGAGATTATATTAACTCTATTGCTCCGCATAAAATCCCCGGCGGTGCTTCTCCGAACAGTAAAGCAAGATGTCCGAGATGTAATAGTCCGCTTGCGGATAATATTAAGTTCTGTGCGTCGTGCGGTGCTAATGTTATCGGCTTGACAGGCGACTTCAAACCGCAGTCACAGGCTTTCTCTGCTCCGGTAAATGCCGAGCCGCCCCGTTCAAATCCAAGGCGGGGAGATTCACAGCCGATTGACCTTCTCGGTATTCCCACCAGACCTCCGAAGCTGAAAAAGCCCGAGCCGCCCAAGAGCGATTTTCCTCAGAACGCTCAAAGCTTTCCTCCGAGAAGCAATGCTCAACCGAATAAACCGCAGTATCCTCCGCAGAATAATTTCGCTGTCAACGGACAGCAGTATCAACAGCAGAACAACGCTCCGCAGAATAATTTCGCTGCCAACGGACAGCAGTATCCGCAGCGTAACAACGCTCCGCAGAATAATTTCGCTGCCAACGGACAGCAGTATCCGCAGCAGAACAACGCTCCGCAGAATAATTTTGCTGCCAACGGACAGCAGTATCCACAGCAGAACAACGCTCCGCAGAATAATTTCGCTGTCAACGGACAGCAGTATCCGCAGCAGAACAATGTTCCGCAAAATAATTTTAACGTTCCTAACAACAACTCCAATGTTGTAAATATTACAAAGAGCTTCCGTGAAGAGCATATGAACATTCCCGAGGAAGACCCTTATTTCGGAGGTACGGTTGTTTTGACAGACCATTCCGCAGCTCCGACGGCTGCATATCTTATCAGAACCTCCACAGGCGAGAAAACGGCTATCGACAAGCCGCAGTTCACCGTGGGAAGAATGCTCGGTCACGTGGATTACTGTGTTACCAATAACAGTGCAGTCGGAAGACAGCATATTAAAATAACCAACAATAACGGCAGATATTTTATTTGTGATTTAAATTCCACCAACGGTACTTACATAGACGAACACCAAATTCCAAAGAACGTTGATATGGAAGTGTTCTCGGGTTCTAAAGTAACTTTGGCTAACGAAGACTTTAAATTTATAATTGAGTGAGGTGAATCGACTTGAATTATTTATTTGCAGGTGCTACAGATGTCGGAATCAAGAAAAGTACGAATCAGGACAGCTACTGTATGAGAGAAGCCGTAACCGATGAGGGCAATATCATTATGACTGTTGTATGTGACGGTATGGGCGGTTTGTCAAAGGGCGAGCTTGCCAGCAAAAGTATTATTAACGCTTTTGAAAGTTGGTTCGAGAACGATTTACCGCTCATTCTCGATAAACCGAATATAATAGATGAAATCAAATATCAATGGGAAAGACTTGTAAGAGCTATGAATGCCGATATCGGCGAGTACGGCAGTCAAAATTACATCAGCTTGGGTTCGACCGCAACAGCTTTAATTATTCTGCCGAGCAGTGAATATTTAATTGTTCATGTCGGAGATACAAGAATTTACAAAATTCGTCCCGACAGCGTAGAAATCCTAACCGAAGACCAGACGTTTGTTGCAAGAGAAATTAAAATGGGCAGAATGACCCCCGAACAGGCGGAGGTTGACCCTAGAAGAAGTGTACTGTTGCAGTGCGTAGGTGCGTCGAAAACGGTGTACCCGGATTTTGCGGTAGGCAGGGTTTACCCGAACGAATGTTATATGATGTGTTCCGACGGTTTCAGGCACAGAATATCTCAGAACGAAATAATGGCTGTATTGAATCCTAATTTCTGTAAAAGCGAGAGCGATATGGAAAACAGGCTTACAAATCTTATCGAGCTTAATAAATCGAGAAAAGAAGTAGACAACATTACGGCAATTATGATAAAAACCGAGTAAAGGAGTTGAAAACCCATGGCGGCGATTGGTGAAGTTATTGATGATAAATACGAAATACTGAAGCTCATAGGCAGAGGCGGAATGTCCAGAGTTTACCTTGCAATGGATAAAAGGCTGAATAAACAGTGGGCGGTTAAGGAAATTGAAAAGCGTGCAAGAGATAAGAATAACGAAGTAGTTATTCAGAGTGCCATTGCGGAAGCTAATATGATTAAAAAGCTTGACCACCCTGCATTGCCGAGAATTGTTGATATTATCGACAACGACAATGTTATTTATGTAATTATGGACTACATAGAGGGTGAAGCACTCAGCAAAATTCTCGAAACAGAGGGTGCTCAACCCGAAGATGCCGTTATCGAATGGGCGAAACAGCTTTGCGAGGTTCTCGACTATCTTCACACGAGAAAACCTCCGATTATCTACCGTGATATGAAGCCTGCGAACGTTATGCTCAAACCCGACGGTACTGTGAAGCTTATCGACTTCGGTATTGCGAGGGAATATAAAGAACATAATTTATCGGATACGATAAATATGGGTACAAAGGGATATGCCGCACCGGAGCAGTTCGGAAATGCCGGTCAAACCGATGCAAGAACGGACGTTTACTGTCTTGGTGTAACGCTTTATCATTTGATTACGGGACACAATCCGGCTGAACCTCCGTATGAGATTTACCCGATTCGCCATTGGGACCCTCAGCTTTCGGCAGGTTTGGAGGTTATCATTCAGAGATGTGTTCAGCAGAACCCCGATGACCGTTATCAGTCCTGTGCGGAGCTTATGTATGCTTTGCAGCACTATGAAGAGTACGGCGACGAGTACAGAGCCGCACAGAGAACAAAACTTAAAAGTTTTGTTATAACTGCCGTTTCGTCGGTGGTGTGTTTGGGTTTGGCACTTGTTTCGCTGGGTATCAGCAACAGCCTTAATGAATCCGATTATCAGCAGAATTTGAAATGGGCAGAAAATGCGTCGGGAGACGAAAAAATTGAATATTACAGAAATGCCATTGAAATAGACCCTACCAGAGTAGAAGCTTATTCTCTTATGGTTAAGGCATTTGACGACGATGTTTTTGATTCTGAAGAAAGAAAAATTCTTACACAATGCTTTAATATCGCAAAAGCTGACCAAGCTGAACAATTAACCAAACAAGACGGTTATGCGGATTTATGCTTTGATATAGGAAGTCTTTATTGGTTTTCATATGTTTCGGCAAATCCTAATGATTCTTCGGATTCCAAACAAGGCAGAAGAGAGTCTGTTGTATGGTTTCAGAGAGTTTTGGATAACACAACCGATGAAACAAATGAAAACCGTAAAAAAGCTAAAATATACAAGGATATTGGTGAACTTGAAGATAAGATTATCAAAGAAACAAAGCGTGACAATGATACAGGATTGTATACAGAGTACTGGAAGAGTATTTGTGAACTTGTTGATGATATTTACACTACAGAAGCAAAAGATAAGATGAAACTTGAGGTTTGCAGAGTAGTTGAAAATGCCATTGAATCATACGCCAGAGATTTTAAAAGTGAGGGTATTTCACAAGAAGATTTAGAAGATGTGCTTGATAAGGTAAAATCGAAAGTAGATGAAATATCCGACGCAAAAGAAGAGCTTAAAGAAGAGAAAGATGAACTTGTTAAAAACAGAATCCCGAAAGCAGAAAACGAAATCAAACGTGTTTTCAATAAGTCCGACAACAACGAAAATAACGAAGAGTAGGTGATGAAATGAGTGCTCAAACTTGGTCAATCATAGCAATAATATTATTCACAGTGGCAGGAGCTTTATTCGTTGCGGCTGTTATTATGTTCTTCGTTATGAATATTCCGTCAATTATAGGCGACCTTTCGGGTCGTACGCTTGCAAAGGGTATTCAGAATATCCGAAACGAGAATGCTTATAACAACAGTATGAGTGCAAAGGCTGCCAATCGCCGAAATAACCCAAACCGACAGTTCAGTATCGGCAACGCATATTCAAAGGAAAAGGGCTATACCGTTTCGTCAATTGCCCATGCGTCGAGGCGGCTTGACAGGAACACCATGCGAGGGGAAAAGAATCCTCCGAAAACGTCCCCGGGCGGAACTTCCGAAATGCTCACTCCGCTGCCGGCTGCGTCGGGCAAGCTCCGTACACCTCCGGCAGCTTCCGGCAAACTGAATGCAGCTCCGCCAAAATCGAAGCGTACACCGGCTTTGGCTTCCGTGGCTGCTCCTAAAGTCGATTACGCTAATGAGTATACGCAGGAAACTTCTTTACTTGATAACATAAATAATCAGTATACACAGGGAACAACAGTTTTGAATAATGTTTCCGATGAATATTCACAGGCAACAACAGTTCTCGGTAATTCCCCCGATGAATATTCACAGGCAACAACAGTTCTCGGTAATTCTTCCGATGAATATTCACAGGCAACAACAGTTCTTAGTAATTCTCCCGATGAATATTCACAGGCGACAACAGTTCTTAGTAATTCTTCCGATGAATATTCACAGGCAACAACAGTTCTTGGTAATTCTCCCGATGAATATTCACAGGCAACAACAGTTCTTGGTAGTTCCCCCAATGAATATTCACAGGCGACAACAGTTCTCGGTAATTCCCCCGATGAATATACTCAAGCTACCACATTGCTCGGCGGCGATAATAATACCGGTGATTCATTACTTGACAGCTACTATAATGAGTACACTCAGGGTACAACAGTTCTTGCAGGTGTTCCGGGTGACAGCAATACTCCGGCAGTGTCAAGTGAACAATATAAGCCTGTAAAGCCAAAGGCGAATTTGCCGCACGGATTCAGAGTAGTGAGAAAAGTTTCGGTTACGCATTGTAATGAGGTGCTTTAATGGATTTAAAAAATAAAAGTTCCCGGGAGCTTTTCCGACTGACGCTTATATTTTCGGCGATATCGTCGGCAGTTATTCTTGCAGTGCCTATAATGGCAAATGCAGGAAAAGCAAGGAAAATTATTTTACCGCTGATATTCTGGGCAGGACTTATAATGGAACAGATTATGTTCCGCAGATTTGCGAAATCTGTCGGCGGTGAAAAGCAGAGGAAAAATTCTCCGGGAGTTATAGCTTTCTTTAAAACCGGTGAGGGGAAGAAAGCGGATATTGTTTTGATAGTATCTCTTGTTCTTTTTATACTGTTTGCGGTGATACAAAAAGACGAGAGTATTATACAATATATATTGATTTTTGCCGCTGTGATATCTTTCAGACTTCATGCGATATTTAACGGCAGATATTACCGGCTGTGGAGATCGAAAAACAAAAGCGGCAGTAAGAGTTTAAAAAAGGAAAGATGAGGAGGAAAAAACTGGTGAATAAGTTAGTTTCAAAAAAGACAGCTCGTTTTTTGGCTGTTGTGCTTGCTATTCTGGTTGTGGTCAATGTTTTGCCTTTCGGGGCGGATAAGACTTTACAAGCTCGAGCTGAGGGCGAGGAAGAGCAGACAATCAATATTCAGCCTCTTGATGAATATAAAGTTGAAATTGTCGATTCTGAAAATAATCTTTTGCCGATTAACGGTGTTAATGTTGTGATGGAATTGATGAATGAAACTAATGATAGAAATGATGAAAGTAATACTTTTGCTGTTCCGGAAGATAAAAAGACGTTTTCCGCAAACACTGAAAAAGGTGTAGCAACGTTTAAGAAATTGGTTTATCCGGAAAGGCAGTATACGGTTACCATTAAGAATGGTGAAAGTGAAGATTGCACAATATCCCAAGATTTCAGTTTTGATATCATAGTTGAAAATGTCAACAATACAGACGAAAATAAAGTATTGATTCCCATTGATAAAAATTCGTATAATCTGAAACCGGTTGACTATATCGTTAAAGTAAAAGATTCCTCAAACTATACAGGAACAGACAGCGGTATTAAATTGAGTTATCGGTTGAAAGATACTGATACCGAACTTGATTGGGAAGATGCAGAGAAATTTGACACCGATTCTCCATTTGAAAATTTTAAAATAAAAGGTGTATACGGAAAGAATTATTCTATACAAGCTTTTGGCAAGCAAGTTTATAATGCCGAAACAGATATAAAAACAGATCCGTATGATGATCCATCGACAAGTATTTATATTGACGGAAATGGTAAAACCGATTCTGATTTTGACCTTGAAGTGAAATTAAAGACTTTCAATGTGACGATTAAAAACTTTGATACTAATGTAGGAACTTTGTATCGTATTGAAAAATCAGAGGAAAACGGTGAAGAAAGCCGTATCGAGATTTCTGAGGAAGAAATTGAGAATTATAACCAAACTTTTGATTACGGTGAAAATGTAAAATATGTGGCTGAAGCGAAAGACGGCTATAGAATTACCGGATATTCGATGTTTCCGGGTAAAGAAGTAAGTGGCATAACAGAAAAATCTGTTGAACTTTGTACGGAAAGTATTAACAGCAGTGCGGAAATATCGGTAGATTTTGTAAGACAAACTTACAAGGTTGATTTTAAAATAGGGAAGAATGGAGATGTATATTTAGAAGAAAACAGCGAAGGTTTTGAAAACATTGGCGGTATGATTGAAGTTACAAATGATGATGAAAAAAACGTAGATGAAGCTTCAAATTTCATTGTAAGTGCTGCGGCGAATGAAGATTTTCATATTGAAAAATTTGAATACACATACACAGACAAGAATAACCAAAAAGTTAAGGTTGATGCTATAGGGTCTGTAAAAAATCAAAACGAGCCTAAATCTTACAGAGCTGATGAAATAAAAAATGTTCATTCGGATTATAAATTTGAAATAGAATTTAGTGTTGACGTGTTTAATTTAGATTCGGAAAATTCAAAGGATGAAAAGGGTAATGAATTAGGCTCTGTTGAATTTTATAAAAACGATAAAAGCAAAATTGAAGACAACACTATTCAAATCGGAAACGATATAACAGCTAAAATAATTCCTGTGAAAGGGTATCATGCAGAAGAGGTTTATGTTGAACGAGATGGCGAACAGGACGGGCAGGATAAATACTTCCTTGATAGTGAAGAATTAGTTGAAAGCGTAGATGAAAATAACGGTACTGCAAGTTACAGTATTGCTATTCCCAATGTTAGAGCTAATGTTAAAGTAATAGTAAATTATAAACAGGATTCAAACGTTGGTTTAGACACTATAAATATTACAACTCCGTATGATAAGGATAATGACTATCCAAATAAGAAATACGACAGATATACTTATCGATATGAACTCAATGAAAACGACGATAAAATATTCGATGTATCTGTATCTTATCCAAGAGCTGATGAAATCAGAGGAATAGAGATAGATGGTGATGAATCGAAGCTTGATATAACAAAGAGTTTGTCAGATGAAGAAGAAAATCAAGATGATAAAAAAGAAAACCTGAATTCTGCAAAAATTGATATTAAAAAAACTCAGCTTGTTACTTCGATAAGAGTTTATTTCTCAAAGCAGTGGCATAATGTTACTCTTAAAAATGAAGGAATACTTTTTGTTTTGGACAGTGATAATCCTACAGACAGCGGAAACAGACTTATTGTTAAAGACCCAAGCGGCAGGAAAATTAATGGTGAATGGACTAATTCGGAGAGTGTTACTGTTTGGGGAAAATTAAATCCTCCGGATTTAAAATCGGAATCTAAGCTTGATTGCGTAATCTGGAGTGAAAACAAGCCTATTGAAGACAACGACCTTCGTTATTTGCAATTACTGCAAAAAGAACCAAAAGACTCTAAATTGGAAGATTACAAATTTGGCATTTTAAATGATATTAACAGCAATGGTGAATTTAGCTTTGATGTTAAAGGACAGCAAGCCAGCAGATATTACGTTTATGCTCTTGATAAATCCGGAAATGTTTTTAGCTATGATACAGTTTGGGTAACTATTGATAATGAATTGCCAAAAGTAACGAATTTTATAGTTGAAGATACTGCCGACAGCAATAAAGTTACATTTGACGAATTCGGTGTAACTGCTGCTAATAATATAACGGTTAATGTTTCGGCAGCGGATAATAATTCGGGTATTGCAAGTATAACACTTTATTGTTATGATAAATCGGGTAAGAATAATCCGCCTGTTGAGATAACAAAGGATAATGAAACAGAATCAATCGATTTTACGGCTTCATTTAAGCTTGAAAGCGAAAAATATGTTTATCTTGCTGCAATTGCGGAAGACCGAGCAGGAAATAAAATAAATGTACCTGTCAAAATGAATAAGGATAATTCAAATTCTTATAACGGTGATGTTATTGTCGGAAAGAAAGATTATAATGTTGACATTGCAGTCGATGAAAGCAAAATAGATTATCACGACACCGACAATAACAAAGATTGGTATAAAGATGATGATATCAGCATTACTTATACTGCCAAAGAAGAGCTTGCAGGCTTTAGCGGTATGGCGATGAATATTATTACGTATAATCCCAATGGACAAGAACAAAAGACTTACGAAGTTAAATATTTAAAGCCCGGAGAAGAATTAAAAACGGTATTCAACCATGAATACGATTATGAGTACAATAAAAATTCTTCCGTGTATGATAATAATATTGAAAAACAGATTAAAACTGAAGTTAGCGGTACAGTTAATATCGGAGATATCTGTAAAGCTAATCCTAATATTAATTTAAATCAGGGCAAGAATACAATTCAGATTATTGTATACAGCAGAACACGTAGTGGTCAAAACTACATTGAAGAGAAAAATGCTTACGACTTCTACATTGATAAAACAAAGCCTAAAATCAACAAAATTGAGTTCAAACCGAAAAACCGAAATGCAGCGGAGGTTGTCCTCAATATTCTTACATTCGGACTTTTCGCAAACGGTAATCTTGACGTTGAGGTTGAAATTGACGACGGCGAAGCTTACGCTTCTTCTGGTTACAAAAATGTTGACCTTATTTATAATGAAAAAGTGTACAAAACAATCACACCCCAAAATGGAAACAATATCGGCAGTGCAGGCACGGTGCAGACAGTCAAATTTACCATCCCCCTAGAAGATGTTACTACTAGCAAAAACTATATTGACGGAACAATTACCGCTGAGGTTTTCGATAATGTTACAAACAGAAGCGGAGAGTTTACGCCCAAAGCAGCCGATTCCAAATCTAACGCAGCCGATTACGTTGCTCCCCAAAATGGTAAAATTGAATCTGTAATGATTGAAAACGTTAAGCCTATAATTTCTAATATTGAACGTGAAGTACAATATTCCGAAGATAAACTCAAACCCGAAGAAAAACGCAATCCTAACACCTTTAACAATAATATCTGGTACAATGAAGATGTTAGTTTTGGAATTACCGTTAAAGACAGTGATTCCGGTGTAGGCAAGGTCGAAGCCGAGATAAACGGCATAAAAATCAACGGTGAAGACGGCTCTGATTACTTATACAACAGTGCTAAGGGAGAGGTTACCCAGCTTGAAAAATCGTTTGTTGAAAACAACCGTGTAAAAACAAACGCAAGCGGTGTTGCGATGAATGACGACGGTTCATATACCGTAACAGTTCATGCAGTCGATAATGCAGGCAACAAAGCAGACGATAAACAACTCACGGTTTACAAGGATACCGCCGTTCCTACAATCTATAAGTTTGAGTTCCTTGGAGATAAATTTGTAGAGGGTGACGGTGCTCCGAACGATAATGTTGAATTGACGGACTACGGCTACTACTTCAAGCAGGATACAGAGGTCAAGGTTTATGCCGAGGACGCTCAACCAAGTTCGGGTATAAATCATATTTACTTCAAAGCAGTTTCGGCTGTAGGTAATAAAGAAACTGTCATCAATGAATCAAAACAGGTTTATTCCGACAATACAGCAATCTTTATAGTTCCGGCTAACTTTAAGGGACAGATTATGGCTCGTGCAGATGATAACGTTGGAAATCATGTAGATACATTCGTTACTCCAAGCGGTACTATTATCGAAGCACCCGAACAGCACGAACAAGAAAAGCATATCTTTATTAATCCAAAAACAGAAGCTCCCTATCAAACAGGTTCGGGAAATCCGCTTTATTCAAATGATGTTGATGTTGAGTTTATTATCGTAGATACTTATTCGGGTATTCGTGATGCAGAGGTTACTATCAATGAGAAAACCTTTAACGTGAGTATTGACAATGCTAAAACAGATATGGATTTGATTGATAATTGGCATATCGATGACAGAGATTATAACCTTGTAACAAAAATAAGTCAAACAATTACTGTTACCGATAATATTAATAATATCCCTATTAAAGTTAAAATGACCGACCGTGCCGGAAACACTTCTACCGAAGAATATTCTTTCAGCATTGATAAAACCGCTCCGTCAATTCAAATTTCTTGGGATAACACCCAGCCCGATGAAGGAAATAAGGATTTCTACAATAAAGCCAGAACGGCTACAATTACCGTAACAGAACGAAATTTTGCAAAACAGAATTTCAATTTGAATATCACCAATACCGACGGTACTACTCCTACAATAAGCGGCTGGTCATTTCTGGACGGCGAAGGTGATAAGACCCGTTATTTTACCAAGGTTACATTCTCAGCCGACGGTGATTATACCTTTAAGGCAAGCTGTACAGATGACGCAGCAAATCCGTCAAATGTTGCCGACGGAGGAGAGTTTACAATGGATTTTATAAATCCGATTGTAAATATATCTTATAACAACAATGATTCCAAAAACGGTAATTACTATGCTAAGGAAAGAATTGCCACTGTCGAAATTACAGAACATAACTTTGATTCTTCAAGAGCTAAAATTCAAATTACCGCAAACGATAACGGAAAAGATGTTGAATTGCCCAAACCCTCCGACTGGACTACAGCAGGAAACAGACATACCGCAACCATAAATTTCTCGAAAGACGCTTTGTATACAATTTCCGTCAATGTTACGGATAAGGCAGGCAACAAAGGCAACAGCGGTGCGGAACAGAAATTCTATATCGATAATAACGATCCCAAAATCAAACTTTCCAACATAGTCAACAAATCCGCAAACAAAAACAATGTTGCTCCTGCAATTGAGGTTGAGGATAAGAACTATGATAAGAATAATGTAAAAATTACTCTCACTCGTGCTAATTTCGATAACAATAACGGCGAAGTGAATTATAACAAGAAAAACGTATCATACGAAAGAGATGATTCAAAGCTTACCGATACAAATCAAATTTTTGAATATGCCAACTTTGAACGTAGTGAAAGCGTTGACGGCTACTATTGGCTTACTGTTGAGGCAACCGATAAAGCAGGTCGTAAAAACTCGGAAACTTATGAGTTCTCGGCTAACAGATTCGGTTCTGTATATTATGTTGATAGCGAATCGGTTCAATATCTTAGTGCAAACGGTAAAACCAAATACAATGTAAATACCGGAGATATCATAATTCACGAAGTAAATGTTGACCCGATTAATAGCCCAAAGATTAAAGTCAGTGCAAACGGTGACATTAAGGATAAGACAGAAAACACGGATTACACCGTTACTCCTAATAATTCTGCCGGTAAATACGAAAATACGTATACTATTAATGCTGAAGTGTTTGAAGGAAGTGCAAAATATATAGTTACTGCTTCGTCAAATGATAAGGCACATAATGAAAATGTCAGCGACGATAAAGATGAAGAAGACAGACAAAAACGTCATTGCGATGTAGAATTCTTTGTTGATAAAGATGCCCCCGAGATTATTCCTCTGTTCAGCGAAACCCCCAATTCTTCCGAAATTATAAACGGTAATTATACGGCTAAGGTTCAGATTACGGATAATTTTGAGCTTGATGTTGATAAATGCAGTGTAAAAATCGGTGACGGAGCGGAAAAAAAGCTTACTCCTGTTGAGGGTCAGGACGACATTTATTTATTTGAAATTCCAAACAATACGGTTGGTGAAACAATTATTATTACCGCTCTTGATAAAGCCGGCAACCCAAATATTGAATCTCAACCTATAACTGTTACCGACAACGCATTAATCCGTTGGTTCTATAACACACCTTTGTTTATCGGTTCAATACTTGTCGGATTAATTCTTATCGCAGGCATAATAATTCTTATTGTTGCTGCCGTAAGAAGAAAACGTTCACAGTAAACTAAGGAACTGTCAGAAAATAACTTGAACATTTATACTTGTCTAATTTGCCCTGTGTGTCGTTACAACACCTTGAAATACGTCAGTATTCCTGCGGTGTACAAATTATCCTGCGTCTAAATTGTTCAACTTATTTCCCAACAGTTCCTAAACAAACTAAGCCGATAAATCCGGCATATGTTACCATAATTCAAAAAGTCGGTTTCCTGATTTGGGCAGCCGACTTTTTGGATTTATACAGTTGCGTTTTTTTAGAATTCTTGTTATAATATATGTAGTGTATTGTTTTTGCTAAAATATCAGGAGGATTTATAATGAAAAAAGCAAAAAAAGTTTTGTTGATTTTACTGTCATTGATAACGGCTTTGAGCGTGACAGCCTGTTCATTGTCGGGCGAAAATAATGACAGTACGGATTCAACCGTCGAAGATGTATTTGATACCTACGACATTCCACAGGATACGGAGAGAGAGTACGATATCGCACTTATCACCAACTCAGACGGAATTGAAAACGAAAAGAATTTAAGTTTGTGGAAATCTATAATTGCTTACGGTGATACAAACTGTAAAACCTATAAGTATTATTCTGAAAGTGCGGATAAGGACGTTCAAACTTTAGTTAGTGAGGTTGTTGACGATAACGCAAAAATTATTATTCTGCCCGATGAAAATTATAAAAATGCTCTCTTTGATTTGCAGAATATTTATCCCGAAATAACTTTTATTATTGTAGATACTCAGCCCGATGAATTCTTTGCCGAAAACGTTCACTGCATTAAGTTCAGAGAAGAACAGGCAGGCTACCTTGCAGGTTACCTTACTATCCTTGACGGCAATAAATCGCTTGGATTTATCGGTGACAGCGGCAATGAAAGAAATATGAGATATCTTTACGGTATGGTTCAAGGTGCGGACGATGCCACTCAGAAATTAAGACTTCACGATATTACCATTACGTACAGATTCATAGAGGATAATTCCGATAAGGCAAAGAGTATGGCTAAGAAATTCTATGATAACGATGTTGATGTTATTTTTACCTGCACCGAAAATATTTCAAAGGGTGCGGCTCAGGCAGCAGAAGCCGCTAAGAAAAAGATTATTTGCGGAGAGAGAGTATTTGACGGTACGGATAAATCGGCATTGGGATATGTTGAGTATGACACGGTAAATGCTGTTGACTATGCGATGAAATCAGGCTTTGACAGCGACCTTGACTGGATAGGCGACAGCGAAAACAAAGATTTGAATCTCGGCATGGACAGCGAATGTATTGTAATACCTACGGACGAAAAATTGTGGAAATTCAAGAATATTTCATCTGCCGATTATGATGATATTGTTGAAAAAATAGTAAACGGAGAAGTTGAAATTTCCGACAAAACAGAGGTTAAACCGCCGATTGCCGCCGTTGTATACAGCGAGTTTGAATAATGTCAACCGCAATCCCACCGGCTTTAGACGGTGGGTTAAGGTTGACAAAAGCGTAGCTTTGTGTTATACTAACAACAGTAGGGACGGTTCAGCCCGA
>CADCHW010000038.1 GCA_902801245.1 uncultured Ruminococcus sp.
TGCTTGTGCTGTCGCTTGTGGGCGGTGCTTTTACGGCGGCTATGCATAACAGCGATACTCCGAGTGATACCGTTAAGGTTGCTACAGTTTCGGATCTTGATTATTCGTGGCTTATGGGTGCTTATACGTTGGAAAGCAACAGCTTTCTGGGAAAGCTTCAAAAAGGCAGCGTTCAGAATGTCAAGTACAATCAGGATTTGAAAATAGAAGATGTTCTTGTCAAAAAGGGCGACAAGGTTAAAAAAGGCGACAAGCTTTTTACATATGATTTAAATTCTCTTAAATTTTCTCTTGCAGACGCAGAGAACGCTTTGATAACTGTCGAGAATGAAATTAAGGTTGCAAACAATGAGCTTACCGTTCTGAAAAAATTGCAGCCGTCGGAAAATGCTCCCCAGACTGTTACAACAACTACAGTCACCGAGCCTGTTATCCAAACCTATGATACACCTGCCCCAAATGCCGATGTAAAAATCGATGTGCCTGCTCCCAAGGAATTTAAGTATGATAAGAAGATAACGTCAAAGTCGGAATATGCCGAGGGCAAGGGTACTTCCGATGAGCCGTATGTTTTCTATGTCGGTGAAGATACAGTGGTTACAAAGGAGTATTTGAAATCTCTTCACCCGGAAAATAAAGAAGCTTTGTATGCGATGTTCTATGTGTGCGATGAGGAGGGAACTCCTCTGTATGCACGTATGGTTGACGGAAATAAGATTGATGTTGAAAACGCTGAGGACTGGACCGTAAGCGACGGTGTTGTTTCCGATAAGAACGGCGGATTTACGTTTGACGGCGGTTCGGCGAATTTCGCAAGCTTTATGGTTCAGTCGCAGCCTGCGGCAGATATTCCCGATACGGATTTGACCGGACTTGACGGAGATTTCGATTTGAGCGGTCTTGAAGATTTGGGCGGATTTGATGAGAATGTAGAAGTACCCGATATCGTTCAGCCTACAGAACAGCCAAACATTAGCACGGATACGGATACTTCGGACGAAATTACCGAAAAGAACAGTAATTATGTATATTCTAAAAACGAATTAAAAAATATGGTTTCCGAAAAGGAAAAGGAAATAGAAAAGCTTAAGCTTGAAAAGCAGCAGGCGGAAATTGATGTCAGGAAAGCAAAGAAAACTCTTGAAGTAGGTGCGGAGGTGTCGGAGCTTGACGGTTCTGTAACGTTTGTTGCAAAGGATATACAGCACCTTTCCGACAGCGGTGCGTATATCACCGTGACAAGCAGCACGGGAATGAGCGTTGTTTCTTCGATAGGCGAGTTTTCGCTTTCGGATATTGAAATCGGCACGAAAATGAGCGTCAAGAATTACGACGACGGAGGCACTTACAAAGGAAAGGTTACTTCAATCAGCGATATTCCCTCGCAGACAGACCAAAACGGCAACGAGGATTCCACGCAATCATACTATGAGTTTGTTGTTACCGTTGAAGAAGAATTTGAATTGCCTGAGGACGGCAGCGTAAGTATGGAGATAGATACAGGCAGCGATGACCAACAGTTTTTGCTTTATGATTGCTTTGTAGGCTCGGAGAACGGCAAGAATTACGTAATGGCGGTAAACAGCGATAATAAAATCGAAAAGCGGTATGTTACTGTAAGCGGTACACTTTTTGAATTTGTTGCGGTTAAAGGCGGACTGGAATCAACCGACAGAATTGCACTTGCTTACGGTAAAGTGCAGGAGGGTATGAAAACAGTCGAGGTGGACGGCGAAACCCTGATATGGGGTCCGATGTTCTTCTGATGTGAGGTGGTAAGATGTTAGAAAATATAAGGCTTTCTCTAAAGGGAATAATATCGCACAAAATGCGTTCTGTTTTGACAATGCTCGGTGTTATCATAGGTATTGCGGCGATTATAATTATTGTGGCTATTATTAACGGCACAACTCAGAATCTTAAGGATAATATGCTCGGCAACGATACAAATACCGTTACATTAAGCCTTTACAGTGCGGAGAATCCGTATTCTCCCTATGATACGTCGAACGGCGGAGCTGTTCAGGGAATTACAACTATTCCCCAAAAAAGTATAAAAGCAGTTAGTCAGATTAAGGGAGTTGAAAAATCCTCTCCCATATACAGCAAATCTACAAACGTATACAGAAACGAAAAAGAGTCCGAATGTACGGCTTACGGTGTTGAAACCGGCTTTTTTGACACAACGAAATTATACCTGACTTCGGGCAGACTTTTCACCGAAAAGGATTACGAGAATAAAAACAATATTGCAATTATTTCAACGGAAACGGCAGGCGACCTTTTCGCAAATGAAAATCCTCTTGGAAAAACTGTAAAGATAGTAAGCGATATGTACGTTGTAGTCGGCGTAGTGGACAGAGCTATAGATTTCAGCAAGGTTGAAAGCTACAATGATTATTCTATACTGGTCGGAGAAGCGGCAGGCGAGGTATATGTGCCGTCAACATCTTGGAATCTTGTCGGCGGATATGATGATATTCAGAAGCTTATCATAAAATTAAGCGACCCCGATGAAATTGTAAACGTTCAGAAAAAAGCGTCTGAGGTACTTAATTCAAATCTTTCAACGGACAGCTATTCGTATAAATCCAATTCGTATATGGAAGACGCTCAAACTATGGAACAGATTACTAATACGGCATCACTTCTTCTTGTCGGAATTGCGAGTATATCTCTTCTTGTAGGCGGTATTGGAGTAATGAATATAATGCTTGTGTCGGTAACGGAGAGAACAAGAGAGATAGGTTTGAAAAAAGCATTGGGTGCGAAGAGAAGCGTTATTCTTTTGCAGTTCCTAACGGAAGCGGTAGTTCTGACCGCAACCGGAGGAATACTGGGCGTGCTTATGGGAATAGGCATAGCAAAGCTTATAGGAATGATATTTGGATTTGCGACAGTCGTCGGCTTGCCGATAATTCTTTTGGCAGTAGGGTTCTCAATGGTTGTGGGAATCGTGTTCGGAATAGTGCCGTCGGTTAAGGCTTCTAAGCTTGACCCGATTGATGCTCTCAGATACGAATAATTTTAAAAGAAATAATTCGATTTTATCTAAAAATTCCCTTTAGCTTGTGCCTAAAGGGAATTTTCCTATTTACAAACTAAGTGTATGTGTGATAAAATAGAATAGTATAACTATTGCTAATTAGCGGACAACGTCCGCAGGAAATACGTACTTTGATTTTTTATTGTGATTAAGTTTTATGCCTGCGTGAAAAGTTCTTTTTTACAAGAGTTTACCAAATCATAAATATACTTAATACAGCGAACTGAATTATACTCGAAAGTGTTAAGATTTAGCGACAATATTTAAAAAAATCGAGATTTTTTTAAAAACCCCTCCGTCAGCCTTACGGCTGCCACCTCCCCTAAAAGTGGAGGCTTTTTGGTTCTCGGTTTATCAAAGTCGCCCCTCATAGGGGAGATGTCCGCAGGACAGAAGGGTTTAATTGAATTTGCTAAATCTTACTGCATAATTCCGAATTACGCATTATAAAAAGGGGGGTGTATATATGGACGTTCGTGTCGGAGATATTATTGAAATGAAAAAACCTCACCCCTGCGGAAACAAAAGCTTTAACGTCACCCGTGTGGGTATGGACTTCAAAATAAAATGTACAAAATGCGGCAGAGAAGTTATGGTGCCGAGAGTAAAAATCGAAAAGAATATTAAAAAGATTACAAGAGAAGAAGAGGAAAATTAAATGTTTCAAAAGCTTGATATATTTGAAAAAAGATATGACGAACTCAACAATAAACTCTATGACCCGACCGTTGCGGCAAATGTTGAGCTTTACAACGATATTATGAAAGAGGTAAAGTCACTTGAACCGATAGTCGAAAAGTACAGAGAGTATAAAACCGCCGTTCAGACTGTCGAAGAAGCAAAGCAAATGATATCCGAGGGAGTGGACGATGAGTTCAAAGCTATGCTTGACGAGGAAGTCAACACCGCAAAAGATGATATAGAAAAAACTTCAAACGAGCTGAAAATTTTACTTCTCCCCAAAGACCCCAACGATGAGAGAAATGTTATCGTTGAAATCCGTGCAGGTGCAGGCGGTGAAGAAGCGTCATTATTTTGCAGTGTTCTTTTCAGAATGTATTCGATGTATGCGGAGAAGCGTGGCTTTAAAACAGAGCTGCTCAATGCAAGCGAAACAGAACTGGGCGGCTATAAGGAAATTTCATTTATGGTGAACGGTGACGGTGCTTTTTCAAGACTGAAATTCGAGAGCGGAGTTCACAGAGTTCAGCGTGTTCCCGATACGGAAAGTCAAGGAAGAATTCATACATCAACGGTAACAGTGGCTGTTCTTCCCGAAGCCGAGGACGTGGAGTATGAGATAAACCCTGCCGATTTGAAAATTGACACTTTCCGAAGCAGCGGTGCAGGCGGTCAGCATATCAACAAGACCTCTTCCGCTATCAGAATTACGCACCTCCCGACAGGTACGGTTGTTGAATGTCAGGACGAAAGAAGTCAATTCAAGAACAGGGATAAGGCTATGAAAGTTCTGAAGTCAAGACTTCTTAACGAGAAGCGTCAGGAACAGTCTTCGGCGATTGCGGCGGAGCGTAAGGCTCAGGTCGGCACAGGCGAGAGAAACGAGAGAATAAGAACCTACAATTATCCTCAGGGCAGAGTAACCGACCACAGAATCGGCTTGACCTTATATAAAATTGACGATATTCTTAACGGCTCGCTTGACGAGATTATTGACCCTCTTATCACTGCCGACAGAGCGGAGAAGCTTAAAGAGAATATGGAGAACGGATAATATGGTATTTTTAGGATTAGTTGTTTTGGCAGTCGTAATAGTATCGGTGATTGTGATAATAAAGAATAACTGAAAGTTAAAAAATATTTAAAGATTTGGTTTTTACAAGTATACAAATATTTGGTATAATCAAATTTCGAGGTGAAATTTTTATGCGTTACAGCGGTAAAAAGCACTTTGAGGACTTCTTCAAATACCTTTCCGAAAACGGTATGGATAACAAATATAAAATTGTCGGCGATACCGACTTTGACAGCTTTATAAAAGACATTGCTCCGATAAAGCTTCCGAAAGCGTATCTTGAGTTTATGAAGTATACCGGCTACGGTCAATTCTGGATAGGTTCGGATTACAGCATAGACAAAGTGAAATCTTTGAACGGCTATGCCAAAGAACTGCTTGAAGAAAACGATTTTCCGCATTCATTGGGCGAAAATGACTTTGTGTTTTGGCTTCACCAAGGGTATATGTTTTATTTCTTTAAGCTTGACGAGGGTGAAGACCCTGCTGTGTATTATTATTCCGAGTGCGAAAATCAAACGGATTTCGTGAAGTGTTATGACAGTTTTACCGACTTTATCATTGACCCGTATGTAACAGGAATCCCAAATCCTTTATAATATAGCAACCTAAGACTTCCTCACAAGATTAACTTTTGGTCGGGTTCGTGAGGTTAATTAAAAATAGAGGTTGCTTCACGTGTTAAAAAGAGGTGTGTTAAATGGAAACTCGGCTGTTATTGCCTACAAAAGAAAATATTGAGCTGTCGGGTAATGCCCTCAGAAACGGAGAACTTGTCGCTGTACCTACAGAAACCGTTTACGGTTTGGCGGCGAATGCTTTGAACGGAACTGCTGTGCGGAAAATTTTCACCGCTAAGGGCAGACCTATGGATAATCCGCTTATTGTTCATATCTCCGATTTTTCTCAGATTGAACGCTTCAATCTCGTCCGTGAGATTCCCGAAAAGGCTTATTTGCTTGCGGAAAAATTCTGGCCCGGACCTCTCACAGTGATTATGCCGAAAGGGTCGGCTGTTCCGAATGAGGTCAGTGCAGGTCTTGATACGGTCGCAATTCGTTATCCGTCACACCCCGTGACACAAGCCGTTATCACTGCCGCCGACTGTCCGCTTGCCGCACCGTCCGCAAATACTTCCGGCATACCAAGCCCGACCGCCGCACGTCATGTTATGCACGATATGAACGGCAAAATTCCTTATATCATTGACGGCGGAATGTGTGAAGTCGGGGTTGAATCTACAGTTATAACCGTTGTACCTGATGTTCCTATTCTGCTTCGTCCGGGCGGAATTACGCTTGAACAGCTTGAAAGTGTTATCGGCAAAGTTGAAGTTTCCGAGGCGGTTCTGTATAAAATGAAAGAGGGGCAGAAAGCCGAAAGTCCGGGAATGAAATATAAGCATTATGCACCCAAGGCAAATTTGATATTAATAAAATCGTCCGATGATAAATATATTGAATATATAAACAGTTGTAAAAAAGAGAATGTCGCTGCTTTGTGCTATAACGAAGATGTTGAAAAGCTTAACGTCAAAGCATTTCCCTACGGAAATAAGAACGACTATGCACAGCAGGCAAACAGAATTTTCGATGTACTGAGAGAGATTGACGAATCGGACGTGAAAACCGTTTACGGAAGATGTCCCGACACAAAGGGGGCGGCTATGGCGGTTTATAACAGACTTATCAGAGCGGCAGGATTTGAGGTGATTGAACTTGCGTGACTATACGATTATAGGCTTGACGGGTGCGACAGGTTCGGGCAAAAGTACCGTTTCGGGATTTTTCAAAGAAAACGGATATGTGATAATCAATGCCGACGACATAGCCAAAAAGGGTTTGCTGCCCGAAAGCAGCTGCCTGAAACAGGTGTGCGGAGTTTTCGGAAACGATATCCTTAACCCCGACGGAACACTTAACAGACAGCGGCTTGCGGAAAGAGCATTTTCGTCTAAGGAGAATGCGGCAATGCTGAATGATATTACTCACCCGTGGATATTTTTGCAGGTGCTGAAAATGTGCCGTGAAAATATCGACAAGGGAAACAATAAAATAGTGTTTGACGCACCGTTGCTTTTTGAAAGTAATTCGGATATTATGTGTGATTGTGTTGTCGGTGTGATTGCTCCGAAAGAGGTTCGTATGCAGCGGCTTATAAAGCGTGACGGACTTACAAGGGAACAGCTTGAAAAGAGAATGAGCGTTCAGCAGAGTGACGAATTTTATATAGGTAAATCTGATTTTGTGATTGACGGTGCTAAGAGATTAGAGGAGATTCAATCGGAAGTGGAAAGTATAATAATGCAGTGGGCAACGCCTGTTAAAAGTTCGCTCAAGCCTTACAAGGCTTGCGGGCGACGGAACACCCCAAGAAGCCGAGCCGCAGGCGACAGCTGATTGGCAGGTGTTCCTAGTGGTCTTGCACCATGCAAGGGCAGAGCCTTTGGTCGCTGACGAAACCAACTTGCAAAGAAAAGTAAACTACCCTCAGCGAAACTAAATAAACTATCATTAAAAAAACAAAAAATAAAAATCCTCCGACCAAAATCAAAACAGGCAAGAGCGTAGCGAATTGCCGGTCAAAGAAAGATACCTTACGGCTTTATAAGCATTTACATAATTTAACCGTTACTGTAAAGGAGATGAATTATGATTAAATTAATAGCTAAAAATAAAGATAAAACAAAAATTAAAAATAAAAAAAATATCCCCTTTATAGTGATAACATCTTTGTTAGGTGTTTCAATTCTTATACCGCTTGTTCTGCTTATTGTTTCCACGGTTATGAACAGCGGAGCGACTAAGGAATTTACAAAAAGTTTGTATCCGATAAAATACGAAAGCTATGTTGAAAAGGCGGCTAAGGAGTATAATGTAGATATCTGCCTTGTGTACGGTGTTATCCGCAACGAAAGCAATTTTAATCCCGATATTGTATCAAATGCAGGTGCAATCGGTCTTATGCAGATTATGCCCGATACGTTTACATGGCTGCAAAATTATCGTGAAAACTTTGAACCAAAGAAAATTTTAGACAGCGATAAACTTTACGACCCCAAAATAAATATTGATTACGGCACTTATTATCTGAGATATCTTCTTGATAAGTACGACGGTGACAGGTCGCTTGTTATCTGTGCGTATAATGCAGGCTACGGAAATGTTGATTCGTGGATAGAGGACGGAACTATCCCAAACGGAAATGTTTCTCCGTCCGATGTGCCTTTTTCGGAAACTTCAAATTACCTTGCAAAGGTTACGGAGTCTGCCGAGATGTACAGAGAGCTTTATTTCTCGAAGCTTGAATCATACCCCGACGGCACGGCGAGTGTTATAGTTTCTTTGCAAAATGACACCGAGGAAGAGTCCGTTTTGTTCGATGATGAAAATGTATATGAAGATGAAAACATTGACAACGAAGATGATATGTATTATAATGATGTTTATTATGATGAAGATTATGAGTATGAATAAATGGGAATACTGTTGATGAGGTGCAAAAATGAATATTGAAAATTAGTAGATTGTCTTTCTTTGACCGGCGATTCGCTACGCTGTCGCCTTTGTTGGTTTGTAAGGAAAGAATTTATTTTTGTGTAGGCTTTGATTTTTGTTTCTTTGGAAAGTTTATTTAGTTTCGCTGAGGGTAGTTTATTTTCTAAGCTGATTTGTTTCGTCAGCGAGCGGGGCTTTGCCCCTGCACCCCACAAGCTTTGAAAAGCTTGACCAAACTTTAACAGGTCGTTTACGAAAGTTTATTAATAATTTAAAAGAGGTGTTTATTCTGGAAAAGCTAAAAAGAGTACAAATCGCCGAAGGTGTGTACTTCAATACGATTTTTGACGACAGATTTAAAACAAGCCGAATTGCAGTTACTATGCTTGTCGGCTTAGACAAGGATAAGGTTTCCGCTAATGCGATTGTGCCTAATATCCTAACACGTTCCTGCAAAGCCTACCCGACTTACCTTGAGTTCAGCCAAAAGCTTGATATGCTTTACGGTACATCAATTACGGGTATAAACGGTAAAATGGGCGACTTTCAGGCACTTACCCTGTACGCAGTAGGCATTGACGACAAGTACAGTCTTGACGGCGAATCCGTTAATAAGGAAATGGCAGAAATTATCTGTGATGTTCTCTTTGACCCGAATGTCGAAAACGGTGAGTTTAAAGACGAGGATTTCAAGCAGGAGCAGCGTCAGCTTATCGAGGCTATCGACGCTCAGTTTAACAACAAACGTGCATACTCTATGAAGAGATTTTTAGAGGTTATGTTTAAAGATGAAAAGTACGGTATCAATAAGTACGGTACTAAGGAACAGGTTCTTTCTTTGACCTCAAAAGATGCATATAATGCGTACCTTGAAATCATCAAGACAGCAAAGGTTGAAATTATGTGTCTGGGCAGCAATGACAACGATGATGTTTGCAAGCTCTTCACGGAGAAGTTCTCCTCAATTGAAAGAGATTTTGCAGAGGGTGAAAATGTTGTTGTTCCGAAAGCGACAGAGGTCAAGGAGCAGACGGATAAGCTTGATGTCGAACAGTCAAAGCTTATTCTGGGATTCAGAACAGACTGTGCAGAACCCAGCGACACTGTTTCCGAGATGAAGCTTGCAAATGCAGTTTTGGGCGGTACGGCTCATTCAAAGCTGTTTAACAATGTTCGTGAGAAGCTCAGTCTGTGCTACTATTGCAATTCGTCTTACGATTCAAACAAGGGCTTGCTGTATATCGAAAGCGGTGTTCAGAAAGAGAATATCGAAAAGGCAAAAGCGGCTATTCTCAACGAAATTGAAGAGATGAAAAAGGGCAATATCACAGACGAAGAAATGTCGGATACAAAGCTCAGTCTTTGCAACAGATATATGACAAGCGTTGATTCCCCCTCGGGTACTCAGGCATGGTATCTTTCGCAGATGTTAAAGGGCAAGCCTATTTCTCCGCAGGAGCAGGCGGAGCTTATCAATGCCGTGACTAAGGAACAGGTCGTTGCGGCGGCGAACAAGCTTACACTTGACACGGTTTACGTTTTGACTAAGAATGAAAGCGAGGAGGAGAACTAATGGATATCAAAACTGTTGAAAACAATATTGTAAAGGACAAGTATTATGTTCTTGACCACCCGTCGGGGTTGACAATTTATGTTTACCCGAAAGAGGGTTATCAGTCAACATATGCCATTATCGGTACTAAGTACGGTTCTGTAAATACACGCTTCAAAGTAGATGACGGCGAGGAAATAACCGTGCCCGACGGTATCGCTCACTATTTGGAGCATAAGCTCTTTGAGAGCGAGGACGGCGATGCGTTCACTCGTTACGCAAAAACCGGTGCAAATGCCAATGCTTACACTTCCTTTGAGAAAACCTGTTATCTTTTCTCCTGCACCGAGAATTTTGAAGAGTCGCTGGAAATTCTTCTTGACTTCGTTCAGTCACCGTATTTTACGGCTGAAACTGTTGCAAAGGAACAGGGCATTATCGGTCAGGAGATTAAGATGTACGACGATTCCCCTAGCTGGAGAGTTATGTTCAATACATTGCAGGGTATGTATCATAAGCACCCCGTAAGAATTGACATTGCAGGTACGGTTGAGTCTATTGCCGAGATTACCGCCGAGAAGCTTTACGATTGCTATAACAGCTTCTATAATCTTCACAATATGGTACTTTGCGTTGCAGGTAATGCGACTGTGGAGCAGGTTCTTTCCGTTGCCGACAGAATGCTTAAACCGAACAAGAAGCAGAAGATTGAGAATTTCTTTGAGGACGAACCTTATGAGGTTGCAAAGGAATATGTTGAGCAGAAATTCCCTGTTACAATTCCGCTGTTTAATCTGGGATTCAAGGAGAATATCGGCGATAAGGCGGCAACAAGCGAACAGCTTGCATATACGGATATTCTCTTGACAATTTTCGCATCGTCTTCCAGTAAACTTTACAATAAGCTTATGGACGAGGGACTTATAAACGAATCATTCGGCTACGAATATGCGGAGGGTCCTCATTATGCAGCGGTACTTTTCGGCGGTGAGTCCAGGAATCCGAAAAGAGTTACCGAGATTATCAAGGACGCAATAAGAGAGTTTAAGAAGAACGGCATTGACGAAAAGGACTTCGAGCTTGCAAAACGTTCCGTTTACGGAAATGCAATTTCGGGATTCAACAGCAACGAAAATATTGCAAATATTTTGATTGATATGCACTTTAACGACAGAGAGCTTTTCGGATATGTAGATGCGATTGCAAACGCAAAAGTTGAGGACATCGAGAAGAGATTGACAGAAATTCTTGACCCCGATAACTGCACATTATCCGTAGTTTTGGGCGAGGAGGAGTAAGTCTTGTCGGGCTATCACGTTGAATTTCCGGGATTGGGTCTGAATTTTGATATTTCTCCCGTTGCCGTTACAATCGGGGATTTTTCAATATATTGGTACGGTATAATTATTGCAGTAGGTTTTATACTTGCGGTTGCATATTGTATGAGAATCGCAAAATATCATAATGTCAATGAAGACAAACTTTTGAACTGTACCATAGTCGGATTGATTACGGCGGTTGTCGGGGCAAGGCTTTATTATGTCGCATTCAGTTGGGACAGTTTCAAAGATAACCCTGTCAGAATATTCAATATCCACGGCGGCGGACTGGCGATTTACGGCGGCTTGATAGGTGCTTTAATCGGCGGTTTGACCGTTGCAAAAATTCAGAAGATGAAAATACTCCCTGTGCTTGATGTTGCCGTTCTCGGCTTCCTGATAGGGCAGGGAATAGGCAGGTGGGGCAACTTCACCAATCAGGAGGCTTTCGGAGCTGAAACAAATCTTCCGTGGAGAATGGTTTCCGAAAATACGGGCGGTGTCGGAGTTCACCCTTGCTTTTTCTATGAATCGGTGTGGTGCTTGCTTGGGTTTGTGCTGCTTCATATTTTCCGAAAAAAATTCCAAAAGTATGACGGTCAAATATTTTATCTGTATCTTGTATGGTACGGTTTTGAGAGAATGTTTGTCGAGGGACTTCGTGCCGACAGCTTATATCTTCCGTTTGCAAATATCAGAGTATCGCAGTTATTGTCGTTTCTGCTCTTCCTTACAGGTGTTGCAATGCTTATTGTGAACCGCAAAAAGGTGAAAATCTCCGACAGCGAGAACACCGAAAACTAACAATAAACCGATTAATCTAAGGTGAAAATTAAAATTTTAAAATTTTTTTTCGATATCGTGCATTAAATCAGCAAAATCTATTGAAAAATGTTGCGATTAGGTGTAAAATTAATAATGATGAATTATGCTTAAAAGCTTGATGCCGATACCGAATATGCGGTTACGGTGACACTCAATTTGTAAAGGAGATTTAAAATGGCTAATCTTATAAACGGAAAAGAAATTGCCGCTCAGGTTAAGGTCGAAGTAGCAAAAGATGCTGAAAAGCTTGCTGAAAAATTTGGTGCAACACCGGGACTGGCTGTTGTTATTGTCGGTGACGATCCGGCATCAAAGATTTATGTTAGAAACAAAAAGAAAGCCTGCGAAGAGGTAGGCTTCTACTCGGAGGAGATTGCTCTTCCCGAAAAGACCTCTCAGAAAGAGCTTCTGAATCTTATCGATAATCTCAACAAGAGAGTTGATATTGACGGTATTCTTGTTCAGCTTCCTCTTCCGAAGCACCTCAACGAGAAAACCATTATCGGTGCTATCTCGCCGAAAAAGGACGTTGATGCGTTCAGTCCTTTCAATGTCGGCAGAGTTATGATTGGCGAATACAGATTTTCACCCTGTACTCCGGCAGGCGTTATGGAGCTTATCAAGTCTACAGGTGTGGAGATTGCAGGCAAGAACTGCGTTGTAATCGGCAGAAGCAATATTGTAGGAAAGCCTATGGCTATGATGCTTCTCCACGAGAGCGGCACTGTTACAATATGCCACAGCAAAACGCAGAATCTTCAGGAGATTACTTCAAAGGCGGATATCCTTGTTTCGGCAGTCGGTAAGGCTAACTTTGTTACAGCCGATATGGTCAAGGAGGGTGCTGTTGTTATTGATGTCGGTATGAACCACGACGAAGAGGGCAACCTTTGCGGAGATGTTAAGTTTGACGAGGTTGAACCTAAGGCAGGCTATATCACACC
>CADCHW010000039.1 GCA_902801245.1 uncultured Ruminococcus sp.
GAAACTTGCGATGAGGATTTGAAGTTGCTTTTTGGGTGGTTTTATGATGAAACAAAAGAAAAGTACGGAGAGGATTTTCTTAAAGAAGAGCTTGAAAAGCACGGTAAGGATTCGGAAGAAATAAGACGTTTTAACAGAGTTCTTAACACTCCCGACAAGCATTTTGAAAAAAAGGAACGTCCCTCCCCCACCGCCAAAAATCTCGTTAAAAAGGACAATTCAAAATACCTGCTTGAAACTCTGATTTACAACTGCCGTGAAAGTGACAGGGATATTATTTTCAACAAACTTAACAATCTTGATATCGACCTTTACAACAAAACCGAATGGCACGATGTGATATTTAAAATTATCGACTCTGCAAGGGAGATTGATACTCCGAACAGTCTTTTGAACGATTTGCTGATGTTTGCTTATGAAAAGTCGCTTTGTTCATGCTGCCGTGAAAATATTGTCGATGAACTTGCAAAGAGAAATTTACTGAGTGACGATATTATTGCAGAGTGCAGATTTGATTCAAACATTGAGATACGGGAAAAGGTTGATAATTTAACTAAAAATTCTTTTGTAAATTCATAATGTTTTTTGAAAATTTTTCTTGACTTTTTTTGAAAGTTTGTGTATAATTTATATGTTATTCTGTAAGTGAATAACTCCTTGCTCCGTGTGAGCGAATGAATTTTTAACTTGTATCCGAAACTTTATCCCATATGATTTTACATCTATGTTTTCAGTGAACAGAGTTTCATTCAAGGATATTTCTGAGTTTAAGTTCGTTTCTCTGTGAGCGGGGCCAAAGTCCAAAAGGAGGTGCTAATAATGGAAAATTTACAGTCTGCATATGAGTCTGTTCTTGTAGTTTCCGCAAAGCTCGGTGAAGAGGGTATCGCTAAGGTAGTAGAGTACTTTAAGGGTGTTATCGAAAGACACGCAACTCTTGAGAGCGTTGACGAGTGGGGCAAGAGAGCCCTTGCTTATCAGATCAATAAGGAAACAGAAGGCTACTATGTTCTTTACAACTTCACAAGCGACGCTGATTTCCCGGCAGAGCTCGACAGAAGATACAAGATTACAGACGGAGTTCTTCGTTCGTTGATCATCAAAAAAGAAGCTTAATGGGAGGATACGAATATGCTTAATATCGTAGTTCTTATGGGCAGGCTTACAGCCGACCCCGAGCTTCGCACAACACAGAGTGGTCTTTCCGTTTGCCGTTTTACAATTGCTGTTGACCGCAATTATGCAAAACCGGGTACCGAGCGTCAGGCTGATTTTATCAACTGTATCGCATGGAGGCAGACTGCCGAATTTGTAAGCCGTTACTTTGTTAAAGGACAGCTTGTGGCAGTCAACGGTTCTATTCAAACAGGTTCTTACACCGACAACAACGGCAACAAAAGATATACTACCGATGTGGTTGTGGACAGTGTAAACTTTACAGGTGACAGAAGAGATGGCGGCGGCTCACGTCAGGGCAGCAGCTATTCGGGAAACAGTTATCAGCCGAACAATAACAACGGCGGCGGTAACGGCTATAATTCTGCACCAAGACAGGATTCAGCTCCCGCACCGACATATTCAAACGGAAGTGCGAGTGATTTTGAGGAGATGCCGTTTGACGACGACCTCCCCTTCTGAGAAGAGTGAATTCTTATTAAAATATGATGAAAAGGAGCGATAAAAATGGCAGACAGACCGGAGAGAGATAACCGCAGAGGCCGCAAGGGTCGTAAAAAGGTTTGTGCGTTCTGCGTTGATAAGGTAGACGTAATCGACTATAAGGATATCGGCAAGCTTCGCCGTTACCTTTCTGAGAGAGCAAAGATTTTGCCAAGACGTGTTACCGGTACATGTGCACGTCATCAAAGAGGTCTTACAGTTGCTATCAAGAGAGCTAGACATTTGGCTCTTTTGCCTTATACAAGCGACTGATAATTTCGCTATGGCTATTTTAGAGAGCTGCAATATTTGCGGCTCTCTTTATTTATTAAACTAAAAACCTGTATAATTTTTCTAATAGACTTGCAAAAAAAAGACAATAGTGATATAATAGTTAAGGCAATATGCGGAGATTGCGTTCACGCAATAAGCACATATTAAAATAAATTTAATTAATACCGCAAAATCAGGCGGTAAGGAGGATAATCAAAATGGTTGATTACAAAGCTAATATGAAAGCACCTATCTATTATCAGTCGGACTGTAACCTTTCTTTACTTGACGGACAGACAATCGCAATTATCGGTTACGGCAGTCAGGGTCATGCTCACGCTCTTAACCTTAAGGAGTCGGGCTGTAATGTTATCATCGGTCTTTACGAGGGCAGTAAGTCTTGGGCAAAGGCTGAGGCACAGGGTTTTGAGGTATTTACAGCAGCTGAAGCTGCAAAGCGTGCAGACATCATTATGATTCTTATTAACGACGAAAAGCAGGCTGCAATGTACAAGAAAGACATCGAGCCGAACCTTGAAGCAGGCAATATGCTTATGTTTGCTCACGGCTTCGCTATTCACTTCGGTCAGATTGTTCCCCCGGCAGACGTTGACGTTACAATGATTGCTCCTAAAGGACCGGGTCACACAGTAAGAAGCGAGTATCAGGAGGGCAAGGGTGTTCCGTGTCTTGTTGCTGTTCAGCAGGACGCTACAGGCAAGGCTAAGGACAGAGCTCTCGCTTACGCTCTCGGAATCGGCGGTGCAAGAGCAGGCGTTCTTGAAACTACTTTCAGAACAGAAACAGAAACAGACCTCTTCGGTGAGCAGGCTGTTCTCTGCGGCGGTGTTTGCGCACTTATGCAGGCAGGCTTTGAAACACTCTGCGAGGCAGGTTACGACCCGAGAAATGCTTACTTTGAGTGTATTCACGAGATGAAGCTTATCGTTGACCTTATCTATCAGTCAGGCTTTGCAGGTATGAGATATTCTATCTCCAACACAGCAGAGTACGGCGACTACATCACAGGTCCGAAAATCATCACAGATGAAACAAAGGCTGCTATGAAGAAGATTCTTTCCGACATTCAGGACGGTACATTTGCTAAGGACTTCTTGCTTGATATGTCACCGGCAGGCGGTCAGGCACACTTCCGTGCTATGAGAAGAAAGGCTGCCGAAGCTCCGTCGGAGGTTATTGGTGAGGAAGTTAGAAAACTTTACAGCTGGTCTAATGAGGATAAGCTCATCAACAACTAAGCGGCGGGCAACGCCCGCAGGAGATACGTGAAGAAAGTCTTTTTAAGAAATAGCTTCACGTACCCGACCGAGCGGACAACGTCCACAGGAGATACGGGAAGATAGTCATTTTAAGCCTAAATTCACGTACCCGACCAATAAGTTATTATAGAATCGGCTTTTTTAAGTTTTAGCTTTACAGAAATATTAAGGCAGACTCGGGAAATTGTGTTCGGGTCTGCCTTTTTCTGTATTGTCAAATAAAAAATACAGTTGGTTGATAATATATTATATTGAAAGGAGATAATATAATGAAAATTGAACATATTGCAATGTATGTCAATGATTTGGAACGAACAAAATATTTCTTTGAGAAATATTTCGGTGCAGTATCAAATGATATGTACCATAATAAAAAGACTGATTTCAAATCATACTTTCTGAGTTTTGATGATGGTGTAAGGCTTGAAATTATGACACGTCCGGAAATCATATTACATAATAAGAATATATACAATTCGGGATATATTCACATTGCTTTCAGCGTGGGAAGCCGTGAGCGTGTGAACAGTCTGACCGAAACTCTCAAAAATGACGGATATGAGATTCTGAGCAATCCAAGAGTAACAGGCGACGGATATTACGAAAGCTGTGTTGTCGGAATTGAGGGGAATATTATTGAGATAACGGTATAATTTCGGTAGATTTAACAAAAAACAACCGTTCCTGCAACACAAACTGCAAGAACGGTTGTTTTATTATATCCTTAGAGCCTGTACAATTCCTAACTTTTCGCTGTAGACGGACTTCCAACCACCAAAAACTCAATGATTACGCATTACGAATTACGGCATTACACATATGGTCTGTCAAAATTATTTTCCATAGCTTTTCACCGCTTCAACCGCCTCATTCTTAGTCTGAACATTGTTTGCATTTGTGGAAGAATCGGTATAAAGCATAAGATATTTTCCGTCTGCACTAACCGCCGCAACGGTATTTTCTGTAGAAAGGTCTTTATAAAGACTGAACGTACCGCTGTTCTTAGCTTCACTCAGAATTTTCAAAGCAAGCTCCGAGTTAGTATCTTTATACTCGTAAAGCTCCACGTAAATTTTAGAACCGCCCGAAGAAACGGTATATCTCTCGCCGTACTCCGCACCGATAGAGGAAGCTGTAAGTTCATCGCCGCTGCCTTTGATAAATCCGCCGTCTTCCATATACGAAGCGAACTTTTCAAAACCGCCGTCGGCACTGTCGGGGCTTTCCTTGCTGTCACTTGAAACATTTTCCGTATCGCTTGAATTATTATTTGTCACATTATTGCAGCCTGTAAACATTGCCACAGATAAAACCATAGCGGCAATCATAAAAACCGAAATTAACTTTTTCATATTTTACTTTACTCCTATATCATTATTTTATTCCGACGGAAAAAGCTTGAAAATCTTAATAAGTCCTATATCAAGATTGACCTTACCCAACCCGAGAAATTTTCCGCTTCGGTCGCAAACTCTCAAAATCTCGCCGTCCTCGGCACTTTTCTTTACGGCAGTTCGCTCAATGTCAAGAGGATTTCCGTTTGAAAATCTTTGTGCCTGTTTTTCGCTGACGGAAATTTTTCTGTAAACGTCAAACAAACTTTCACTCGACCGCAAAAGACCGCTTGTATTTTCGGGACATTCTCCCTCTTTTGAAAGCGTGCGAAGCTCGTCAAGCGTCACGGAATCTTCCAGAGTGAAACCGCAGGCTTTAGTCCTGACAAGCGAAGTCATAACCGCACCGCAGCCCAAATCTTTTCCGATATCGTCAATAAGCGTTCTTATGTAAGTACCTTTTGAGCAGGCAATTTTGAGCTGACCCGAAAAAGTTTCATCGTCATAACTCAGAAGCTTAAGCTGTGAAATTGTGACTTTCCTCTCCTCACGTTCTACCTCTATTCCCTGACGTGCAAGGTCGTACAATCTAACACCGTCCTTTTTGACAGCGGAGTACATTGGCGGTATCTGAGTTATCTCGCCCGAGTATTTCGGGATAAGGGAAAGAATATCGTCAATGTTTGCGTTTACGGTTTTTTCTTCGAGAACCTCGCCCCAGATATCGAGAGTATCTGTTATAATGCCGAGTTTAAACTGTGCGACATACTCTTTATCGCTGTCTGGTAGAATATCCTGAGCTCTTGTAGCGTTGCCGAGCAGAAGAGGAAGAACTCCCGTTGCCATTGGGTCAAGCGTACCTGTATGTCCTATTTTACGCTGACCGCACAATCTCCGCATAACCGCCACAACGTCAAATGATGTGAAATTCTGCGGCTTGTTTATTACAATTATTCCGTTCATTATTTTTCTCCATTTTTTAATACGTGAAGACAGTCGTTTTAAAAATAACTTTACGTACCCGACCAATAGTTTATTTTATTCGGTAGTTTTAGTCCTGCTTTATTATTGTGGTAAATATCATATCAAATACTTTATAAAAAACTTTAGGTCGGGTTCACATAGTTATACTCGAAAGCGTTAAGATTTAGCACTTTCCTTTCTTAAACCGGCAATTCGCTACGCTGTTGCCTGTTTTGATTTTAACCGAAAGATATATTTTTTATAGGTGTTTATTATAGTTTATTTAGTTTCGCTGAGGGTAGTTTATTTTTCTTTGCAAATTAGTTCCGTCAGCGAGCGGGGCTCTGCCCCTGCACCCCGCAAGCTTTGAAAAGCTTGACCAAACTTTAAATGGTGTTCTCTTTAACTCTGTTTAATTCTTCTTCCGCTGCTTTCAAAATCTTAGTCTTAACCTCTTCAAGAGTACCGTTAATCGCACAGCCGCCTGCCGCCGCATGACCTCCGCCCCCGTAGTTCTTACAAATACTAGCCGCATTATTTCCGTCCAATGTTCTTACGCTGATTCTGAAATAATTCTCGCCCTTTTCCTTAATCGTTATACCGATTACAACTCCCTCAATCTGTCTTGGAATAGCCGCAAGACCGTCCATATCGGATTCGCCTGCACCTGTTTCCTGTTCCATTGCAAGGGTAGTATAAATCACGGCAATTTTATCATTACAGTGTGTAGTCAAGGTATTCAGCACCGCACGTTCAATACGTATTCTCGCCATTGACTTTGTATCGAACATAATGCGGTTTATCCACGCACTGTCGCAGCTGAGTTCCATTAAATCGGCGGCAATTCTCATTGTATCGGGGGTAACGTTTGTAAATTTAAAACACCCCGTATCGGTACAAAGACCCGTATAAATACAATTTGCAATATCCTTGTCAATCTCGACACCGAGAATTTTCACAAGCTTATAAATATTCTCGGTGTTAGCCGCTGCATTTGCGTCTACATAAGTCATTTTCGCAAACGGAACATTCATACCGTGGTGGTCAATGCTCACATCTACAATGTTTTCAAACTCGTTTCTTAAATCCCCAAGAAGAGAAGCGGAGGCAATATCTACCGTAATGACAGTCTGATATTCAAAATCCTGTTCCTCCATATCCTTTGCAAGATACTCAAACTTTTTCGCAAGATTACCGTTTACAATAACCCTCGACTTTTTCCCGAGCTTCCGTAAAGCTCGGCACAAAGCGAAAGCCGAACCAAGAGTATCTCCGTCGGGGTACTGGTGAGTAAGGATAACTGAATTATCGGTGCTTTTCAGGTACTCCGCAATTTCATTCAGACTGTTCATCATCTTCTTCATCGTCCTTTATATCCAGTTCACTGAGAATGTGTGAAATATTCGCACTGTACTCAATTGAATCGGTAGCTTCAAAAATCATAGTCGGCACGTGGCGGAGAGTAAGTCTTGACCCAATTTCGTGACGGATAAATCCGCTTGCGGATTTAAGCCCCTTAACGGCTTCCTTAGCTCTGTCAAGTCCCTCCATTGCACTGACATAAACCTTACAATAGCTGAGGTCGTTTGAAACCTCAACTCTTACTATACTAATCATTGCATTAGCCACACGAGGGTCTTTAAGCTCACGCAAGACGGCGGTAAGCTCACGCTTGATGTCCTCTGTGGTTCTGCCCATTCTGTGACTTGCCATATATAAAATGTTACTCCTTTTATTGTTTAATTATATCAACAACTTTATTATTAGTCAAAAGTGAATATTAATACGTAATGAAAAACCAATCCGCAAATATTCACTCTTAACACAAATTTATAAAATTTAAATTGAACAAGAACATCTATAAAATGCAGCCGCAGGCTGCCGCCGCAATTATTCTTTATTCTTTATTCTTTATTATTCATCTCGGTACTCTTCGATAATGAACGACTCCAGTATATCGCCCTCTTTGATGTCGCCGAACTTCTCCAAGCCGATACCGCATTCGTAGCCTGCGGCAACTTCCTTAACAGCGTCTTTGAATCTCTGGAGTGAACTCATAGTATCCTCAAAGATAACTATACCGTCACGAACAACTCTTACCTGAGAATTTCTTGCAACCTTACCCGAAAGCACATACGAACCCGCAATAGCTCCGACATTCTTTACCTTGAATACATTTCGGCACTCCGCACGACCGAGAACAACTTCTCTTGTCTTCGGTGCAAGCATACCTTTCATTGCACTTTCAATCTCTTCAATACAGTCGTAAATGATTCTGTAACATCTGAGGTCTACGCCGTCACGCTTTGCGTTCTCCTCCGCAACAGGGTCGGGACGGACATTAAAGCCTACGATAATAGCACTTGACGCAGATGCAAGCATAACGTCCGACTCTCTTATAGCACCGACTGCACCGTGAATTACATTAACCTTAACTTCGTCATTCGACAGCTTTTCAAGCGACTGCTTAACTGCTTCAACAGAACCCTGAACGTCTGCCTTAACTATAATCTTAAGCTCCTTAACATCGCCCTGCTGCATCTGGTCAAAGAGATTGTCAAGTGTAATAACGCTGGGCTTCTGAGCGTTGAACTGCTCTTCCTTAGCCTTGGACTTACGCTGTTCTACAAGCTCCCTTGCAAGACGTTCGTCCGAAACTGCGTTGAATACATCGCCGCCTGTCGGTGCTTCGTCAAGACCCGTAATCTCAACAGGATAAGACGGACCAGCCGACTTAACTCTTTCGCCGCGATAATTAGTCATAGCTCTTACTTTACCTACAGACGTACCTGCTACTACAATATCACCGACTTTAAGCGTACCGTTCTGAACAAGCATAGTCGCAACAGGACCTCTGCCCTTGTCAAGTCTTGCTTCGATAACAGTACCCTTAGCCGCTCTGTCGGGGTTGGCTTTAAGCTCTTTCATATCCGCAACAAGGAGAACCATTTCAAGCAAATCTTCGATACCCTCTTTTTTCTTTGCGGAAACAGGAATACACGGAACATCTCCGCCCCACTCCTCGGGAACTATATTGTACTCCGTAAGCTGCTGTTTAACAAGGTCGATATTTGCACCGTCCTTGTCTATCTTATTGATAGCAACGATAATCGAAACATTCGCCGCCTTAGCGTGGTTGATAGCTTCAACTGTCTGCGGCATAATACCGTCGTCGGCTGCAACTACAAGAATTGCAATATCCGTAACCTGAGCACCTCTTGCTCTCATAGTTGTGAAAGCTTCGTGACCCGGAGTATCGAGGAACGTAATCTCTCTGCCGTTTACCTGAGCACGGTATGCACCGATATGCTGTGTGATACCGCCTGCCTCTGTAGCCGTAACGTTTTCTTCTCTGATAGCGTCAAGAAGTGAAGTTTTACCGTGGTCAACGTGACCCATAACTACAACAACGGGGGCTCTCTCAACAAGATTCTCGTCTGCGTCCTCGCTGTCGTCGATAATTCTTTCCTCGATAGTAACAACAACCTCATGCTCAACTTTAGCGTGAAGTTCCATAGCCGCAAGTGAAGCAGTATCAAAATCGATAACGTCATTAACTGTAGCCATTTGACCCATTGAGAAAAGAACCTTTACAACCTCGGAAGCCGTAACTTTCAATCTCATAGCAAGCTCGGAAACTACAATCTCATCGGGGATAGAAACAGTAATCGGCTTGCTCTTTCTCTCGGCAGCGATTCTCTTCAAACGCTCCTGCTCCGTTTCCTTACGGGAATTTCTCGGCTTGCCCTTTCTCTGTGACTTCTGGTTTATCTTCTGCTTGCTGACAGTATTGTCTGTCTTCATTTTCTGATTGGCAAGGTCATCGTACTTTTCACTGTACTTATCGATATTGATATTAGTACCGCCTGCTCTTGTATCGATAACTCTTGAACGTCTGCCGCTTGTTGTGCCGCCGTTATCTTCGGTTGAAACAACGTTGTCTTTAGCGGAGGTTGTGTTCGCATTGGCGGCTGTGTTTGCACTGCTCTTCGGAGCTTGCTCTTTTGCCGGATTATTGCGTACTGCCGGAGCTTTCTCCTTAGCCTGAGTGTTCTTCTGCTCGGGCTTATCGTTCCTCTTTCTGTTGTCGTTCTTGGGCTTATCCTCGGACTTCTGATTATTGTTCTGATTGTTCTGATTTTTCTTCTGTTTGTCGTTTCTCTGGAACAGCTTTCTTTCGCCCTGTTTCTTGCCGTCCTTATCCTTATTCGGCTCGGATTTAGCCTCAGCCGAATTTTCTTTATTCAGTGATACATAAGCATCAAAGTTTTCTCCCTTATTCTTTTGAGTGAAATGCTCAAAAACAATGTTAAGCTCTTCCTCTGTAAGGGTAGACTGTGCATTCTTTTTCTTGGCGTTGCCGTCCGAATGCTCCGCAAGTGCTGCGGCAATATCCTTAGCCGCAACCTTCAAATCCCTGGCAATCTCGCTAACCTTATATTTAATCATCATATTGACATTCCTCCTTATCATCGGCAAGCTTTTTCTCTAAACTCCCTGCAAACCCAACATCATCAACGGAAACAACCGCAGCCAATTTTCCGACTGCATAGCTGAGTTCATCTTTCGTGCAATTTACTATAATAGTATGCACACCGTATTCCTCAGCATTTTTAAGTACAGTCTTTTTGGTATTTTTGGAAATATCGCTCACCATAACCACAAGCTTTGCCGTGCCCTTTTTCATAGAATCAACAGCAGGGTCACAGCCTATCGTAAGCTTTCCGGCTCTTCGTATCAAGCCGAAAAAACTAAGAGTGTTACTGTTCATTTGTCGTTAGTGCCTCCTCCATACCGTCATATACGCTGTCCGGAATTTTACACGAAAACGCACGTTCAAAACGTCTTGCTTTTCTCGCAAGCCTAAGACATTCCGCACTCCTGCACACATACGCCCCCCTGCCGGGTTTCTTGCCCGTAAGGTCGAGGGAGATATCCCCCTGAGCGATAACATTTCCGTCCTCGTCCTTAACCTCGGGTGCTTTAACAACACGGATAAGCTCCTTTTTCGGCTTCATCTCACCGCAGCCGCTGCATTTACGCAAAGGTATTTTCTTTTTAACCACAGTCATTCCGCCTTTCAAAATATATTACTCGGATACTGCACTATCCTTATCTTCGCTCTTCGGCTCTTCCTCATTATCGGAGTTTTCGGGATTATTGTTTTCTTCGGAATTTTCCTCCGGTACTGTTTCTTCCTCTACAGAGTTTTCGACATTCTCTTCGGAAATCTCCTCCGCAGTATCTTCCGTATTCTCTTCTGTCGGAACTTCTTCCGCTGCCTGTTCGGAAACAGCTTCCTCTGTTACAGCTTCATTCTCGGCGGACACCGCAGCAACCTCTTCATCTTCGGAGAAAGCATCGTTTATCGTTTCCGTACTTTCAATAAGCTCCTCACCGTTTTCGGCGATAAGCTCTTCACCCTCGTTTTCTTTTTCGTCTTCACCGTAGAAGCCGCTTTCGGGACGGATATCAACTTTCCAGCATGTAAGTCTTGCGGCAAGACGGGCATTCTGACCTCTGTTGCCGATAGCAAGTGAAAGCTGACTGTCGGGAACTGTCACACGGCAGGATTTATTCTCCTCGTCAAGAATTTCAACCTTTACAACATTTGCAGGTGACAAAGCCGCTGCGATAAACTCTTCGGGTTTTTCCTTATACTCGATAATATCAATTTTCTCGCCGCCGAGTTCCTCAACAATTTTTGCAACTCTTACACCTCTTGCACCGATACAAGCACCTACCGAATCAACATCGGGATTTGTACTCAGCACGGCAAGCTTGGTTCTTGAGCCTGCTTCTCTTGCAATAGACTTAATAACGACAACACCGTCATAAATTTCGGGAACTTCAAGTTCAAAAAGTCTTTTCACAAACTCGTTTGAAGTACGGCTGATAATAGCACGAGGACCTTTGTTTTTGCCTTTCTTGCCCGGCTCCTGCTCTCTGACCTCAGCAACGTACACTCTTACGCTGTCGCCCTCTTTAAGGTCTTCAATGCCGACCTGCTCCGCCTTAGTGAGCGTTGCGATAGACTTGTCAATTCTGATAGACGCATTGCCTGTAACGGGGTCGATATTCTCTACAACAGCGGTGACAATTTCGTTTTCCTTTGCCTTGAACTCTTTGAGAGTGATTTCTCTTTCCTTGTCACGAATACCCTGACGGATAACACTTCTCGCATTTTGAACGGAGATTCTTCCGAGGTTCTTAGTATCAACGGGAATTCTCACCTTACTGCCGATAACAGCACGAATATCAAGATCTCTGCCGAGCTTCTCGTCAACCTCACGGTCGGGGTCGGTAACTTTCTCGACAACAGTCTTCTGAATGTACGCTTGAAAAATACCCTTTTCAACATCAACGGCAAACACAACATCATCATTATTGTAATTGCTCTTACAAGCCTTTTCTATAGACTTTTTAATGTTTTCGAGCATAGTATCCATAGGAATACCTTTGGTTTTTTCAAGCTCCTGCATCGCCGCAAACATTTCTTTCAAGTCGGTGGCGGTTTTTGGTTTGGTTTCTTTCTTCTTCATTTTTCCGGTCTACCCTTTCATTTAATCAAAATCATCAAGCTTAACGTAAACGGCATCTTTCTTATTGAAAGTAACCTCGTTTTCTCCGCTGTGGTCTTCAATTGTAATTTCCGATTTATCATAGGCTTTAAGCTTTCCGCAGAATTCCTTGCCTATACCCTCAATCGGTCTTATCATTTTAATCATAACGTCCGCACCGATATACGCAAGAAAATGTTCGTCTTTAACCAGCTCTCTTTCAATGCCCGGTGAACAGACTTCAAGACAATACTCGCCGTCAATCGGGTCGAGTTCGTCAAGCGGAGCGTCAACTGCACGGCTTACTTTTTCGCAGTCGTCAATGGTGACACCGTTTTCGCTGTCGATAAAAATTCTCAGATACCATTGAGCCCCCTCTTTCACATAGCGAACGTCCCACAGTTCCAGACCGAAGTCCTCGACAATAGGCTGCACAAGCTTAGTAACCGCTTCAACGGTATTTCCGCCTTTTTTCTTAGCCATTATTTATTTCCCTCCTTTTTTAATACGTGAAGATAGTTTATTTTATCATTTAATTTATGCACCCGACCGATAGTTAATTTAATTAGGAAGTTTTAGACTGCTTAATTATACTCACGGTCTAAAAGATTTAACATTTTAAAGTTTCGCTCAAGCCTTTACAAAGGCTTGCGGAGTGCAGGGGCAGAGCCCTTGCTCGCTGACGAAACAAATTATCGTAGAAAATAAACTACCCTCAGCGAAATCGAATAAACTATAAATCAAAGCAACCCTTAGAATAATATCTTTCGGTTAAAACTAAAACATATTTGTTACCGACCCGATTCAAATATAAAGGAGCGGGTCACTTTAAAACCCACTCCTTACTTTACAATAATCTACTATAATATTGTACCACATTTCGGGTAAAATATCAAGTGTTGCTTTTGCACAACTTTACAACTTATATACCCTGTGTTTTATCGCACATTGACCTAATCGCAATAAACCTTCGGCTGTCAAAAACCGAACAATTACGAATTATATCAAGTGTTCAAATCAATATTGAACCAATCGTCTTCATCGGAAATAAGCCATTCAAGACCTCTTCTTCTCTCCGGAACAACATCAACATCGAGATTTCCTATATCCTTTTCGGGATAAAGCATTTTCTCAACTGTTGCCCAGTGATAACGATAGTACAAATCAATCATATCAAGAATTTCTTCAATATCTCTAAGCTTGCATTTACTTTTAAACTCCTCATAGCTCTCGCACCGAGCAACAAGCTCTATTGCCTTTACCGAATCGCATACATCACTTGCATCGGTTATATCGTCAACAAGACCCAATGCCCACACAAGCGACCAGTAGCATTCATAAGTCCACGCAACATCAAGAACAAGCTGATTGTTGTAATCTCCGTCGATAAGCTTCTGCTCTTTGGAGATAAGCTTATCGGCAACACCGTATCTTTCAAGCATCGGAGCAAAGAAATGCTTCCCCTCTTCAAACTCTCCTCTGTTTGTATCATACGCAATCTGAATAACAATCAGCGAAGCTATTGCCCTTTTGCAAATTTCGTCAAAACTTTTAAGCTTAACTTCCTCACTGCTTTCACGCACGGGTAAATCCTCAAAACAGAAAATACCCATAGATTTTATTTTTTCGTTGTTTTCGGCTCTTCTTTCCTTGGGGGTCTTCATAAAAATTTCTTCCTCAAATCAATACACAAATACGGGCATATTGTCATAAATAAGGTTAAACAGCTCGCCTGCTTTGTCAAGCGGCATATTAACGCAGCCGTGAGAACCGTTCCACAAGTAAAGGTCACCGCCGAAGTACGGCTGCCATGTTGCATCGTGGAAGCCGACATCGTCCGCAAATACCATCCAGTAAGCAACAGGCTGTGCATATCCCGGACCTACAAGAATTGCATTTTCCTGATGATAACGAATTCTGAATGCACCGATAGGAGTATCGTTTCCGAGATTTGGATTACCTGTTACAACGTCGGATTCAAAGACAACTTCTCCGTCCTTGTACATCCACATATGCTGCTCCGTAATGCTTACCTCCGCATATGTATTGCCGTAATAATCCTGACCATTGGAATCATATCCCACGCCTGTTCTCATCCACCATTCCGTACTCTTCTCCGAACCATCGGTAAGGTTAACCGTAACAGTTTTTCTCGCCTGAACAAGTTCCTGAATTTTTTTAACGGCTTCTTCCTGATCCATAAGCCAGCCGTAGTCACCTGTCAGGAAATGAACCACCGTACCCGAATGAGAAAGGAAATCCTTTGGTTCACCGACTGTATCATAACTTTCGGCAAGCTTCTTTACATACTCCTCGATTTTCTTTTCGTCTGTTTCAATAGTATACTCGCCCTTTTTGTTCTTTTTGGGAGTTACCCACGTTGAAAGCATTTGACCTTCGATAACCTCGTCCTTATCTCCGAATTTAAGAGTAATCTTCATATTGGCAATTTCGTCGCAGGCAGCTTTCTTTGCAAGAAGTTCCTCGTTACCCGAAGTAATTTTCGGAATATCGTAAATACCCTCTTTTTCAAGGTCGATAGAAGTTTTCTGATTTTCAACCGCATACTTAATTTTTTCTTCAAGTTTGTCACGGTGAGCAACGTTTCCAATAATTTCGGGGACAATCTTAAACTCGCCGTCCATATAAACAAGCTCCGCATCCTTAGCCTCAATAGGGTTCTTAGGCTTCACGCAGTCGAGCTTATCCACAGTATCGGAAAGCTTGCCGTCGTCGTAGCTGTAAGTGATAACACCCTCGTCGAGAACATAGCTCTTATCTTCAAAAAGATCGGCAATCCACATAAGACCCGACTGTGTATCGAGTATACGGTTAAAGTCGTCCGTTATAGTGGTTTTAACCCCTATATCCTCACCGTTTACGATTTCCTGATTGTTGTTCTGCTCGTTCAAAGTAAGAACATATGCTTCGCCTGTAGAAACGATAGCTTCCTTTGCTTGGCTGACGTTCATAAAAGAAACATCGGCTTTATTGAGGGTAGTACCCGGCAGAAAATGGTTCGAGAAAAACAACCCGACAGCACCATACAGCCCGATAAACACGACCAACGTCACCACAAAGGCAATAAGACCGGCATATGATTTTTTCTTTGAAGAGTGTTTTGCATTTCTTTTCTTGTTCTTTTTCATAATTTTACACAGATCCTCCGTTCTAAAACACCGTACTCAAAACATTGCAATGCATTAAAAAATCAGCACAATATCACTATATATAAGCATATCACAAAACTCGACTAATTTCAATCGTAATTGAAACTATTTTGTAAATTTTTAAATAAACTTTTTTGGATATTTTTAATACGTGGAGATAGTTGGTTTTAAACCTAACTTTACGAACCCGACCGAGGGTTGGTTTTATGCGGCAGTTTTTGACCAACTTTATGAAAATTTATGCACGAGGTTGAAAATAAGTACCATTTAAAGTTTCGCTCAAGCCTTTACAAAGGCTTGGGGGGTGTTCCTAGTGGTCTTGCACCAGCAGGGGCAGAGCCCTTGTCGCTGACGCAACAAATCAGCAAAGAAAAGCAAACTACCCTCAGCGAAACTAAATAAACCCTGTTCAACAAAACAACAAAACAAAAAACACACATCAAAAATATCTTCCGATATCAACCAAAACAGGCAACAGCGTAGCGAATTGCCGGTCTAAGAAAGAAAAGTGCTAAATCTTAACGCTTTCGAGTATAAAGAAACAATTATACCTGACAGTTTATTTTTTATTTCACCGGATAACAAAGCGAATTTCAAAAATATACCTTAATTATACATTCGCATTAGAGAACATAAGTGTAACATTTTTTGATTTTTCATATTTGAAGATAATACACTTTTTTCTCTCAACTTCTCATTTGCCGCAAAACAAATCCCTTTCCGCTGTAAATCAAATTACAATTATCAATCACCCTAATTACGCATCGAAAAAAGAGTACGTTATAAAACGTACTCTTTTTCTCAAAGTGACCCGGACGAGAATCGAACTCGTGTTACCGCCGTGAAAGGGCGGTGTCTTGACCGCTTGACCACCGGGCCGTTATAGTAGCGATAGGTGGACTCGAACCGCCGACCTTTCGGGTATGAACCGAACGCTCTAGCCAACTAAGCTATATCGCCATTTTCTGTTTCGTTCGGTGCGTTTCGCTGTATCTCTCACCGACAATAAATATTATAGCGTATAATCTCTCGTTTGTCAACACTTTTTTTAAAATTTTTTTTATTTTTTCAAAAAAATTTTTTTCGGCTTAAAACGCCGTGAGATATATTGCAAAATGTAAAATACAATACAGCTATTTCGGATATAGCATACGCATTTTCCATACCAACGCCCTCCCAAATTTATTATATTTCAATCCGTTGAAAAAATTAATTCTCCTTAATTCTCCTTTAAGAACGGAATATTTTTAAAATTTTTAAAAAATTTCCAAATAGCACTTTATATTTTCTCGGAAATATAGTATAATGAATATGTTAAACGGGTTTACCCCGATTTTTAAAATTTTTAGGAGTGTGAATACAATGGCATTAGTAAACGCTAAAGAAATGCTTGTAAAAGCAAAGCAGGGTCACTATGCAGTAGGACAGTTCAACATCAACAATCTCGAGTGGACAAAGGCTATCCTTTTGACAGCTCAGGAGCTTAACTCTCCCGTTATCCTCGGTGTATCGGAGGGTGCAGGCAAGTATATGACAGGCTTCAAGACAGTTGCTGAAATGGTAAAGGCTATGGACGAATCTCTCGGAATCACTGTTCCGGTTGCTCTTCACCTCGACCACGGTACATACGAGGGCTGTTACAAGTGTGTAAAGGCAGGCTTTACATCAATTATGTTTGACGGCTCGCACTATCCGTTTGAGGAGAACCTTGCAAAGAGTAAGGAGCTTGTAAACGTTGCTCACAACCTTGGTCTTTCAATCGAGTGTGAAGTAGGCTCTATCGGCGGTGAGGAAGACGGCGTTGTAGGTATGGGCGAATGTGCAGACCCCGAAGAGTGCAAAATCATCGCTGATCTCGGTGTTGATATGCTCGCAGCAGGTATCGGCAACATTCACGGCAAGTACCCCGAGAACTGGGCAGGACTCAGCTTTGAAACTCTCGACGCTATTCAGGCTAAGACAGGCGAAATGCCGCTCGTTCTCCACGGCGGTACAGGCATTCCTGCCGATATGATTAAGAAAGCTATCACTCTCGGCGTTTCAAAGATTAACGTAAACACAGAGTGTCAGCTTGCTTTCCAGGAAGCTACAAGAAAGTACATCGAAGAGGGCAAGGATCTTCAGGGCAAGGGCTTCGACCCGAGAAAACTTCTCGCTCCGGGCTTTGAGGCTATCAAGGCTACAGTTAAAGAGAAAATGGAACTCTTCGGCTCTGTAGGCAAGGCTTAATCGGCATTTCTTTAATGAGATTTAATTCTCACAATATTATAACCGCTCGATACACTGTCGGGCGGTTATTTTATACTGCCAACGGCAGACAAAAATCGCACACTTACTTTTTGTGTACGGTAAGTTTATAGCCTGCGTCAAAAAATCTGTTTTAAGGGAAGTTCACCAACGATAAAGATACTATAACAACTTTTATACTAACGAACATTAAGATTTACCGCTTTTCTTTTCTTAGACCGACAATTCGCTACGCTGTTGCCTTTGTTAGTTTGTACAAATAGATACGTTTTTGTATATACTTTTGTTTTCTAAGCATAGTTTGTTTAGTTTCGCTGAGGGTAGTTTATTTTTCTTTGCAAATTGGTTTCGTCAACGACTGCACAGCACTAGGCACTCCTATGTCGTGCCGTCGCCGGCTCTGCCTTTGGAATCCGCAAGCTTTAAAAAGCTTGACCAAACTTTAAAATGGTAAATCTTTTAGCTTTCCGGTATATATATCATTTGCGTTTCAAAAATTAAGAGCATCCGCCAAAAGGTGAATGCTCTTGAAATTTGTATGTTTCTTTATTGAGAAAACGGTCTGATTATCTCTTCGAGAACTGCGGAGCTCTACGAGCAGCCTTAAGACCGTACTTCTTACGCTCTTTCATACGTGGGTCACGAGTGAGGAAGCCTGCCTTTTTAAGAACAGGACGCAAATTCTCGGAATCGTACTGGAGCAAAGCTCTTGAAATACCGTGACGAATTGCACCTGCCTGACCTGTTACGCCGCCGCCTGCAACTCTGCATACAACATCGAACTTCTCAGCTGTATCTGTAAGGTTAAGAGGCTGTCTAACAATGAGCTTAAGTGTTTCAAGACCGAAATAATCATCGATATCTCTGTCGTTGATTGTGATTTTGCCTGTTCCCTGGTAAATTCTTACTCTTGCAACAGAACTCTTTCTTCTGCCTGTGCCGTAGAAATAATTAGAATTATCGTACATAATATTTTAGTCCTCCTTCCTTACTTGTCCCAAACTTCGGGCTTCTGTGCTGCGTGAATGTGCTCTGCACCCTCAAACAAACGAAGTCTGAGCAAAGCATCTCTGCCGATAGAGTTGTTCGGAATCATGCCCTTAACAGCAAGCTCCATTGCCTTTGTCGGCTTAGTTGCCATCAATGTATCGTAACGAGTTTCCTTGAGGTGACCAACGTAACCTGTGTGACGCTGCCACTTCTTCTGAGTGAGCTTGTTACCTGTGAGAACTGCCTTTTCGCAGTTAATAATAATTACGTGATCACCGCAGTCTACATGCGGAGTATAAGTAGGCTTATGCTTGCCTCTGAGAAGCACGGCAGCCTGAGCAGCAACTCTTCCGAGCGGCTTGCCGGCAGCGTCGATAACGTACCATTTACGCTCAACTTCGCCTTTTTTTGCCATAAAAGTTGACATAGTTTTTTTCCTCCTAAACCAATTTATTCAGTATATGTGAAATTCTTATCTTCACACCAGTGCCTTGTTATCATACCATACCTTAGGGGGATTTGTCAATAACTTTTTTGAAAATTTTAATTTGTTTTTAAAAATCTCTTTTAATCTCCCTTTTACTCTCGTTATCTCTTTTATGCTCAATTGCGATTTTTAAAATTGCATTTGCCGTAAACATAGATTTAATCGTACTTTCGCCGTTTTTTCATACCGTTGCATTTCCGACCGTCACAATTACACCTTTCTTATTAATTTGAAAAACCAACTTCCCGCTATCATATGGAAACCGCAAGCTTTAAAAAGCTTGACCAAACTTTTAACAGGCTTCGCAGCCGTACAAGCAGAATTTTTTCCGCCCTTTCAAAAATCTATTGACAAATTCTTCATATAATGAGATAATTAAATGTAAAGCATTTATATAGAAAGAAGTTGAATAAAAATATGGCAAAAGAACTTGAAAAGGCTTACGAGCCGGCACAGTTTGAAAACAAAATATATGAGTTCTGGATGAATAACGGTTTCTTTCATGCGGAAATAGATAAGGATAAAAAGCCTTACACTATCGTTATGCCGCCGCCGAATATCACGGGTCAGCTGCATATGGGTCACGCACTTGACAACACTTTGCAGGATATCCTTATCCGTTTCAAGAGAATGCAGGGTTACAGTGCTTTGTGGCTTCCCGGCACAGACCACGCTTCAATCGCTACAGAGGCGAAAATCGTTGAGGCTATGCGAAAAGAGAGCGTTACGAAAGAGGATATCGGCAGAGAGAAATTCCTTGAACGTGCTTGGGCTTGGAAAGCCGAGTATGGCGGACGTATCGTTAAGCAGCTCAGGAAAATCGGCTCTTCCGCCGACTGGGAAAGAGAACGCTTCACTATGGACGAGGGCTGTAACAAAGCCGTTAAGGAGGTTTTCGTTCGTCTTTACGAAAAGGGTCTTATCTATCGTGGCGAGCGTATCATTAACTGGTGTCCGAAGTGTCTTACTTCTATTTCCGATGCCGAAGTTGAGTATGAGGAGCAGGCAGGTCATTTCTGGCATTTGAGATATCCGCTCAAAGACGGCAGCGGATACATCAACCTTGCAACCACACGTCCCGAAACTCTTCTCGGTGACACGGCTGTCGCTGTAAATCCGAATGACGAACGCTACAAAGATTTGGTCGGCAAGACACTCATTCTTCCGATAGTTCACAGAGAGATTCCTATTGTTGCCGATGATTATGTAGAAATGGATTTCGGTACGGGTGTTGTTAAAATCACGCCTGCCCACGACCCGAACGACTTCGAGGTTGGTCTTCGTCATAATCTCGAAATCATCAACGTTATGACAGATGACGCTAAGATTACCGATGATTACCCGAAGTATGCAGGTATGGACAGATACGAAGCAAGAAAGGCTATCGTTAAAGACCTTGAAGAAGAGGGAGCACTTGTTAAAATCGAGGACTACTCCCACAATGTCGGCACTTGCTACCGCTGTTCGACCACGGTTGAGCCGAGAGTTTCAAAGCAGTGGTTTGTAAAAATGAAACCGCTTGCACAGCCGGCTATCGATGCAGTTAAAAATGACGATACGGAGTTTGTTCCGCCGCACTTTGAAAAGACTTATTTCCACTGGCTTGAAAATATCCGTGACTGGTGTATTTCCCGACAGCTTTGGTGGGGTCATCAAATTCCTGCGTTCTACTGCGACGATTGCGGCGAAACTGTTGTCACTAAAGAAAACGAAGCTTTCTGTCCTAAGTGCGGAAAGAAAATGTGTCAAGACCCCGATACTCTTGATACGTGGTTCTCGTCGGCTTTGTGGCCTTTCTCAACTCTCGGCTGGCCCGAGAAAACTCCCGAAATGGAGTACTTCTACCCGACAAGTGTTCTCGTTACAGGATACGACATTATTCCGTTCTGGGTTATGCGAATGATGTTCAGCGGTTTGGAGCATGTCGGAGAAGTTCCGTTTAAGACTGTACTCATTCACGGTCTTGTTCGTGATTCTCAGGGCAGAAAGATGAGTAAATCTCTCGGCAACGGAATTGACCCTCTGGAGGTTATCGACAAGTTCGGTGCGGACGCTCTCAGACTTACACTTGTAACAGGCAATGCCCCCGGAAACGATATGCGTTATTCAGAGGAGAAAATCACCGCAAGCAGAAACTTTGCGAACAAACTCTGGAATGCAAGCCGTTTCGTTCATATGAACATAGACGACTATAACGTTGAAAACAAACTCCCCGAGGAGCTTGAAATTGAGGATAAATGGATTATCTCCACTCTCAACAGTGTTGCTAAAGAGGTTGCGGACAATCTCGATAAGTTTGAACTCGGTATTGCCGTTCAGAAAGTTTACGACTTCATCTGGGATTACTACTGCGACTGGTACATTGAACTTGCCAAAGCAAGACTTCAAAGCGAGGGCAAATCCGCTCAAAACGCAAGACAGGTTCTCGTTTGGGTTCTTGAAAAGGCTCTCAGACTTCTGCACCCGTTTATGCCGTTTATCACGGAGGAAATCTGGCAGACAATTCCACATGACGGCGAAACAATTATGCTTACTGAATTCCCGAAGTATGACGAAAGCCTTAACTTTGTCGAAGCTGCCGCCGAGATGACAAGAATTACAGACGCTATTAAGGCTATCAGAAACAGACGTGCCGAAATGAATGTTCCGCCGTCAAGAAAGGCTAAAGTGTTTGTAGCATCTCAGTTCGGAGATACTTTCAAAAACGGTGCGAAGTTTATAGTTAAGCTTGCGTCGGCAAGTGAAGTTGAGGTTGGAGAAGCTTTTGATATAGAGGGTGCAGTTACGGTTGTAACCGCAGACGCAAAGATTTACATTCCTATGGACGAGCTTGTTGATAAGGAAGCGGAGCTTAAACGTCTTAATAAGGAGCTTGAAGCGACTAAGAAGCTTTTGGCACAGGACGAGGGCAAGCTTAATAATCCGGGATTTATGAGTAAAGCACCGGAGAAAGTTATCGAGAAAATCAGAAATCAGGCTGCCAAGGAGCAGGAGAAAATTGCAATGATTAATGCGGCAATTGCGGCATTAAAATAAAGTTGGATAGAGGCGAAGCTTGTTAAAGTTTGGTCAAGCTTTTCAAAGCTTGCGGGTCAAGGGCAGAGCCCTTGTCGCTGACGAAACACATTGGAGTAGAAAATAAAACTGCCCTCAGCGAAATTTAATAAACCTTTTTAGAAAACAGTAATAACACTCCACAAAAAATAAAAACTTTCTGCTTAAACCAAAGCAGGCAACAGCGTAGCGAATTGCCGATAAAAGGAAAACAAACTTTCCTCTAAGACAATACAAAATATGTTTTTGTTATACTCGAAAGCGTTAAGATTTACCGCCAATATTTTAAAAAATTGAGATTTTCTAAAAACCCCTCCGTCAGCCTTACGGCTGCCACCTCCCCTAAAAGTGGAGGCTTTTTGGTTCTTGATTTATCAAAGTCGCCCCTTATAGGGGAGATGTCGGCGAATTTGCTAAATCTTACTGCTCGCTAGTATATAAACAGAATTTCAAACAGAAAACCGTCCCGATAATTCGGGGCGGTAACTTTTTATAAAAATATCAAATTATAAAAATACTCAGCCGTCAAAGCCGATAGTCACACCATTATCCCTAAAACCTACACTGTACCTCAAAATAGCAAGACTGTCCGCACTGTCAACCTTGCTGTCGCTGTTGACATCAGCAAAATAGTTCTGTTCATATGTTAGATTTTCAAGTTTAACGGAAGCTCTCAAAACAACAAGTGCATCGGCAGATGTAACTTTTTCATCGCCGTCAATGTTGCCGGAGTAAAGGGTTTTGGTCGGCTGCGGCAGCGGTAATTCAACAAATGAAATGTTGTTGTCATTTGCGTATGTTTCGGCGGTTGAATTTTTGCAGCCGTGGATAGTAAGGTTTGTGCAGCCGGAAAAAGCATTCATATTGATATTGGCATCAGAGTTATAAATATAAACGTTTGTTAATTCCGAACAACCGGAAAAAGCTTGTACACCAATATCCGTAACAGAGTTGGGAATAGAAATATCTGTTAATTTTGAACAACCCTCAAAAGCAAAGTGTCCGATATTTGTAACGGAGTTGGGAATAAAAACACTTGTTAATCCCGAACAACCATCAAAAGCCCATATATCAATATCGGTAACAGAATTTGGAATAGAAATACTCGTCAATGCGGAACAATTTCTAAAAGCCTCTGCACCAATATTAGTAACAGAATTGGGAATAGAAACGCTTTTCAATCCCGAACAATCCAAAAAAGTACTGTGTCTAATCTCTGTAACAGAATTAGGAATAGAAATATTTTTCAATCCCCAACAATATCTAAAAGCGAAGTCGCCGATATAAGTAACAGAATTTGGAATAGAAATATTCGTCAATGCGGAACACTCGGAAAAAGCACACTCACCAATACTTTTAACAGAGTTTGGGATAGTAATATCAGTCAATCCGGAACAACCGTCAAAAGCGGAATTGCCGATAACGGTAACGGAGTTAGGTATAGAAACACTTTTTAATCCCGAACACCATAAAAAAGCATGGTTTCCAATACGGGTAACAGAGTTTGGAATAGAAATGTCGGATTTATTACCTTTGTATTTCATAAGAATGTTATTTCCTACAATAACAAAATCATTAGCATAATTTTTTAACCAAGTTGTACCATCAAAAGCCGTACCGCTAATATTGGTAACAGAATTAGGAATAGAAACGCTTGTCAATTTAGAACAATTGGAAAAAGCAGAGTAATCAATACTTGTAACGGAATCGGGAATAGAAACACTTTTCAATCCCAAACAATTGTAAAAAGCAGCAATACCAATACTTGTAACAGCCTTACCGTCAATTTTGTTGGGAATATCAACGTTACTGTCCGAACCTTTATATTTTGAAATTTCAACTGTTCCGTTATCTAAAACGATATATTCAAAATCCCCATAGGTTTTTGGATCATTACTGTTCTGCAATTCAACAACAGCCGCCGAATCTTGAGCGTCCACAACTGCCGCATTCGCCGTAATATTCACGCTCGCCGCGGAAATCAGCAAAGCACCCGAAGTTAATACGGCTAAAACCTTATTTCTCAAATAAAACACCTCTCTATAGTGAAAATTACATATTTATCTTATCACATATAACTATATTTGTCAATAATAATATTATTATGAATTTATATAAAAATCCCGTTTTAAATATCCGTATTCAGCTAATCACCAAACTGTCAAATTCTCACCTGTTTCCTGCGTGTATTGCCTGCCGTATTAACTCACAGTCCTTTGTTTTTTAAGTCTGCCGCAATTTTAACGAACTCTTCACGAATATCAAAACCCTTGATGTCCTCTCTCATCAAATCAATCAAGTCACCGTGAGAAAGTCCCCTCTTCGTTTTCGGTTCAAAGAAAATATGACGTTCTCCCCACTTCATAGACTCAACATCAACAAGACCGTCATTGTCAAGCTTGCAGAAAAGCTTCACAATATGATACGACATATTCAGCGGAAAACCCGCACTAGAGCTTTTCTTCATTCTCGACCCTATACTTTGATAGAATACATTCGGACTGTTCGGAGCAATTTCATTCAGCCGACTGCAATTTTTAGCCGTCAAATCGGTAACCGCCGAAATGAAATCGGAATCCTCTTCACCGAACTTTTTAAGTGCGGAATTGTATCTTCTTGCGAGAAAATCCTTGAACCCGAACGGAGCATGTTCAAGAATAAAATCGGCATACTCACAGCCACGGTGAGGAGTATTCACGGTTGTAAGAGATGCAACGTACCTGTCCATACCAAGACAGGAAACAGCAAACCTTGAATCAAGTCCGCCTTTTGAATGGGCGATAATATTCACCTTTTCACAGCCTGTTGTTCTTACAATCTCTTCGATTTTAGCCTTAAGCTCATAGCCGCAGCGTTCAACGCTTGCCGCCGAATGCTGACCTCCGTAGTAAATTTCCGCACCGTTGCGGATAAGTTCCCCAGGCACTCTTCCCCAGTAATTAAAGAATTTTGAATCCCTGAAAAATACTCCGTGAACCATTAAAATAGGATATCTTGTTTTACAGATTTCGTTTTCTTTGCGGATATTATTCAGTTCAAATTTATCTGTTTCAAGAATATATTCGTTGTAAACCGTTTTGCAGGCTTTCGATATAATGAACAGGTTTACTATCGGACACCACCACAAAAGAAATATCAGCACTCTTTGTGTTATTCCCAGCTGTTTGCTCGTGACAAACATTCTTACAATTCCGTTAAATGCAGCTATTGCACCCAGTACCAATGTTGTAACTATAAATGTTACTATATTGGCGGTTGTCATAGTAAAAACGGTATTCCACAAAACAAACAAAAGTGTATTCAAAATAAAGCTGTACGCAAATATAACCATAAGTTCCCGACCGTTATACATTATTCTCAAACGGTGATTGGGATTTTTTATGCCCGACGGTTTAATATTCATCACTATGAAATATATCGATAATACAATAATTGAGGATATCATAAAAAGATATCCGCTGTTAAATGCGTTCAGCAGCGGCGACAGATTAGACAGCAGCACCAAATCCAAAATACCCAAAAATCTTTGCGGTTTTTTCATACAAAAACCCTCCCTCTTTTATATTTTTTAGTATAATACAATTTACAGGAATTTTCAATGTTTTTAATCCAATTTTAATCTTTGGAAAAAAACAAAACTCCCCCGTACAGCTTAAGTTAAACTATACAAGGGAGTTTTTAAATTAATTAGCAATTAACAATGTGCAATTTTTCAACTTATACTTAAATGCTTTCTGACGGTTAAAGCAAAATTATTATTACCCGAATTTTTACATAGGGGTGTTCTGTCAATATCTTCTTACTCTTAAGATATTTTTATACTCGCAAGCATTAAGATTTACCGCTTTTCTTTCTTCGACCGGCAATTCGCTACGCTGTTGCCTGCTTTAGTTTATATCGAAAGATATTTTTTGATGTGTTTTTTATTTTTTTATTTCGCCGTTGATAGTTTGTTTAGTTTCGCTGAGGGTAATTTATTTTTCTACAATAATTTGTTCCGTCAGCGACAAGGGCTCTGCCCTTGACCCGCAAGCTTTAAAAAGCTTGACCAAACTTTAAAATGGTAAATCTTTTTGACCGTGAGTATAACTCACGCAAAAAAGCACCTGCAATAAATGCAAGTGCTTTTTCTTTAAAAGTCTAGTGCCGGTGACCGGACTTGAACCGGTACGAATTTGTGGTTCGAGGGATTTTAAGTCCCTTGTGTCTGCCTATTCCACCACACCGGCAAATCAACTCTATACTTTATTTTACTACACCGAAAAGGATTTGTCAAGGTGTTTTTATAAATTTTTTCAGGAAAAAAACTGTTCTCACATATCAAAAATATAGTGACAAAACAAGAATTATGCGTTATAATTATATCAGATGATTTTTTAGAAAAGAAAGGAATGCTTTTACTATGATAAACAAGGCATTTGATATTGTCAACAGAAAAGTAGAAGCCGCTTTAAGCGAGCAGGGTTTTACTCAGCAGAATGTTTCCGGTACAAACAGCAACGAGCTTGCTGCGTTATACACCGGTGAATCTGTCGCTTATTCCGTTATCTACTACAAAGATAAAAAGCATATGGTTATGAGAAGCTGTTCCATGACGGAGGACGGTCCCGACAATGAGTGGAAGACTATCGGCACATGGATGTTTGACCCTGTAACCGACTCCGAGCGTGAAGCCGAGTCAATCGGCAACGACTTCGCCGAAAGTGTGGCTGCCCCTAAGTTTGTTCAGACACCAAAACAGAAAAAGAAAAAGAAGAACAGCGACGACGGCAACGGCGACCCGGTATTCTTCTCAAAAAGACTTGTTGCGATTTTCCCCGAGCTTAAAGATGAAATCAAAGAGGAAGAGGAATCCTACGAGCAGTTCAGAGCCGTTACGTTTACAAGGGAGAAAATTGTTCCGAAAGTTGCCGAGCTTATGAACCGCAATAACAAAAAGGAAGTTGACAAGCTTGCGGAAGTTCTCTCTGCCCAGTACTCCTACGGTGATATCGACACTCGTCCGCTTATCACAATAATTATTCTTAACTCTGTCACAGATGAAAACCAAAAGGAAGCTCTCCGCAGTGAGATGTCCGAGGAATTACAGAAAGCTTGGAAAGCTGCCGAAAAATACCGTGGCAAAAAGGTTAAGCCTGCCAAGAAGAAAAAGCAGTCGTTTATGCAAAAGATGATGGCTCAAAGCATCGAAAACCAGAAAGCCTACAGCGAAGGAAGACTGTAGGAAAGAATAAAGAATGAAGAAACAGACAATCAAAATTAATTTGATTGTCTGTTTTTATATACTTATGAAAAATCCAATGTAATCTTTAACCCGATTGAACATCAAACTAAAAACTACATCATAAAACCGACTTTCGGTCGGGTTCGTGAAGTCAGACTAAAAAGGACTTTCTTCACGTGTTTCGAGCGGACGTTGTCCGCCGGTCGGGTTCGTTAAGTTAGGCTAAAAAGGTCTTTCTTCACGTGTTAAAAAATTATTCAGCACTGCCGCCGGCATCTCCGCCGCCTGTTACAGTACCTCCGACATCTCCGCCTCCGACAGCAGCACCGCCGCCGCCAACGTCACCGCCTCCGTAAGCTGCCGTACCTCCGCCTGTGCCGGGGTCGGTTGCGGCAGGTGTTGTCGGTTCATAGGTGGGTTCTGTATATCCGGTATAACCGCCGTCGCCGCCTTCACCGCCGTCATCGTCACCGCCGTTTTCAAGATTATCGTAGTACTCGTTGTAATCTACAAAATCATTATAATCAAACGAACCGTCGTCATTATCGTTATTGTTGTAGTAGGTATTGTTATTCTGATTGTAGTTGTAATTATAGTTATTATTATTGTTGTTATAATTGTTCACGCCTGAGGTTGTAGCCTGAATACTTACCGTATTTGCGGCATTGGAAGCCTTAAGCTCGCCCCAAGTTGTGTAAGGAGTATTAAATCCTGCATGAGTTGTGCAGTACTGAGGAATGTTACTTTGGTTATAATATCCGTAGCGTGAAGCACCGCAGGCTGTATTTGCGAGAAGTCCCGTATACGGACAATACTGTGCAACAATAAGGTCATCGGGGAATTCGTAATCCTTATGCTCCTTATCTTTAAGATACTGCTCCATAAGAACTTTCCAAAGCTTAGTTGCAATAGTTGTATCCTCAACAGTTTTAGGATTATCGTAACCTACCCAGATAGCCGCCGAGCAATACGGCGAGCAGCCGCAGAACCAGCTGTTTGTATCGGCATCGGTTGTACCTGTTTTACCGATAATATCCCAGCCTGTAATTCTTGTTTCGCCTGCGTTCGTACTGTGTGAAGTCTGAATGTTGTAGTTGAGCAAGCGGTTTACAATAGCCGCTGTTTCAACAGTGAGAGCCTGAATAGGGTCTTGCTCTCTGTTGTCAATAATTACGTTATCGTCTGCGTCTGTTACATAATAGTAAGTGTAAGGCTTGTAGGACTTACCGCCGTTTCCGAGAAGAGTATA
>CADCHW010000040.1 GCA_902801245.1 uncultured Ruminococcus sp.
TTCTTACTGCTCGTGGCAGCCGAACTTGAATTTCCTGTTTTCCTGCTGCTCGTGACAGCTGAACTTGAATTTTCGGTCTTCTTACTGCTCGTAACAGCAGAGCTTGTATTTTCGTTATTGCTGCTTGTAACAGCCGAACTTGTATTATTTGACATCGAACTGCTAACGGTATCGGAATTTTTTTCGGTACTTTGAGATTCAATCGGCGTGTAGGCTCTCGGTTCTTTTTCCGGAGGGTTCAGGGAATAAATCGAAAATGCAGATGCCGCTAAAATCATTCCCACCACAACGGAAATAAATACCTTGGAATTCTTAAAAAAAGCCATAACCCTATTTGGATTTTCCAAAACAACATATTCATTTTGGGATTTAGGTTTATCAGCTTCTGTATTGTCATTGCCGATATCTTTAAAAAAATCGTAATCCTCGTTATTGTCGGCTGTATGATTAACCGAAATAGTTTCGGAGGTTGATTTGATATCACGGGAAAATCTAAAATTGTCGGTGTCTTTGTGATTGACCGAAATTGTTTCGGAGGTTGATTTTATATTACGGGAAGTTACAGAACTGTCGGTATCTTTATTAAGAGATATTTTGGCAGCGGTAACGTGTACATTCTTGTCGGCACTATCCTTTTGGGCGGTGTCGGAATGTTCATTGTTGATAATACTTTCCAATTCCTCGATAGTTTGACAGCGTTCGGCGGTGTTCATAGCAAGTGCGGACTTCAAAGCATTAACAACATTCTCGGGTACACCGTATTTTGAAGTCATAACATTGATTTTCGGAAAATTCCCTTCAATTGTATCACAAATATCTTCGTTGGGTTCTTCGCCTGTCAACGCAAAATAAATTGTTGCCGCAAGTGCGTAAACGTCCGTGTAAGTTCCGTCCTTTTTAACAAAGGTACGCTGTTCGAGCGGAGAATATCCGGGGGAGAATGCAAGACCCACAGAGGCAAGCGTTCGTGTAGAGTTGGAGCGTGCAAGACCGAAGTCGATTAGAACGAAACTTTCGCTTGTATGCTTCGATTGACGAATCATAATGTTCTGCGGCTTAATGTCACGGTGCAGAATATTCTTTTCGTGAAGTGCCGCAAGACTGTTCATAAGCGGAGTTATTTTTCCGCTGAGTTCGTCCCACGTATAGCGACCGTTGGAGGTTACTTTGTCATATAAGGTGACACCATTAATAAACTCTGTTATTATGTATGCAGTATTATTCTCGGAAAACCAATCGTATACTTTAACAATATTTTCAAGACCCTCAGCCTCGGATAGACTTACACACTCCTTTTCGGTTTTGTGCATAATATCATCAAGTGAAATATCTTTGCTGTAAGTCACTTTGAGCGGCTCGGGATTATCCTTGTTAAATACATTTCTTTGGAAAATACCGGAGTAAAAGGTTTCTTTTATAAGAATTTTCTTTTTGAGCTTTGTGTCAAATCCGATATAGGTTATTCCGAAACCGCCGCTTCCTATGGATTTTCCGACAATGTATCTGTTTCCGCTGAGATATGTTCCGGCAGGAAGCTCGCTGCTTTGGGCGTAATGCACGCTGTATTTATTTCTGCATTCGGGGCAGAGTGGATTGTCGGGACTAATAATCTGAGCGAAACAATGATAGCAGTATATATTTTTATCTTGTTGCATATAATTCTCCTTTTTTAATATTATTATAATTTATATTTTACCATTGTTTTCTTATTTTTTCAATGTATTTTGGAAAATTTGCTGAGAGAAAATTATATAAAAATCACCCACTCGTCAACTAGAATTAACGAGTGGGTGAAATTAAATATCTATTAGCCAATTGATTGTACACGTTTGTATATAGCTATACCATGACTCCTCATTTTCTGCTGTTTCCGAAAAATTAATAATTGTATCAAGAAGTTGTCTGATATTGGATGAATTCGGTTGAGTTTTACAGCGGTAAGAGTTTTCAATCAGATTAATAAACGAGTCTAAATCCATAGGTATTATTTTAGATTTTCCTCCGTAATATGAAATATTCATTTTATTCAATGCAAAGAAATGTGCAATTACGGCAGGATTAATTATAGGTGCGATAAATAAACAATATGTGTCTTTTCCAAGTCTTTTTCGCAGTTGTCCGTAATGACGTGCAACAGGCTCGCCCTCAGATTCATACTGCCGTTGACCAGATTGTAAAGTTACTTCTACCGACATTGAAAAATCATCATAATCACATTCGATATCAGGCATATTGCCTTGTGCAGTGGATAATGGTTGACCAGAATCATCAAATCTGAAATTTCCCTTGATTTTACCTCCGTCAAGCATAGTCATTGCTCTCCAGGTGTTGTATTCAAACATCAAAGGTGTATCGTAATATTCATTGTTTTTTATATCATTAAATGTATTAATGATATCGGAATATAGAGAGTAGGATTTAATTTGCGTTATTTGTTTGCTAATAATATTTTCCTTGTGCTTTTGAGCAATCTCATCACGAATGTCCTTTAATTCTTCCGGTTCTTTTTCCAAAAGTTCGGATTTTGTTAATGAGTACGTTTTTGTTAATAACTCGATTAAATTTTCTTTGTTATCGGTATATAGTTTTGGTTCGACTTTTGAGAAAAGATGTATTTTATATTTTTCGTAATCGTTTATAAAAACAGGATTCCTGTTAACATTTTGAAGGATAAAATCCACTTCAGTTTTTTTATCCTCAAAAACAGATATAGAACGGTTTTTTTGGGAAATTGATATTAATCCTGTATAACGCAGATATCTAAAACAAGCATCAGCGTAATCACGAAGATTTTTCTTTTGAGTTGAAACGAATTTTTTTATACTGGAATCTTTTGTTTCTCTTGTTTTTGTTTTACCAGAAGCAATTCTGTCAGAGTAAATATCAAAAATGGCGGAAGTCAAATTGTCGTCTGCAAATTTCTTATATCTGCCTTTATTTTTTTCTTTTTCATCTCGAAAATTGAGAATTTTGTTTTTCACTTCATCAAATTTTCGATAATCTGTTAATTGTAAACCGAATATTTTTAATTCATCAAATGTAAGAAATTCAAGAGTACGAACAAGTCTGAGAATTTCCAGATAAGGACGAATATAGAACGTTCCTTGAACATCGATATTTTCTTTGTGATACGGTGATGGCAGCTGATATTTCAAAAGTTGCCTTAAAAAGATTTCATGTGGTCTTTTACTGTATACAAGTAATTCTCCGGCTTCGGTTAAAGAAATGCGAGGACTTAAATCAACAAATCCTAATGCTTTTGGAGCTCTGTTGATTCTATCTCTGGCACTGAACGCTTTATCAGAAGGTGAACCCTTACCTTCAAAAAAGCTTGAAGTGGCTAGTTCCTCTATAAACTTTTCCTGTGTGCTTTTATTCCATTCATTTCCGGAGAATTTTTCATGGAGAAGTTTTATTTCTGGAATCATTTTTGATGGGGTTCTTGGTGAGGTAGTAAAGAAAAGTGATTTGTTTTTGAGTACAGCCATATGCGACTCCTTAGTAATTTTTTACAATAATATGCATTTTATCGTTGTTAAATCTGTTTTTAATATTAACCGAATAATTTTTATAGTATTCATCAAAAATATAATTGCTATATAATTCTTCGGTTAAAGGAGTTTTTCCAATAATCATTAGAGCTCGACAGGAAAGATTTTTGAAATCGGAAGCCAATCGTCTGTGTTCATTTTCATCAAATCCGTTCATCATATCAATATTGCCATAATCGTTAAATACGCAATCGTAAGGAGGATCAAGAAACATAAAGTCATCATTTTGTGATATTTCAAAAATTTTACTGTAATCGAGATTAAACAATTCTGCTTTTTGAAGTAATTCACTGTGTTGAGGTGTAATAAGGTTTGTATTAAAATTAGGATATCTTCCGAAAGGTACATTATATTCACCATTATTGTTATACCTTATCATTCCTGAATAAGCGGTTTTATTAATAAAAAAATATACAACACCGTCTAAATAATTTTTATCTGGGTAATTAAACAGGTTACGCATATGATAATATAAATCTTCATTTGCGTTAGGTACTCTTTCATTTGGGGTTTCAGCCTTCAATTTTTTAAAGGTTATTTGATTTTTCTCATAAATTGATTGAAGCTCATTAAGCTGAATTCTCATATTTGGATATTCATTTCTAAGCTGATTATAAAAGTTCATAAGTCTTTCATTAATATCATTTAAAATAGCATTATTTGGTTCCAGGTAAAAGAAAACCGCTCCGCCGCCTAAAAAAGGTTCAATATATCGATTGTAATTGTTAGGTATGTATTGTAAAAAATGAGGGATTTCTTTAGATTTTCCACCTCGGTATTTTAATACAGGTTTCATATAATCATCTCCAATTAAGTGAAAAACAACTTATAGCTATTATAACATATATATATCGAAGTTTGCAATAAGTAAAGATAAAATTTTATGTTTTGTTCAATAAAAATCACCCACCCGTCAATTAATCAACGAGTGGGTGAAAATCATTTCAGCAAAAAACGAAGCCAAAATGAAAAATATTTTTAATTAAGATTCGACAAATATCAAATTACTTATTGTTAATAGCAGCCTGAGCAGCAGCAAGTCTAGCAATCGGCACACGGAACGGTGAGCAGGATACATAGTCAAGACCAATCTTGTGGCAGAACTCTACCGAAGACGGGTCACCGCCATGCTCGCCGCAGATACCTACATGGAGCTTCGGATTTACAGGCTTACCGAGCTTAATAGCTGTTTCCATAAGCTTGCCTACACCTGTCTGGTCGAGTTTAGCGAACGGATCGTTCTCGAAGATCTTAGTGTCATAGTAAGCGTTAAGGAACTTACCTGCATCGTCACGGCTGAAGCCGAATGTCATCTGAGTAAGGTCGTTTGTACCGAAGCAGAAGAAGTCAGCCTCAGCAGCGATTTCGTCAGCTGTAAGAGCAGCTCTCGGAATCTCAATCATTGTACCAACCTCATACTCAAGCTCAACGCCTGCAGCAGCGATTTCAGCATCGGCAGTTTCAACAACTACCTTCTTAACGAACTTCAATTCCTTAACCTCGCATACGAGCGGAATCATAATCTCAGGCTTAACGTTCCAATCCGGATGAGCGTTCTTAACCTCGATAGCAGCACGGATAACAGCCTTAGTCTGCATCTTTGCAATCTCAGGGTATGTTACTGCAAGACGGCAGCCACGGTGACCCATCATCGGGTTGAACTCATGGAGAGAAGTAATGATAGCCTTGATGTCCTCAACAGACTTACCCTGTGCGTCAGCGAGCTTCTTGATGTCTTCCTCTGTTGTGGGAACAAACTCGTGGAGCGGCGGGTCGAGGAAACGGATTGTAACCGGGTTGCCTTCGAGTGCTTCGTAAAGAGCCTTGAAGTCGCCCTGCTGATACGGGAGAATCTTCTCAAGTGCAGCTTCTCTCTCTTCAACTGTATCGGAGCAAATCATCTCACGGAATGCAGCGATTCTGTCCTCTTCAAAGAACATATGCTCTGTACGGCAAAGACCGATACCCTCAGCACCAAGCTCTCTAGCCTTCTTAGCGTCAGACGGTGTGTCGGCATTTGTTCTAACCTTAAGAGTTCTGTACTTGTCAGCCCAAGCCATAACTCTGCCGAACTCGCCTGCGATTGTAGCGTCAACTGTCGGGATTACACCCTCGTAGATGTTACCTGTAGAACCGTCGATAGAAATGAAGTCGCCCTCTTTGAACTCTTTGCCTGCGAGTGTGAACTTCTTGTTAGCCTCGTCCATATTGATTTCGGAACAGCCGGATACACAACATGTACCCATACCACGAGCAACAACTGCTGCGTGAGATGTCATACCGCCACGAACTGTGAGAATACCTTGTGAAGCCTTCATACCTGTGATGTCCTCAGGAGAAGTTTCAAGTCTTACGAGTACAACCTTCTCGCCGTTAGCGTTCCAAGCCTCAGCGTCCTCAGCTGTGAATACAACCTTACCGCAAGCAGCACCCGGAGAAGCACCAAGACCCTTGCCGATAGGTGTGGCAGCCTTAAGAGCAGCAGCGTCGAACTGCGGGTGGAGAAGTGTGTCAAGGTTACGGGGGTCGATCATAGCAACAGCTTCAGCTTCTGTTCTCATACCCTCATCAACGAGGTCGCAAGCGATTTTAAGAGCAGCCTGAGCAGTTCTCTTACCGTTTCTTGTCTGGAGCATATAGAGTTTGCCGTGCTCAACTGTGAACTCCATATCCTGCATATCTCTGTAGTGGTTTTCGAGGATACCGCAAACTTCGTTGAACTGTGCGAAAGCCTCGGGGAACTTGTCAGCCATTTCGGAAATCTTCATCGGAGTACGAACACCGGCAACAACGTCCTCGCCCTGTGCGTTTGTAAGGAACTCACCGAAAAGACCCTTAGCACCTGTAGCAGGGTCACGGGTAAATGCAACGCCTGTACCGCAGTCGTCACCCATGTTACCGAATGCCATAGACTGAACGTTTACAGCAGTACCCCATGAGTAAGGAATGTCGTTGTCACGGCGGTATACGTTAGCTCTCGGGTTGTCCCAAGAACGGAATACAGCCTTGATAGCACCCATAAGCTGCTCTTTCGGATCTGTCGGGAAGTCTGCACCGATTTTCTCTTTATACTCAGCCTTAAACTGGTTAGCAAGCTCCTTGAGGTCGTCAGCATTAAGCTCAACGTCCTGAGTAACGCCCTTCTTAGCTTTCATCTCGTCGATAAGCTCCTCGAAGTACTTCTTGCCAACTTCCATAACTACGTCGGAATACATCTGGATAAATCTTCTGTAGCAGTCCCAAGCCCAACGAGGGTTGCCCGACTGCTCTGCGATTGTATTAACAACCTCTTCGTTAAGACCGAGGTTGAGGATTGTATCCATCATACCGGGCATAGAAGCTCTTGCACCCGAACGAACGGAAACGAGAAGCGGATTCTCCTTATCACCGAACTTTTTGCCTGTGATTTCTTCCATTTTTACGATGTACTCATTAATCTGAGCCTGAATCTCATCGTTAATCTCTCTGCCGTCCTCATAGTACTGAGTACAAGCCTCTGTTGTAATTGTGAAGCCCTGAGGTACCACCCTTACCGCCGAGGAGCTCACGCATGTTAGCATTACCCTCGCTGAAAAGGTACACCCATTTGTTTGCCATTGTAATTACCTCCTAAGTAAAATTAATGTTATTCGCAAGATGTACAGACCTTTTTCAGTAAAATTGTGCGATTTATCCAAAAACGGATAAATATACGTCAATTTTGCACAAAAATACGAACTATACATCAGCCTATAACTAATTATAACAGAATATGGAGAAAAAATCCAGTGTTTTATAAAAAAACACCGAAAAATATTTTAAATTTTTTATTACCGTAATTAGTGTGGGCGGTTTTTGGGGGATTTATGCAAAGAGATGAAAGGAATTTTACAGTTTTGCTTTTTTATGAAAAAGAATTTATTATACTTCAATAAATGTATTGAAAATATTTCTAAGTTAGTATATAATGGATATAATAAAGTTTTTATCCTTGCTTGATTTTTGTGCATTAGTGTCAGCAAGGGTGAAATATAAAATTATAAGGAGAGGATTTTATGCAAATCAAAAAACTGACAGCATTGTTATTAAGTATTTTCATTATAATGCCGTTAGTTATTGTACCTGTGGAGGCTGAGGAAGTAAGCGAGCAGACAAGTGCTTTTTCCGCTATGCAGACATCTATGGGTGCAACCGGTACGTTCGGCTCACTGATTGCCGACCAGTTCGGCGATGTGGCTGATGAGCAGATGCAGCAGGGTTTAGCCGACTATACAATAACAGATGTGACGATTGAGGGCAGTATGGCTTCGGTGGAGTATTCCGCATTGGAGCCAAGTTTGATTGTCGTGTCGCTTTATGACGAGAATACTGACGAAATGCTTGTTTCGGGCAATGCGTTTGTAGAAACAGTGGACGAGCCGTCACGGGTTAATGTGCCAATTGACGCAAACCCCATGCCGGAGTACTTTATGCTCAAAGCTTTCATTATGGATTTAAATTACAATCCGCTTAGTGATGAATATGTTTCGTCTTACTACACAAGCGATATTCAAGAGGTTGTAGCACTGAGTGCATCGGACTTTGAAGAAGAAAAGGTGCTTAATTTCGACAATGACGACAGCACGAATTTTGCTGTTTATAATGATGATACAATTACAATTCCGTATGAGGAAGGGTTTAATATTCCGAATACAACCTACTCAGAGAACGGTGTGTATGTTTTTACAAATGCCAACGATTATTTCAAAAATCTTAAAAAGGGAGATACAATCTCGTATGTTTACAACAGCGAAGTAATTCTTATCAAGGTAAAGGATATATCTGTTAAAGGTGACACAGTAACGATTACCGATGATAAGGAAAGCGAAATGGAAACTTTTTTCGATTATATCAAGATTGAAAACGAGAGCAATGCAGAAAATTTGGAATATGATTCCGAGGGTGTTGACGAGGAAGTAGAGCTTATAGGTATAAACCTTCCTCCCGAGGAGGATTCGAAAGAAAGCGATGATTCTTCTTCAAAGACTCCAAATTCAAGCGGAGATATTGATGTACCCAATCTTCCGACATCTCCGGCAGTTTTTACTTATGACATGCTGCAAAAGACGGATTTGAAATATACAACGTTTAAGTTTAAAATAGGTGACGGTAAAATTCTTGCAGGAAGTGATGACGCAGAGGATTTAAAGCCGGATCAAACTATGAAAAATAAAAACGTCAAACTCAGCGGAGAGTTTACGATTAAAATGAACATAGATTGCGAGTTGTATTACAAGGCGAGTTGGAATCCCGTTGTATCTGCTAAGGAATTAAAAAATGCCTACTTTAAATTTGCGGTAGACTTTCAGTATGGATTAAAAGGCAGTGTTACGGCAAAATATGAGAACGGTTCAAAGGAAATTCAGAAACTCGGAAAAGCATTGGAATGGGGACTCGGCAAAATTAAATTTACTCCTGTTACAGGTGTTAAAATAGAATTTCAGCCGAGATTTAAGTTTGGAGCGTCTGCTTCGGCGACTTTCTCTTTTGCTTCAAAAAACTATTGGGGTTTTGAATGGACGTATGGAGAGGGAATAAATAATCTTTCAAAATCTCCGGACACAGGGCTAGAGCTTAAAGTGGAGGGAAAGATTTCGGTTAGTCTTGATTTGGGTCCCAAGGTTTCGCTGATGAACGAAAAGCTGTTTAATGTCAAGCTTACTATCGAACCTAATTTAACTCTTACGGCGGCAAACGATATTATTAAAACCGATGTTGTCGACGGCAGTTTTTTGCCTTCCGTTAAACATGACTGTTCCATATGCATTTACGGTGATATAAAGTTCGGTATTGATTTGGGTATTTCGGTTACTGTTCTCAATATGAAAAAAATGAGTGCCGAAAAGGAAATTACAGTCCTTGAAAAGAAAATTGCAGATTTTCATTATTCATTAACCTATAAAGAATTTTCTTTTTCACCGTGTCAGCACAAGAGATACAGAGTTGACTTTACAGCAAAGCTTGACGGTGAAAAAGCGGCGGACAGAATGCTCTATGGCTATGTAGTAGTAAGGAATCATAACTACGGTCCGTTTGAGCTTGGCAAAACCGACAGCAGCGGCAAGCTTACGGAATATTTGTCAAACGGAGAATATCTGATAGGATTTGACAAGAATGTAAACAGCTGTGAAGCTTTGAAAGTTAATCAAGAAAAAACAGAATTTACCCTTGAAAGATGTACAATGACGGTTAAGGTGCTTTCAAGCAGAAACGGCTTGCCAGTGCCGAAAGCGAACGTTGAGTATGATACATTGGGTATAGATGCGGGTAATAATAAATTTCTTGCCAATATTAAAAATTTCGTTCGTATGGGAGTTTCCGATGAAAACGGCTTGTGCAGCTTTTATGTTCCAAACGGAAAGGGTACTATTCAGATAGGACAAAAGCAGAAAGAATACAAGGCGGATAATGAACCGGTAGAGGTGGTTATAGAGATTAATGCCGACGGTAAAAAGCCTGTGGTAATAAATGATGATGATACAGACAGTGACGATACAGACAGCGACGATACAACAGGTGGGAAAAGCGGCTATTGCGGTGAAAATGCTCAGTGGAATTTAGATGATAAAGGTACTCTCACTATTTGGGGCGAGGGAGATATGTATGATTTTACTTGGGATACTTTACCATGGTATGGTTATAATGATTATATAGTTAGAGCTGTAATAAAGAACGGTATAACGAGCATTGGAGATTGGGCGTTTTACAATTGCAGCAGTTTAACAAGTATAGAAATTCCGAACAGTGTAACGAGTATTGGAGATAATGCGTTTGGATTGTGCAGCAGTTTAACAAGCATAGAAATCCCGAACAGTGTAACGAGTATTGGAGATTGTGCGTTTGAATGGTGCATCAGTTTAACAAGCATAGAAATCCCGAACAGTGTAACGAGTATTGGAGATTGGGCGTTTTACAATTGCAGCGGTTTAACAAGCATAGAAATTCCGAACAGTGTAACGAGTATTGGTGAAGGTGCGTTTGCTAATTGCTGGAGTCTAACAAGCATAGAAGTTGATTTTAATAATAAATATTATTCATCAGAAGATGGTTATTTGTTCAATAAAGAAAAAAATATATTTATTGCATATCCGGCAGGAAAAGAAGAAAAATATTATTTAATCCCGAACAGTGTAACGAGTATTGGAGGTTATGCGTTTAGTGGTGGCAGCAGTTTAACAAGCATAGAAATTCCGAACAGTGTAACGAGTATTGGAGATTATGCGTTTTATAATTGCAGCAGTTTAACAAGCATAGAAATTCCGAACAGTGTAACGAGTATTGGAGATTATGCGTTTTATAATTGCAGCAGTTTAACAAGCATAGAAATCCCGAACAGTGTAACGAGTATTGGAAATGAGGCGTTTTATAATTGCCACAGTTTAACAAGCATAGAAATCCCGAACAGTGTAACGAGTATTGGAGATTGGGCGTTTTACAATTTCAGCAGTTTAACAAGCATAGAAATCCCGAACAGTGTTACGAGTATTGGAAATCATGCGTTTGACGGTTGCAGCAGTTTAACAAGCATAGAAATCCCGAACAGTGTTACGAGTATTAAAATTTTTGCGTTTTCTGGTTGCAGCAGTTTAAAAGATGTATACTACACCGGTACGGAAGAACAATGGAAAAAAATTAGTATAGGTAGTTATAATAGCAGTTTAACATCTGCCACAATCCACTACAACTCCCACCTGCCTAACTCCTCAGGTTCATCACTCCCCACACCCTCAACGGCAGCAATCACAAACTACCTTGCACCAATCCCCACAAATACAAAAACAATGGTAGTTTCAAAATCTGCAAATAAAGAATACACAGGTTTAGTTGCAAATGGCAGATACATTTTTATGCTTGTGAAATCCGACAAAGCCGAAAACCTTGTTGCAAGCGATAACCTTGTATACATAGACCAGTTCACGGCAGATGAAAACGGTGTTGTAACTGCCGACTATCCCGACACCTATGGCAATAAATATACTGCACTTATCTTTGGCGGAAAAGCTGTAAATGACAACACCGACAAAACTCCCGAAAAAACCGTAACATACCCCCTCGGCGACATTGACGGTGACGGCAAGCTAACCTCTGCCGACAGCTTATACATTCTTCGCTACAGCGTAAAGCTTGAAACCTTTGATGATATTCAAACTCAGCTTGCCGATGTGGATAATGACGGAAGTATCAACAGTGCCGACAGTTTAGCGGTTCTGAGAGCGTCCGTCGGTTTATACGATAACCCGAATGTCGGTAAACCCAAAACAATCAAAATAAAAGCGGCTTAACATATAAGCATTAAAAACAACAGGAGCGAATCCCAAAAAGATTCGCTCCGAATTTTTGTGCAAGTGTAATTCATTTAGGAAATACAAGATGTTTTATTCATTGATTTGAAGTTTTTGTTTATGAGGTATATTGAGTTTTTCAAAAAAGTCTGTTATAATAAGATAGCTATTAAAAAACGGTGGAGGTTCGGTAATGAATATTATTGATGCAATTATAAATCTTGTTAATAATCCCGTAACCCGGTTGGTAGAATATTATCAAGGCAAAAACAGAGCCAATAATGCAGGAGATTCTCTGGAAGAGTATATAAAAGATTTATTTGCCAATACTTTTGAAATGCCCGAAAACGAACGTTTGGAAAAGATAAGCGAAGTTTTTTCGTATTTGGGCAACAATTCAAATCCTCCGGACGCAATGCTGAACGGCGGAGATGCCATAGAGGTTAAAAAGATAGAAAGTGATAATTCTGCACTTGCTTTGAACAGCAGCTATCCCAAGCATACAATGCTTGCTTCAAGTCCTATGATTTCGGCGGCATGTAAAAAGGCGGAACGGTGGAATGAGAAAGATATAATATATATTGTCGGAGTTGTAAAACAGAATAATCTGAAACATTTATCAATGGTATACGGTATGGATTATTGTGCTTCGGACGAATGCTACAGCAGGATAAAATCAACTATAAAAAACGGAGTGGAATCTATTTCGGGGGTAGAGTTTGCCGAAAGCCGTGAGCTGGGGCATATTAATAAAGTTGACCCGCTGGGGGTTACTTATATGCGTGTTCGTGGTATGTGGGGAATTGAAAATCCTTGGAAAGTCTTTAATTATGTTTATGCACGTGATAAAACAAAAAACTTTACATTTATGAGCATAATTAATGATGATAAATGGAAAACATTTGATAACACAAACAATTTAATCCAACTGGAACAGCGTGTTGAAGCCTTGAATATTGAGAATATAAAAATTAAAAATCCCGATAATCCGGCAAAGCTGAACAGTGCCAAGCTGATTACATTTTATATGTAATTTAGGGGGCATTGTGATGAAAGTTATAAGTTTATTCAGCGGCTGCGGAGGGCTTGATTTAGGCTTTGAAAAAGCAGGATTTGAAATTCCCGTTGCCAATGAATTTGATAAAAATGTTTGGGAAACGTTTAAGGTTAATCACCCGAAAACCAGATTGATAGAGGGAGATATAAGGGAAATTGAAGAAACTGATTTCCCCGACGATATCGACGGAATTATAGGAGGACCTCCGTGTCAGTCGTGGTCGGAAGCAGGTTCGTTAAAGGGTATAAATGACGAACGGGGACAATTGTTTTTTGACTATATCAGAATATTAAAAAGTAAACAGCCGAAATTCTTTTTAGCCGAAAATGTCAGCGGAATGCTTGCAAACCGACATTCCGAGGCAGTGGAAAATATTTTGCAGTTATTTAAAGAATGCGGTTATGATGTAACGCTTACACTTGTCAATGCAAAGGATTACGGTGTTGCACAAGAGCGAAAGAGAGTTTTTTATATTGGGTTCAGAACGGATTTGAAAATAAACTTTACATTTCCCCGTGGTTCGACAGAAGATGATGATAAAAAAATTACTCTTCGTGATATAATTTGGGATTTACAGGAAACTGCCGTTCCGGCAGGCGATAAAAACAAACACAACCCTTTGGCACAAAACAATAACGAATATTTTACGGGTGCGTATTCTCCGATATTTATGAGCCGAAACAGAGTTAAATCATGGGACGAACAAGCTTTTACTGTTCAGGCTTCGGGAAGACAATGTCAATTGCACCCTCAAGCTCCGAAAATGGAAAAAATAGGAAAAAATAATTGCAGGTTTGTTAAGGGGAAAGAGAATCTGTACAGACGTATGACAATAAGAGAGATAGCAAGAGTTCAGGGTTTTCCCGATACTTTTAAATTTATATATTCAAATACAAATGATGCATATAAAATGATTGGTAATGCTGTACCGGTTAATCTTGCTTATGAAATAGCATGTGCAATAAAAGCAACATTAACGTTATAAATTTTGCAGTAATAAAAAATTCGGAGTGGATTTATAATATCAAATTCGCTCCGAATTTTAATTGTCAAAAGGTGATAAATATGGAATATTCGGAAATTTATGTTCAGCGAATTTACAAGCTGTGCAAACAAAGAGGTATCTCAATAAACAAGTTGTCCGATATGAGCAGTGTCAGTTTTCTATTGATAATATTGTAAACGGACGTACCCAAAATCCCGGTGTAAAAAATCTTCATAAAATTACAATTGCTTTAAAACAAAAAGAACTTTCTACGCAGCAGAAAACTAACGGCAAGAAAAAATTAAAGTGCGTGTTTCCTGCGGACGTTGTCCGCTGAAGATAATAATAATATATAACAAATCTCCTACAGAATTTTTATACATTTATAGAAAATATTACATTGCGATTTTTTGTATCAATTAATGCGTTTTCTATTGACAATTTAATATATTTGTTGTATAATAAAATTAAAGGAGGTGGAAGAAATGAATCCAAATTATAACCAGAACTATACAAGAAAAGAAATTGATGATATTCTCGCTAAAATTAAGTGTTGTATAAAAAATAACAGATATGTAATTTCGCAGAATTAAAATCGTCAAGAAAATATAAATTTTATAAATGAATATAACATAAATATAAATAAACAAAAATCAATTTTAATGCAAATAAAAACCGAGGATTTCTGTCACTCGCTTAAAAATACAAATCCTAAATACAGTTATGAAATTCTTTACGTTTTTGTTCCTCAAGCACAACTTTTTAACTCTGACGGTGAAGAAGAAACAGTAGATATATATACAAAATTTAATATAATTGATACTCGAACAATTGTTATTTCATTTCATAAAAGAAACAAACCTGTTGATTATCTTTTCCGATAATCAACAGAATTTGAAAGGAGGAGTATACTATGAAAAACTTTTGCGAAATTTGCAGGAACGATGTGGATTGTAAGGTTTCATCTGTTTTGATGACCGGAAAAATCAAAGATAAAGAATATGAATATATGGGGAAAGAAGCTAGATGTGTTGATTGCAATTCTCTTGTTTTTGTTCCGGATATAATTGATTTTAATCTCAAAGCTTTGTATGATGTTTTTCGTGAAAAGAATAATATAGTGTCAATGGAAAAAATTCTTGAAATTCCAAAGAAGTACGATATAGGAAAACGTCCTCTTTCTCTGCTTTTAGGCTGGGGAGAACAAACGTTTTCCCGTTACTGCGACGGAGATATTCCTACTAAGCAATATTCGGATATTCTTGAAAAGATTTACAATGAGCCAACATTTTATTCGGAATTATTGGAGAAAAATAAATGTAACCTTAAATCGGAACTTTCCTATAAAAAGAGCCGACAGGCAGTTGATAAATTACTCAAAAGTAATTTATCTGCAAACAGTAAAATAGATCTAGTAATACAATATCTTCTTAATCAATGCGAAGATATTACACCGTTGTCACTTCAAAAAGCCATTTATTACATTCAGGGATTCTATTATGCATTTTATGAAACTTTTCTCTTTAAAGAAGACTGTCAAGCCTGGGTGCATGGTCCTGTTTACAGAGATATTTATTTTCGATATAAGGATTATAGATTTAATCCAATCGAGAAAACAGAATCTTTTGATGTGTCGATATTTTCTTATAATGAGAAGGCTGTATGTGACAGTGTAATAAATAATATTTGCTGTTACAGCGGAAAAGTTTTGGAACGTTTTACTCACAGCGAAGATCCGTGGATTATAACCAGAGGAGAACTTCCGATTTCAATAGGTTCAGATCGAATTATTGAAAAAGAAATTATTGGTAGTTATTTTAAGTCTGTTAAAGAAAAATATAAAATGGTGAATCCGGAAGATATTAAGCAATATGCTTGGGATATGTTTAATAATTGTTAATATTTTTTAGTATGACCCTCGCCGAATTTCTTGACTTTGATGAACTGAATGATTTTTCATTTGAAGACAATAACGATAGTATATAACAAATCTCCTACAGAATTTTTTAATACATCTGTAGGAGATTGCTTTATATAAAATAATATGCTGTATTCTTAATTATAGCAAATATTTTTGGTCGGGTTCGTGAAGTAAGTCTAACAAGGACTGTCTTCACGTATTTCGTGCGGACGTTGTCCGCTATTTAAACGCACTCTTCAAAGCCGTCAAAGCCGTTTCACCGTCTTTCATTCTGAACACAATATGCGGCTTCTTAGATGCCCTGAGCATAGTTCTCGATTTATTGTCAGCAAGAAACTTCCCGACTTTCTCTGCCTTGATATTGTTAATATACAAAAGTATATCCTCTTTTTGCTGTTTAATCTCAAAGATACCATACTGAGCCGCCATATTTCTGATAAGTGCAACGTCCACAAGTCCCATAACGGATTTCGGTACATCACCGAAACGGTCAATAAGTTCATCAAGAACGTCTTCAGCATCATCTTTAGAGCGAATATCCGAAATTTTCCTATAAACCTCCAAACGCTGGTTCAAACTCTGTATGTAACTCTCAGGGATATGTGCCTGTACCTGCAAATCAACAAGACAGTCAATCTGCGGATTTTCGGGTTCTTCGCCCTTAGCTTCGCTTATCGCTTCGTTAAGTAACTTTATGTACATATCATAGCCGACATCTTCCATATGTCCGTGCTGCTGTCCGCCAAGAATATTTCCAGCACCTCTCAGCTCCAAATCTCGCATAGCAATCTTAAAGCCCGAACCAAACTCCGTGAACTCCCTTATAGCCGTGAGCCTCTTTGACGAAATATCACTAAGAACTTTATTTGGGGTAAAAGTGAAATATGCGTATGCTCTTCTTGTTGAACGTCCAACACGTCCTCTCAGCTGGTGCAGCTGTGAAAGTCCCATACAGTCGGCATTTTCAATGATAAGAGTATTTGCATTAGGCAAGTCAACTCCCGTTTCGATAATGGTTGTGCAGACAAGAACATTTATTTCCTGTTCAAGCATTTTTCGCCAAACCTCCGAAAGCTCCTGCTCCGACATCTTTCCGTGACCTATCGCAACGTTAGCTTCGGGAATCCTTGCCTTTATCTGTGTTGCCTTTGCGGTTATGGAATCTACCTTGTTGTGAAGATAGAACACTTGACCGCCACGGCGAAGTTCTCGCCTTATAGCTTCGGCAATAACTGCATTATCGTGTTCCAAAACATATGTCTGAACAGGCTTTCTGTCAAGCGGTGCTTCCTCAATAACAGACATATCACGAATACCGCTCATAGCCATATTCAGTGTTCTCGGAATAGGCGTTGCGGATAGTGTGAGAATGTCAACATTGTTGAACATATTCTTGAATTTTTCTTTTTGTGCAACTCCGAAACGCTGTTCCTCGTCGATTATCGCAAGACCTAAGTCCCTGAATTCAACGTCTTTTTGTACAAGTCGGTGAGTTCCTATAATGAAATCAACCTCGCCGCTTTTAAGCTTTTTGAGAATCTCCGCCTGCTGCTTCGGTGTGCGGAAACGTGACAGAAGCTCAATATTCACCGGGAATCCCTCGAAACGTCTGAGAGCCGTTTGATAGTGCTGCCATGCAAGAATGGTTGTCGGGGCAAGCAATGCACATTGTTTTGAATCCGTCACGCACTTGAAAGCCGCACGCAGAGCGACTTCCGTCTTACCAAAACCAACATCTCCGCAGAGAAGTCTGTCCATAGGAACAACACGCTCCATATCGCCCTTAATTTCTTCGATACATCTAAGCTGGTCGTCCGTTTCTTCATATTCAAACTTAGCTTCAAAATCACGCTGCCATTCGTTATCCTCCGAAAACGCAAATCCCTTAACCTGCATACGCTCCGAATAAAGCTTTATAAGTTCGTCTGCCATATCACGGACAGCCTTGCGTACTTTATTTGTAGTTTTTTGCCAATCGCCCGAACCTAGCTTGTTCAGCTTAACCGTACTCTCCTCACGGGGTCCTATGTACTTTGAAACAAGGTCAAGCTGAGTTACGGGAACATAGAGAATATCTCCCTTTGCGTATACTAATTTTATATAGTCTTTTATAATACCCTGTATTTCAAGCTTATGAATACCCGTGAATTGACCTATACCGTGAGTTGCGTGTACAACGTAATCTCCGTTTGACAGCTCCGACAGACTTGAAATCTGTTTTGCGTTCTTGTTCTTTCTGCCCTGAATACGCTTGCTTGTAGTGCGGACATGACCCTGTGATATAAGTGCAAATTTCGCCTGAGGATATTCTACACCTGCCGACAATGCCCCCGGCAGAACATACACCGTACCCGGGTTGGGGTAGTTCACAACGGTATCATCTGAAACATTGTAACCCTTTTCTTTCAAATCATTGCGGAGGGAATCAGCCGCTTTCTCTGTGCCCGCAAGCACAACGCAGGTATACTTTCCGATTGCGAACGGGTCTAAATCCTCGACAAGAAGTTTTACACTTCCGCCCCAAAGTGACAGGTGCTTTACGGTAAAGCTGACAAGCTCGGAGATTTTCGTATCATACGAACCGCTTGTGAAGTTGTCGAGATATACCGTATTGCTTACAAGCAAATGCTGACATATATCGGGATAACCTACAAAGAATGTATCAAGACCCTTGCAGAGAGTACCCTCTTCAAGAAAGTCCTTTAAATCCTCGCTGAACTGCCAAGAGTAACCGTGCATACGTTCTTTTACTCTTGTATGCTCGGAAACAAAAATCAAATCGTTGTCTTTGAAGTAATCGAACAGAGATGTTTGACGGTCGTAAATAAGTGAGATGAATTTATCTATACTTCCGGGAATCATATTTTGTTCAAGCTGTTCGCACTCGGCGGCTAAAATTTCCTTAGCCTTTGCGGCATTTTTACTTCTCAGAGATTTTGCTTTTTTCTGAATTTTCTCGATTAAAGCGTTTTTATCCGTGACAAGTATTTCGGTTGACGGAGAAATATAAATTTCCTCCACATAGTCTGTGCGTCTTTGAGAGGTAACATCGAAGTAGTTTATGGTATCAACTTCATCGTCCCAGAACTCAACACGGATAGGAGCTTTCTCGTCGGGCATAAACAAATCAAGAATACCGCCACGCACGGCATACTGACCCTCGCCCTCAACCTGTTCATAACGTTCATAACCCGAAGCTTCAAGAATAGCTGTTAAGTCCGAGATATCGACATTAGTTCCGACTTTCAGAAGAAACGAAGCTTTTTTGAGATTTTCGGGGGGAATGGTAAACTGAGCCGCAGCGTCTATGCAGGCTGCCACAACATCAAAATCGCCTTTAAGAATGCTTGAAAGCACCATAAGCCTTTGATGTTCGTACTCTCTCGACTGACCGTTCATCTCACGGAAATTCAAATCACGCAGCGGATACATAAAAGCTTTGCCGCCCATTGAAGCGATATCGTTTACAAGCTGCTGACCCTCCTGTTCTTCTCCGACCAAGACAAGAGCTTTTTTATTAAGCTGCTCACAGAGTGCGGAAATAACGTTTGCTTTATGAACGCCTGTTAAGCCTGTTGCGGCGGATATTCTGCCGCTTTGCACAGCAGACTGTAATGTTTGATATTCTTTTATATTTGAAATAATTTTGTTTAAATAATTCATATCTGCCTCTTTTTTAATACGTGTAGATAGTTATACTCGAAAGAGTTAAGATTTAGCGACAATATTAAAAAAATCGAGATTTTTTAAAAACCCCTCCGTCAGCCTTGCGGCTGCCACCTCCCCTAAAAGGTTCTCGATTTATAAAAGTCGCCCCTCATAGAGGAGATGTCCGCAGGACAGAGGGGTTACTTGAATTTGCTAAATCTTTTAGATTTTGAGTATATCTTATTGCGGTAAAGTTAGTTGTATAAATTCATTGCTTTATCAATGTCGCCGTTCAGAATGCGTTCAACGGCATCGGCGGCTTTATCTGCAATGTCGTCAATGGTTTTCCGCTCGTCATCTGTAAACTGAGAGAGAACCCAGTCGGCTAAATCCCATTTTTCGGGTTTGTGACCAATACCTATTTTTACCCTTGGGAAATTATCCTTTCCGCTGAGATAGATAATGCTCCGCATACCCTTTTGACCGCCGTCGCTGCCCTTTCTCTTAACACGCATAAGACCAACGTCCAAAGATATATCATCAAATATTATAACAATATTCTCCGGGGGAATTTTGTAGAAATTCATCGCTTCAACCACGGCTTGACCGCTGTTATTCATATATGTTTGAGGTTTCATTAAAAGAACTCTTTTATCGCCGATTTCCACTGTTGCACAGTAGGATTTATATTTCAGTCTGTCGATAGTGACACCGTGTTTTTCGGCGAGTTTATCAACACCGATAAAGCCTGCATTGTGTCGGGTATTTTCGTATTTTCTGTCGGGGTTGCCCAAACCCACGACTATATGAGTTATTCCGCCCATAAGAGGAGGGGAAGATTTTTTGAACATAGTTTTGTACTCCTTTTGAAAAAAGAATAAAGAATGAAGAATAGAGAATAAAGAATAATAAAGGTGGCAAACCTTGCGGTTTACATATAAAACACAACTAAGGGCGGACATGTAGTCCACCCTGTAGCCACGGTATTATTACCGTTTTTGGAAATACTTATGTATTTGAATAAATGAAAATTCCTAATGAAATTCGATTTAAAAATCTTCGCCTGTCGGTGCGTACCGACCGAATTACTTGTTGTAGAGCGGAGATACAGGCTTGTCTGCGTAAATTCTCTCGATTGCGTCTGCGAAAAGCGGAGCAACAGGGAGAATTGTAAACTTGTCGATAAGCTTGTCTTCAGGAACGGGAATTGTGTCAAGGAGTACAACCTCTTTAATGACGCTGTTCTGTATTCTCTCGATAGCGGGACCCGAAAGAACCGCATGAGTAGCACATGCGTAAACCTCTGTAGCACCGCCCTTTTCAACAATAGCGTTTGCGGCATTGCAGAGAGTACCTGCCGTATCAATCATATCGTCAACGAGAACAACCTTTTTACCTCTTGCGTCGCCGATGATGTTCATAACCTCGCATACGTTAGCCTTAGGTCTTCTCTTGTCGATGATAGCAAGACCTGTGCCGATTTTGGAAGCAAAGTTTCTTGAACGTGTAACAGAGCCGAGGTCGGGAGATACAACGATGAAGTCCTCGGAGTTGCCGCCGATTTTTGCTTTCATATAGTCTGCAAGCAAGCCTGCACCGAAGAGGTGGTCAACAGGAATGTTGAAGAAGCCCTGAATCTGGTTTGCGTGAAGATCCATTGTAAGAACTCTGTCAGCACCTGCACAAGTGAGGAGGTCTGCACAAAGCTTTGCGGAGATCGGATCTCTTGCCTTAGCCTTTCTGTCCTGTCTTGCATAGCCGAAGTACGGCATAACAACTGTGATGCTTGCGGCAGAAGCACGCTTCATTGCATCAATCATAATGAGGATTTCCATAAGATTGTCGTTTACCGGTGCACAGGTTGACTGAACGATAAAACAATCCGAACCTCTTACGGATTCGTGAAGAGATACGGAAATCTCTCCGTCACTGAAAGTTGTGGTTTCAGACTTGCCAAGCGGAAGATTAAGGCAGCCTGCGATAGCCTGAGCTACGTCCTTGCTGGCGTTGCCGGCGAAAATCTTGATATCCTTACCATGAAAATTCATACTTAAAAGCCCCTTTACTATGAATATTTTTATATCTATCCGGTCGGTAATACCGACGTGAAGTTTTTATTTGCTTACTATTGCCGCAGCGATTTCGTTAAGCTCCGCAAGCTGGGCAGGGTCGTTTGCTCCAAGCACTGTATATGAGCTGTCCGCCGTATAGGCACACACCGTTTTTCCCTTGCTTAAAAGAATGCCGAGAGTATCGGTTAAATAATACTCGCCGCCAGCGTTGTTGTCGGTCAGTTCGTCAAGCACTCCGAGTAAGTCTTCCGTGTTGAACCAGTAGCAGCCCGAGTTTACTTCGTTGACCGTCTTCTCTTCGGCGGTAGTGTCTTTTTCTTCAACGATAGCGGAAACTCCTCCGTTATCGTTTCTTATAATTCTGCCGTAGCCGAAAGGATTTTCAACTTTAGCGGAAATAACAGTTGCACTTGAATTTTTCTCCTTATGGAGATTGTACGCACCCGAAATTGTTTTGCTGTCCATAAACGGAGCGTCACCGTTGAGTACGACAACATCGCCGTGATTTTTGCACAGAAAATCTCTGCACATCATAACGGCATGACCTGTACCACGTCTTTCGGCTTGATATGCAGTTTCGGTTTTAACTCCTGTTTCGTTTGTGTAAGCGGAGATATACTCCTCGATAAATTCCTTGCCGAAGCCTGTGAGAATACAGATATTATCGATACCGGAATTTGTTACGGAATCGATTACCCACCTTAACATAGGCTTGTCAAGAACCTGTGAAAGTGCTTTAGGTTTATCGGATTTCATTCTCTTGCCCTCACCGCCGGCAAGGATTACGGCTGATTTACCCATAACACACCTCTTTCCTTCAAAAGTACTACTTATATTATCTCATATATTTAATTTTTTTCAAGTGATTTTTTGATAATTAAAAGGGGATTTTTGAAATTTCACTATTTGTTATAGTTTGTGCGATGTTTTGAGGGGGAGAGTTGGTTAATTTGCCGTGCTGATTTTTTGCGTTTTTTTATGTGTAATTGTGGTGGGGGAGAGTAGGCTCTTAATTCAAATGAAAACAACCCCACAAAAGTGAGGTTGTTTTTCTTACAGCCCACATATTATAAACTTACCAGCCGACCATTTATTGTCCGCATATTGGTCAGCGGAAATACTTTCAAAAGATTTATACTAGGGAGCAGTAATATTTAGCAAATTCACCTAACCCCTCTGTCCTGCGGACAGTTCCTTACCCATTATAAAAAGGTTACGCATTAACAAGTTCTTTCTCGGTTTTCTTGTTTTCGCTTTCAAGTTCCTTGTTAAGATTCTCTCTTGCAACGGCAAGCATAAGCTTAATTCTGTTTTCCTGATTAACTCTGGGAGCACCGGGGTCGTAGTCTATCGCAACTATATTTGCCCTGTCATCTATGCTCTTTATTCTCCTCATCATACCCTTGCCGTTGATATGATTCGGCAGACAGCCGAACGGCTGGGCACACACAATGTTTCCGTAGCCTGCTTCCGTAAGCTCCAGCATTTCCGCAGTAAGAAGCCAACCCTCGCCCATTTTGCTGCCGAAACCAATAACTCCGTCAACAAGCGATTTTGTGTGAACATATGCCGACGGCGGTACAAAGCCGTATTTTTTCACACTCTCTATAAGTGCCGTTTCAAGCTTTGTAAAGTAAACCATAAGAGCATTTACAATATTGTACTTTACCTTGTTGCCGCCGTAAAGCTTGATGTCTTCAAGTCTGTTGTCAACCTTGAAGAGGATAAATCCCATAATTCCCGGGAGGTTGACTTCACAGCCCTGTTCCGCTAGGAACTTTTCAAGATTGTTGTTTCCAAGTGCCGCATATTTTACGTAAATCTCGCCAACTACACCGACCTTGATTTTCGGTATTTTGTTAATCTTAATCTCAGTGAACGAACGTGCAATTTCGTCCATATTGCGTTCTATTTCCTTTGAAGTGAAGCCCTTGCCTTTTGCAAACTGCTCCGACAAGTCCTTTACCCACTTATCAACAAGCCTTTGAGCCTCGCCGACATTCACCTCGTACGGCTGAATCTGATTTCTCAGAAGCATAAGCTCATCACCGTAAATAAGACCTGCCGCCATTCGTCTTATCATCGGGATAGTCATTGAAAATCCGCTGTTCTTTTCAAGTCCCGAAAGGTTGAGCGAAATCACCGGAACATTCTCAAAGCCTGCCTTTTTCAAAGCCTTTCTCAGAAGATGAATGTAATTTGAAGCACGGCAGCCGCCGCCTGTCTGAGTTATCATAAGTGCGGTTTTGTTCACGTCGTATTTTCCGCTCTGTAAAGCGTGAATGAACTGACCGATAACAAGCAGTGCCGGATAACATGTATCGTTATGAACGTACTTCAAGCCTACCTGAGCAATTTCCGGACCCTCTGTGTCGAGCAGAATAGTCTTGTAGCCGTAGTGGGTGAAAACGTTTCTGATAATATTAAAGTGAATGGGAGCCATCATAGGAAGAAGAATTGTGTATTCCTCTTTCATTTCCTTTGTGAACAACAGACGACCCGTCTTGTCATATTCAAGTTTAGCCATACTCTTTATTTCTCCTCTCCGATTGCTGCAAGAAGCGACCTTATTCTTATCTTGACCGCACCCAGATTTGTGATTTCGTCAATCTTAATCTGAGTGTAAATCTTGCCCTCACTTTCGAGAATATCTCTCACCTCGTCGGTAGTAATAGCGTCAACTCCGCACCCGAACGAAACAAGCTGCACAAGGTTCATATCCTTTCTGCCTGCTATATACTTTGCCGCCGCATATAATCTCGAATGGTAAGTCCATTGGTTAAGAACCGTTGTCGGGAACTTATCCACCTTGTAGCTTACGCTGTCCTCAGAAACTATCGCAACGCCGAAGCTTGAAATCATTCTGTCAATGCCGTGGTTAATTTCGGGGTCAACATGGTAAGGTCTTCCCGAAAGTACAAAGATAGGCTTGCCCTCTTCTTCGGCTTTCTTGATAATCTCGTTGCCCTTTGTGCGTATTCTGTTAAGGTGTTCTTCATATTCATTGTATGCTGCGTCCGAAGCTTTTTTGACCTCTTTGAGCGTAATGTCGGGATAGTACTTTTGAAGTATCTCCGTCACCTTTTTCGGGAAATCTTTGCGTCTGTGAATGCCGACATATTCCTTGATAAACGTTATATTCCTTACGCTGTTCATATTTGCACCGATAACCTCGGGATAGTACGCAACAACGGGACAGTTGTAATGATTGTCGCCCAGACCCTCGTCAAAGTTGTAAGACATACACGGATAGAAAATCGTGTCAATGCCCGAATCGATAAGCTTCTGAACATGACCGTGAACAAGCTTTGCCGGAAAACAGATAGTATCCGAGGGAATAGTCTTGTTGCCCTTTGCGTAAACCTTTTTGTCGGAGATACCCGAAGTTACAACCTCAAAACCAAGGCTTGTTAAAAATGTATGCCAGAACGGCAGCATTTCATACATATTAAGACCCATTGGCATACCGATTTTGCCACGCTTGCCCTTCTGCGGTTTGTAGCTTTGCAGAAGCTGAAGCTTGTAATCGTACATATTAAGGCTCTTGTCGGGTGACTTCTTTGTTATTGGACGTTCGCAGCGGTTGCCTGCTATGAATTTTCTGCCATCGGCGAATGTGTTCACGGTCAAACGGCAGTTATTTTGACACATACCGCAGTTTGTAACCTTAATTGTGTGCTTGAACTCTGCAAGCTGTTTTTCGTTTAGTATGGTACTCTGTTTATCCTTGCCCTTGCTCATAGCGTAAAGAGCCGCACCGTAAGCACCCATAAGACCCGAAATAACAGGACGTACAACAGGCGTACCCATTTCCATTTCAAACGCACGGAGAACGGCATTGTTTAGGAACGTACCGCCCTGAACTACAATCTTCTTTCCGAGTTCGTCGGGACCCGAAGTTCTGATAACCTTATAGAGAGCATTCTTTACAACACTAAGCGACAGACCTGCCGAAATATCTTCAATGGTTGCACCGTCTTTTTGTGCCTGCTTTACGGAGCTGTTCATAAATACAGTACAGCGAGAGCCGAGGTCAACGGGGTGTTTTGCGAAAAGTCCTTTATTTGCGAACTCCTCTATAGAATAACCGAGAGCATTTGCGAATGTTTGCAGGAACGAGCCGCAGCCCGAGGAACAGGCTTCGTTTAAGAATATATTGTCTATAGCACCGTTGTGGATTTTAAAGCATTTGATATCCTGACCACCGATGTCGATAATAAATTCAACGTCGGGCATAAAGTCCTTTGCGGCGGTGAAGTGAGCGACTGTTTCAACTATACCGTAATCAACACAGAAAGCATTTCTTACGATTTCCTCGCCGTAGCCTGTTACCGCACTGCCGACAATGTTAATATTCGGGGCAAGCTTGTAAACCTCTTGAAGAAACTCTTTGATAATAGGCACGGGATTACCGCTGTTTGAAAGGTACTTACTGAAAAGAAGCTCTTTATTTTCGGAGAGAACAACACCTTTAACAGTGGTTGAACCTGCGTCTATACCGATGAATGCTTTTCCCTTGTAGCCTTGAATATCCTTGCCCTTTACGTTTGCACGGCTGTGACGTGAAACAAATTCCTCATACTCTTTTTTATCCTTGAATAAAGGCTGATTGAAAGCGAAGTTTCCGCTGCCCGTATAGCGTGTTACCATATCTATTACCGACTTGAAATCGATAGTGTTGTCGGCACAGAGAGCCGCACCCATAGCAACGTAATACAATGAATTGTCGGGGCAAGTACCCTTTGTATCGAGAACCTTGTCAAACTGCTTGCGAAGCTCCGACATAAACGTGAGAGGACCTCCCAGATAAACTATGTTTCCCTCAATCTCACGACCTTGAGCAAGACCTGCGACAGTCTGATTTACAACAGCGGCGAAAATACTCTGTGCAATATCGCTTTTTCTCGCACCCTGATTCAGAAGCGGCTGGATATCCGTTTTGGCGAACACACCGCAGCGTGAAGCGATTGTATAAGTTTTCTCGTACTGAGCGGCAAGAGCATTGAACTGTTCTATTTCAACATTCAGAAGAGAAGCCATTTGGTCAATGAACGCACCGGTACCTCCTGCACAAGTACCGTTCATTCTTACCTCCATACCGCCCGAGAGGAACAGTATTTTAGCGTCCTCACCGCCAAGCTCGATAACAACGTCCGTTCCGGGGAGAAAGGTATTCACGGCAACTCTTGTTGCATAAACCTCCTGAACGAAGTCAATATTGCAGCTTTCGGCAACGCCCATTCCTGCCGAGCCCGAAATTGCGATGCAGGCTTTATCAGCACCCTTTACGTTTAAACGTATTTGTTTTAAGATTTCTCCCATTTTCTGTGTAATCTGAGAAAAATGACGTTCATATGTGGAATATATTAATTTGTTGTTCTCGTCAAGAACAGCACATTTTATAGTTGTTGAGCCTATGTCAAGACCTATCTTCATTAACAAGACCTCCTGTACGGAATTTTTTATAATATCTGTTCCGTTATTTAGCATATGTTATTTTGTTTTTTAAACAATTTTTATTGTATTATTACTATTTATATTCTCTTCAACCGAGAAGAAAATCTTAAAACCCATAATGTATTATACTTGCTTATCGGCGATTTTTAATTCTTTTTTAGAAAAATAAAAATTACCTTGTCATTTTTTTCACTTATTATAAGAAAAGGCACGAAATCGGTCGGGTTTTGGTGAAATTTAATTTGTATACTAAGGTTTGAAAAGATTTACCATATTAAAGTTTGGTCAGGCTTTATACTCGAAAGCGTTAAGATTTAGCGACAATATTAAAAAATCGAGATTTTTTAAAAACCCCTCCGTCAGCCTTACGGCTGCCACCTCCCCTAAAAGTGGAGGCTTTTTGGTTCTCGATTTATCAAAGTCGCCCTATAACTTCACGACCCCAACCGGAGTTTTAGGACGAGTCTATAATTTAGGCTCGTTCTTTTTGTATTTGCAGAGTCTGTAATTGCAAATTATAAATTTATTTATCTAAAATAATGTTGACATAACCCTTGTAAAAATGTTAAAATTAACTAAATACAATATTTTAAATTTCAGGAGGAATTTACTATGCCGCAATGGTTAAACAATTCGGTTTTTTATCAGGTCTATCCGCAGTCGTTCTATGATTCAAACGGTGACGGAATAGGAGATTTGCAGGGTCTTATCTCGAAGCTCGATTACATCAAGGATTTAGGCTGTAACGCTATCTGGCTCAACCCCGTATATGATTCTCCGTTTATGGACGCAGGCTACGATGTCCGTGATTACTACAAAATCGCTCCACGCTACGGTACGAACGATGATGCAAAGCAGCTTTTTGAAGAGGTTCACAAGCGTGGTATGAAGCTCCTTATGGACTTAGTTCCGGGACATACCTCCGACACAAACAACTGGTTTACTCAAAGTAAACAGCCGCTTAAGAACGAACTTTCCAACCGCTACATCTGGACAGACAGCGTGTGGGAAGCTCCGCCGCAGTATCGTTTGCAGTGCGGAATAACCGACCGTGACGGCAACTATCTTGTAAATTATTTCTCTTCTCAGCCTGCTTTGAACTACGGCTTTTACGAGGTAACGCACCCGAACTGGCAGCTGCCCGTAAATCACCCCGACTGTTTGAGAACTGTCGAAGCCATTAAGGAAGTTATGCGTTTCTGGCTGGATATGGGCTGTGACGGTTTCCGTGTTGATATGGCGGATTCGCTTGTCAAAAATGACGACGATAAAATTGCCACCGCCGCTATTTGGGCAGGTGTCCGTGAAATGATGGATAAGGACTACCCCGAATGTGCTTTGGTGTCGGAGTGGTGTCACCCTATTCGTGCTATCAATAAAGGCGGTTTTCATGCGGACTTTTATCTCGACCACAGAGGAAACGGCTACTCAACCGCTTTCAGATATTTCAACTACGAAACAGGCGAACAGGAGAGCTTTTTCAGCAAAGAGGGCAAGGGCGATATAATGACTCTCGTTAATGAATTTACGGAAAATTATGCCGCTACAAAGGATAACGGTTACATAAGCTTTTTCACGTGCAACCACGACAATCCTAGAATGTCCGCTTGGTATGACGAGCTGGAGCTTAAAATCAACTTCTGTACTATCTTTACGCTTCCGGGTGTGCCGTTCCTTTACTACGGCGACGAAATCGGTATGAGATATATGTCGGAGCTTACAAGCAAAGAGGGCGGATTCAGCCGCACAGGCTCACGTACTCCCATGCAGTGGACTAACGGAAAGAACAAGGGATTTTCAACCGCCGACGAGGATAAGCTTTACTTGCCCGTTGACAGTCGTGAGAATGCCCCGACCGTTGAAAGTCAGCAGAGTGATGAAAATTCACTTTACAACACGGTTAAGAATATCATCAGAATCCGCAAAGAAAACCCCGACCTCTGCGGCAACGGCGATTTTGAGGTACTGTATGCCGAGGAGAAGAAATATCCGTTTATTTTCAGAAGAGGTTCTTTTGTGATTGCGGTAAATCCGAGTGCGAATACGGTGACAGTTCCGTTTGCGTTTGACGTGAAAGAGGTTGTTTATTCTATCGGAAATGCCGAGTTCACAAGCGGAAAAATTACACTTGACGGACAAAGCTATTATTTGGTGAAAATTTAGAGGAATGAGGAGTTAGGAATGCGAGAAGATATTTGTACCATACCGATTAACGATGTGTTCCTGCCAAAGGACGGCTGTCCGCTGTGTCGTATGCGTGATATGCTAGAGGAGCGTTCCACGGTGTATATAACGGGTGCGGCTATGATGGAACCCGATGTCAGAATAAAAACAAACGAGAAAGGATTTTGTCACCGACATTTTTCTATGATGCTCAAATGCGGCACAAGACTTTCAAATGCTCTTATTCTTGAAAGTCATCTCGATAAGCTCAAAACGGAGTTTATTCCCAAAGACGTTAAGGGCAAACCCGACAAGAAGAAAATCGCCGCTGTTCGTGCAATGCAGAAAAGCTGTTTTGTATGCGAGCAAGTCGAATGGGGTATGGGTCATATGTACCAGACGATTTTCAGCAGCTACGCAACCGACAGCGAATTTAAGGCACTTTACAACAGTCAGCAGTTTATTTGTATGGAGCATTATGCCGATTTGATGACGGCAGCGGCTAACAAGGGTATTCCGTCAAAGGTGCTGCCCGAATTTTACAGCGATACTTCAAAGCTTGCAGGGGGATATCTTGAAGTTCTGAAAAATGATATCACGCATTTCTGTTCTATGTTCGACTACAGAAGCAAGGGTCAGGACTGGGGAAACTCAAAGGACGCTATCGAACGTTCGATTGAATTTTTGACTTCTGAACGTATTGAGAAAGAAGACGGCAAAGAATGATTATTGGAAATATTACGGATTTCGATTTGGCTCAAACACTCGACTGCGGTCAGGCTTTCCGCTGGAAAGAACAAGCGGACGGCTCTTTTAAAGGTGTCGCATACGGAAAGCTTGTCACGTTCCGCAAGGACGGCGACAGTATAGTGATTGACGGTGCAAGCGAAGAGGATTTTAACAAAATCTGGAAAAATTACCTTGATTTAGACCTTGACTACGGCAATATCAAAGCAAATCTTTCAAAGCTTCACCCGACATTAGCAAAGGCGGCGGAGTTTGCTCCGGGTATCAGGATTTTGAATCAAGAGCCGTGGGAGGCTTTGTGTTCGTTTATCATATCTCAGAATAATAACATTCCGAGAATTAAAGGTATTGTCGAGAGATTGTGTCAAAATTTCGGTGAACAAATAGAGCAAGATTTCTATACATTTCCGAGTGCAGGAAAAATAGCCGCTCTATCCCCAGAGGACTTAGCACCCATTAGGGCAGGGTTTCGGGCAAGGTACATAATTGACGGTGCGGCTAAAGTTGCGAGCGGTGAGATTGACCTTGAAAAGGTTCGCAGAATGAATATTGACGAAGCCAGAAAAGAGCTTATGAAAATTACGGGTGTCGGTATAAAGGTTGCGGATTGTACATTGCTGTACGGTCTGCACAGGCTTGACTGCTTTCCGCTTGACGTGTGGATGAAAAGGGCGATGTCAACGCTGTTCCCCGATATGAAGCCGAGCGACTTCGGAGAGTACGGCGGTATTGCACAGCAGTATATTTTTCATTACAGCCGTATGCACCCGGAATTGTTTGAAGATTAAAGGCTCAGGAAAACGAGTTTTTTTTTGGAAACGTCCTTTTGTAGAAAACGAAGATTTATCGTGCTAATAATTTTATGGTTGCAAAAATTCCCGAAATATGTTATTATATTATAAATATACTGATTTAGTATGATTTAATAGATATTTGGGAGAGAATAAAATATGAACACAAAAATCATAGATTTAATCAATGGCGAAAAGCCCACACTTTCCATGGAGGTTTTTCCGCCGAAGACAAGCGATAAATTCGAGAGTATCAAGCACGCAACAGAGCAGATTGCCGCCCTCAAGCCCGACTTTATGAGCGTAACCTACGGTGCAGGCGGCGGCACGTCCGAGTTTACCGCCGATATCGCCGAGAACATTCAGAACAATTACGGTGTGCCTACACTTGCACATCTAACCTGTGTAAGCTCCGACAAGAACAAAATCGACACTGTTGTCGAAAACCTGAAAGCAAAGGGAATTGCCAATATCCTTGCACTCCGTGGAGATATCCCCGAGGGGTTCGACCGCTCACAGTGTCATTATCACTATGCGAGCGAGCTTATTGACGAGATTAAGGCTCACGGTGAATTTTGTATTGGCGGTGCTTGTTATCCCGAAACTCACCCCGAAAGCGAAAATTCAATCGAGGATATCAGGAATTTGAAGAACAAAGTCGATAAGGGCTGTCAGTTCCTCACCACTCAGATGTTCTTTGACAATAATATATTGTACAATTTCTTGTATAGAGTAAGAGAAGCAGGAATCACCGTGCCTGTTGTTGCAGGAATTATGCCCGTAACAAATGCGGCTCAGATAAAGAGGATTATGTCTATTTCGGGTTCGGCACTCCCTCAGAGGTTTATCAAAATCGTTGACCGCTACGGCGATAACCCCGAAGCTATGAAGCAGGCAGGAATTATTTTTGCCTCGGAGCAGATTATTGATTTGTATGCGAACGGTATTAATGCTGTTCATATTTACACAATGAACAAACCCGAAGTGGCTAAGGCTATTATGGATAATATATCGTATATAATTAGGTAAGTTGATAATATGTCG
>CADCHW010000041.1:0-3245 GCA_902801245.1 uncultured Ruminococcus sp.
TGGTTCTCAATTTACCAAAGTCGCCCCTCATAGGGGAGATGTCCGCAGGACAGAGGGGTTTAATTGAATTTGCTAAATCTTTTAGATTTTGAGTATAATACGGTAGTTTTTGACCGGCTTTATTTAGTGTAATAACAGTCATACCAAATATTTTATTCAGATATAAACTCTAAAGAACATTGAACAGACAGAAAATTAATTGCTAACTCCTCATTCAAAAATACTTTCGGTCGGGTACGTGAATTTCCGTAAAGAAATAACTATCTTCACGTGTTTCCTGCGGACGTTGTCCGCCCTCTGCTATACTCGAAAGCGTTAAGATTTACCGCCAATATTTTAAAAAATTGAGATTTTTTAAAAACCCCTCCGTCAGCCTTACGGCTGCCACCTCCCCTAAAAGTGGAGGCTTTTTGGTGCTTTTTGGTTCTTGATTTATCAAAGTCGCCCCCTTATAGGGGAGATGTCCGCAGGACAGAGGGGTTAGGCGAATTTGCTAAATCTTACTGCTCGCTAGTATAATTCTATTGTACCACAAAATTATATCAGGTCAATATGATTTTGTTAATTTTATTTTAACTTAGCCACAAGACACACCCAGCCGTTTTCTTCGTACTTCTCGATAATATCAAACTTCTCCGAAACAGCCGCTTCAACCTCGACACTCCTCATATCGATAATTCCGCTCATAATATAAACACTGTCTTCGTTCATAAACTTGTCAACATCACCGCTGAGAGCAATAATTGCGTCGGCAACTATATTCGCCGCTATAACGTCATATTTGCCGCTGATTTTATCCGTCAGATTGCCGCACAGCACTTCAAATCTATCGGCAACATTATTAAGCTCGGCATTCTCTTTCGCCGTTTTAACCGCCATTTCGTCAATGTCAACGCCTACCGCACTTTCACTTCCCAGCAACAGAGCCGCAACCGCAAGAATACCGCTGCCGCAGCCAATATCAAGAAACTTTGTACCCGGCTTGACATACTTCTCTATAACCTGTAAAACAAGACGTGTCGTTTCGTGAGTACCCGTACCGAACGCAAGACCCGGGTCAAGGTTCAAAACAACTCTGTCGCCTGCATCGTACTTATCTCTCCATGTCGGACGGATAAGAAGCTTCTCGCCTATTGGGATAGGGTTGAAATACTGTTTCCAGTTATTGAGCCAATCCTCTTCAACACAGCTTTCACATTCCACTTCAAAGGTAATACCCTCGCTTGTGTAACGCTCGCTGAGGAAAGATATAGCCTCCTGCGGATTCTCCTCGGGACTGATATACACGTGAACTATTCCCTTTGAGCGGTCTTTTTGGAGAAGCTCCTCGTCGATAAGGTCAATGTGGGCAATCTCTTCAACCTCCTGCTCCAGCATTGAATAATCCTCGATGTAAATACCGTACGGCACAACCATTTGTGCAATGTCGCCTGCAAGGTCGATGTATTCGTTCGGCACGATTATTTTTATTTCTGTCCAGTCGTTCATTTTTATTATTCCTTTCAATACAGATTCAGGGGAACAGAAACTATTGTTTTGCTCCCCTTATAATTTGTTTAATATATACTGTTGTTTAAAATTAATTCTCGGTCGGGTACGTTCAGTAACGGATAAAAAGGACTACCTTCACGTATTTCCTGCCGGCGTTGCCGGTGCAAGCTTTGAAAAGCTTGAGCAAACTTTAACAAGCTTCGCCTCCACGAAAGTTCTTTTACTCCTCAAAAAGCTCCTTAATCTTATTAAAGAATCCTTTTCTCTTCACATAATTCTTTTCGCTGGAATTTCCGTCAAACTCCTGCAAAAGCTCTTTTTGACGTTTTGAAAGATTCTTCGGAATCTCAACCGTCACCGTAACATACTGGTCGCCCTTACCTCTTCCGTTAAGGCTCTGAATACCTCTGCCCTTAAGTCTGAATCTGTCGCCCGGCTGTGTACCCTCACGAACGTTATATGTCACTTTTCCGTCAAGTGTCGGCACAACAACCTCAGCACCAAGACAAGCCTGAACGAATGTAAGGGGCAATTCACAATAAACGTCATTTCCCTTTCTCTCAAAAATCGGGTGAGGTCTTACGCTGATTGTTATGTACAAATCTCCTGCCGGTCCGTGGTTAATACCTGCGTTACCTCTGCCGCCTACGCTTAATCTCTGACCGTCGTCAACACCTGCCGGAATATTAAATTCCTCTTCAATCTTCTTTCTTATTCTGCCCTTGCCGTCGCATCTTGGACACGGATTCTCGACAATTCTTCCACGACCGCCGCAGGCATCGCAGGCTTTTGTGGTCTGAACAACACCGAACGGAGTACGTGACTGTATCTTCACTTGACCCGTGCCGCCGCAAGTTGAACACGTTTTCGGGGAAGTACCCTTTTTAGCACCCGAACCGTCGCACTCGTCACAGTTTTCGATACGCTGAAATGCGATTTTCTTTTTACAGCCCTTAGCCGCTTCTTCAAATGCAATACTGCAAATTGTTTCGACATCGTTGCCACGTCTTGGTGCGTTCGGGTTTGCCTGCCGTCTGCCGCCGAATCCGCCGAAAAAGCTGTTGAGTATATCGTCAACGTCAAAGCCGCCCGGATAACCGTAACCGCCTGCACCGCCGCCCCCGTAATTCGGGTCTACACCTGCGTGACCGAACTGGTCATAGCGAGCTTTTTTATCCTTATCGGAAAGTATCTCGTAGGCTTCGTTTACCTCTTTAAAGTTTTTCTCAGCTTCTTTGTCATCGGGGTGCAAATCGGGGTGATACATTTTTGCTTTTTTTCTGTATGCTTTTTTTATTTCATCTTCAGACGCACTTTTTTCAACGCCCAGAACCTCATAGTAATCTCTCTTGTCAGCCAAGATTATCCCTCCATATGTATTTCACTCTCTTCCCTGTTCTCTCTTAACTCTTCTCTCCAAAAAACAAGCTAAAATTGAACAGTGAAAAAACATTTCTTTTCTAAAACTCACATTTAATACGGTACACATTGTCAACAACAATTCGCCCTATATGATTGTAATATGTTTTCGGGTTAAATGCAAGTGTTAGAAAGGAAATTTTTAAAATTATTCACGATTACATACTCGAAAGCGTTAAGATTTAGCGACAATATTTAAAAAAATCGAGATTTTTTTAAAAACCCCTCCGTCAGCCTTGCGGCTGCCACCTCCCCTAAAAAGGGGCGGCTTTTTGGTTCTCGATTTATCAAAGTCGCCCCTCATAGGGGAGATGTCCGCAGGACAGAGGGGTTTA
>CADCHW010000041.1:3265-6601 GCA_902801245.1 uncultured Ruminococcus sp.
TTGAATTTGCTAAATCTTTTAGATTTTGAGTATAATAATTGTATATAGGTTGATAAAAATACCGTTTTACTTTCTGTGTTTTTACAGTTCAATGAAATTATCGTTTTCATCATAATATTTTACGGCTTCAAAAATTTGTTCCGTAATTATAATCGGATATTCGCCGAGTTACATTTAACCTAACCCGGCGAACTCCTTTATATTTAATTAACCGTAAACCCGACAGAAAACAATAACATTATTACGCAAAAAACTTGCGGCTGTGATTGTTAATGCTATCAAAAAAGCATATCTAAAACTTCCGCATTAAATCGACCCTCGGTCGGGTAGGTGAAGTCATTTCTTATAAGAACTATCTTCACGTATCTCCTGCGGACGTTGTCCGCTCGGTCGGGTAGGTGAAGTCATTTCTTAAAGAACTATCTTCACGTATCTCCTGCGGACGTTGTCCGCTCGGTCGGGTAGGTGAAGTCATTTCTTAAAGAACTATCTTCACGTATCTCCAGTCGGCGTTGCCGACCGTTGTCCGCTTAATCTACGTCTTTGAAATCTGCGTCGTAAACGTTGCCGTTGTCGTCGTTGCTGCCGCCTGCTGCATAGCCTGCTCCGTTCATATCCGGTGTGGGCTGTGCTCCCTGTGCTGCCGCTGCTCCCTGCTGATAAAGCTTTGTGGAAACTGCCTGAATTGTCTTTTCAAGGTCTTCCTTTGCAGACTTAATCTGGTCTGCGTTGTCGGACTGAATTGCACTCTTAACAGCCGCAACCTTAGCTTCAACGTCACTCTTGTCGGAGCTGTCAATCTTGTCGCCGTTCTCGTTGATAAGCTTCTCTGCCGCATATGCCATACTCTCTGCTTCGTTCTTAGCGTCAACAGCTTCTCTTCTCTTCTTATCCTCTGCTGCGTACTTCTCTGCTTCCTGTACAGCCTTTTCAATGTCTTCCTTGCTCATATTTGTGCTGGACTGAATTGTAACCTTCTGCTCCTTGCCTGTGCCGAGGTCTTTAGCCGATACGTTTACAATACCGTTGGAGTCGATATCGAATGTTACTTCAATCTGAGGAATTCCTCTCGGAGCGGGAGCAATACCCGAAAGAATAAACTTGCCGAGCTGCTTGTTATCTCTTGCAAACTCTCTCTCACCCTGAAGAACGTTAATTTCAACCTGCGGCTGATTGTCTGCTGCTGTAGAGAAAATCTGGCTCTTCTTAGTCGGGATAGTTGTGTTTCTGTCAATAATCTTAGTCATAACACCGCCCATAGTTTCAACACCGAGTGAAAGCGGAGTTACATCGAGGAGGAGAAGTCCCTCAACCTCGCCGCCGAGAACACCTGCCTGAATAGCTGCACCGATAGCAACACATTCGTCGGGGTTAATGCCCTTGAACGGCTCTTTTCCGATAAAGTTCTTAACTGCGTCGATAACAGCCGGAATTCTCGAAGAACCGCCTACCATAAGAACCTTGTCAATTTCATTGATAGAAAGTCCGCTGTCGCTCAACGCACTCTTAACGGGACCCATTGTACTCTGAACAAGGTCTGCTGTAAGCTCGTCAAACTTAGCTCTTGTAAGTGTCAAGTCAAGGTGCATAGGACCGTTCTCGTCCTGCCAAATGAACGGAATGTTGATAGGTGTGCTTGTTACGCCCGAAAGCTCAATTTTAGCTTTCTCTGCTGCGTCCTTAAGTCTTTGAAGAGTAGTCTGGTCTTTGCCGAGGTCAACACCTGTTTCAGCCTTGAAAGAAGAAATCATCCAGTCGATAACTCTCTGGTCGAAGTCGTCACCGCCAAGACGGTTGTTACCTGCTGTAGCAAGAACTTCCTGAACACCGTCGCCCATTTCGATAATAGATACATCGAATGTACCGCCGCCGAGGTCGTAAACCATAACTTTCTGGTCGTCCTCTTTGTCAATGCCGTAGGAAAGAGCGGCAGCCGTAGGCTCGTTGATAATTCTCTTTACATCAAGACCTGCAATCTGACCTGCATTCTTTGTAGCCTGTCTTTGAGCGTCCGTGAAGTAAGCCGGAACTGTGATAACAGCCTGTGTAACAGTTTCGCCGAGATAAGCCTCTGCGTCTGTTTTAAGCTTTGTAAGAATCATAGCGGAAATTTCTTCCGGAGTGTAGCTCTTGTCATCGATAGTAACCTTGTAGTTAGTACCCATTTCTCTCTTGATTGAACGAACAGTCTTCTTAGGGTTGGAAACTGCCTGACGTTTAGCAATCTGACCTACAAGACGCTCGCCTGTCTTAGAGAAGCCTACTACTGACGGAGTAGTTCTTGAACCCTCTGCGTTAGCGATTACAACCGGCTCGCCGCCCTCAATAACTGCAACGCATGAATTTGTTGTACCTAAATCTATACCAATTGTCTTTGCCATAATAATAAAACTCCTTTTTTTCGCACGTGAAGATAGTTCTCTTTAAACTAACTTCATGAACCCGACCGCTAGTTTAAATTTGTCGGGAATTTTTATTGTTTATATATATTCAATATTAAATATATCTTAATTAAATGCAAAGCGTAGCTTTGCCGCATTATTTATTAATTATTCTTTATTCTCTATTCTTTATTATTTAATTCACCGTCTGTACCATGCTGTGGCGAATGATTTTGTCGCCGACTTTGTAGCCTTTCTGATAGACCAAAGCAATTGTGTCGGATTCAAGTTCATCGCTGTCAATGCTTGAAATTGCATTGTGAAGCTCGGGATTGAACTCCTCGCCCACTTCGCCGAATGACGTGATATTGAGTTTCTCAAAGGACTTTGCAAGCTGATTTGAAATCATCTCCAGACCCTTTCTGAACTCCTCGGGAGCATTCGCCGATGCCTGTAAAGCTCTGTCGATACTGTCGGCAATCGGGAGAATTTCGCTTACAGTATCGGAAACTGCGTTAGAATAAATTGCTGTTTTTTCTCTTTCAGTTCTGCTTCTGAAATTTGCGTACTCTGCGGCAGTTCTGAGAAGTTTTTCTTTCTCCGCACCGAGCTGATTTTCGAGGTCTGCGATTTTTGCGGCTTCCTCGCTTACAGCTTCGGGAGTTGTATCTTCGGCTGTTTCCTCTACAGCTTCGACGGTATCTTCAACCGTCTGCTCTTCCTGCTGAGGCTCTGTATCCTTATTTGACATCTATATCAATCCTTTCTTTTTTTTAAACACGTGGAGATAGTTTTCTTTTGTATTTACTTTATGTACCCGACCGATAGTTGACTTTATACGGTAGTTTTAGACCAACTTTTTAACACGTGAAGATAGTTATTTTTAGTCTTACTTTTCCTACCCGACCGCTAGTTGGTTTTGAGCGGTAGTTTTAGACCAGCTTTTTAACACGTG
>CADCHW010000041.1:6651-33523 GCA_902801245.1 uncultured Ruminococcus sp.
TTTAGACCAGCTTTTTAACACGTGAAGATAGTTATTTTTAGTCTTACTTTTCCTACCCGACCGCTAGTTGGTTTTGAGCGGTAGTTTTAGACCAGCTTTATTTCGTGTAATAACATTCATACCAAATAATTTTTGTGGGTAACACTACCGATTATAAACCAAAGTCAAATAAGTGTAACCAAGTCGGACTACAGGAGATGTCGCACCTTCGACCCTCTCCTGCGGACGTTGTCCGCCGTTGTCCGCCGTTGTCCGCCGTTGTCCGCTATTCTATCATAAGCAACGTTTTTAAAAGTCTGCTCACACAGTCGGCGGTATATTCAAGCACCGATTGTATATAAGCATAATCCGAACGCATAGGCACTATAGCCGCTATATGTCCGCCGCTGCTCGTTTCTATGCTGTACGGTACATATACCACACTGTAATTTATCAATGTGCTAAGACCTATCTCCGAACCTATTATAATATCCTTATCGTTCTTAATACTAAGCATTAACGATTCAAGAGCTTCATCGGAATGAAGAAAAGCTGTAAGCATTCTCAGTGAATGTAAATCCGTTTCACTGTTTACAAGTAAATTCACTCTTCCCGAAACAGCCATATTAAAATCGCTGATATCCGAACACGCTTCCATAATCGCCCCGAGTACATTCGGAACAAGCATTGCAAGCTCGCCCATTTCGACCGCTATAGTCTGGACAAAAGCCGGTGTAATGCTTTTCAGCGGCAAACCCTCCATATTCCTGTTGAAAAGCGTTTCGTAAATTCTGACTATATCCGGTGTAACCAGATAGTCGCATTTAAAAAGCTTAGTCTTAATAAGTCCGCTTGACGTAATCAGCACGACCATACAAGTCTGCCGACCTGTCTGAACGAATTTCAGGCAATGAATCCGTGCGTGTTCCGAAGAGGGAGTTGTGGAAATCACACAAGCGTTCGTAAGCTCTGCCACAACATCGGAAGCTTTATGCAGAAGTTTTTCGGGGTCGTCGCCCGCACTGCTTAAAGAATCGTAAATCATCGCTTTAACATCGCCGCCGAGTTTTTTCTTCTCCATAAGGCTCTCGACGTAATATCGATATCCTCTCTCGGAGGGAACTCTGCCTGCGGAGGTATGCGGCTGGGTTAATAAACCAAGCTCCGAAAGCTCCGCCATTTCGTTTCTGACCGTTGCGGACGAAACAGGAAAGTCAAGCAAATTGCAAAGCACTTTAGAACCGACAGGCTCGCCGTTTTCAATATATGCTTCGACAATAGCCTTTAGTATTTTTATTTTTCTTTGTGCCTGCTGCAATCTCCTCACCTCTTTTTTGAATTAGCACTCTCAATACTTGAGTGCTAATCTATTTATAATTATACATTTATCCTATGATTTGTCAAGAGTTTTATTCAATAAAATTTATTAAAATTTTGTAAATGCGTAAAACGTGGGTTTATAAAATAAATTTTTGTACAGTTTTTCTTCTATACTGAAATAAGCGTTGACATTTCAAAGAAATCTCAACGCTTACATATCATTTGGTGACCTCTCCCTATTAGAAAAATTTGGACGCAGGCGAAAAAGTCATCTCACTCAAAACAGTTTAGTGTGTGTGTCGTCTGCCGTTGGCAGTTCTTCTATCGCACCTATTTTTGTAAGTTCGCTGACAACCCTTTTTACATCACTCTCGATTTTATCATTTCTGTCGTTAAATTTTTCTTTCAGATGTTTAACAATATTCTCCTCTGTGGTGTCTTCCTTAAGGCATTCCAAAATCAAGCCAAAAACTTTATTACCCTTTACAATTCCCGAAAATTCGGCTTCTTCCATAGTTATAATCATACTTTCATTACCGCTGTGGTGTACGATATATTCCCTTTTCAATTTCATAAAAAATCCTTTCCCATACCAATAAACAGCAGACAGCCTAAGCCGCCTGCCGTTTGATTGAGTTAAGTGTGAGTAATTTTATTCTTCTTCAAATTCTTCTTCATAACCGCCGTCATCAGAATCGCTTGTAGTAATAATATCATTGATACAAAACCGAATTATCTCTATTTCAACCTCTTCATACAAGGCTCTGGTATCCATATTAAATTCCTCCTGTCGGTTATTAATTATTCTCGTATGCACTAGTCTGCATATCGGTCATCTGAGTATGTGTATTGCCCTTTGCGTCGGTGTAAATAACATAGCCCTTTGAGTAAACGGTCTTCCGCTTTGTTTCATAGCTCATATTAACCGTAAGGTTGTATGTGCCGTTTACGGTTTTGAGAGATGACTTGTTCTGTGTCACACCGTTTGCCTTTGCAGTGTCGGGAGTAACGTCCGAAATGTCCTTGTCGTAAGCTCTGAGTACGCCTGCTTCAACAAGCTTGCTGCCCTCGGGGAGCGACCAACCATATGAATACTTAATCTTCTGCTTGCTATAATATGAAGCTCCCTCACGTGTAAGGGTAAGCGAAACAACAGCTGCCTGCTCTGTTTCCTGCTCCTCGTACTTTGCGGTAATGGTTGTATCTTCTTTAACGAAGAATGTGTAGCTCGGGTTTGTGCTTACGCACTTGTCGCCTATGTACCAGCCTGTAAAGAACGCACCGTCCTTTTCCTTGTCGGCTTTTACTGTTACGCTGTCGCCCGACTTGTACTCGTCTTTCTTAGTTGCCGACGTAACAGAGCCGCCCTCTACGGTAACGGTATATTTTGCAGATTCCACAAAGTAGTCGTATGTAACCTCGTGACCGCTTGTGTGCCAGCTGTACATATCTTTATCTAAGGGGCATACAGCAACAGCGTGATAAGTAGTACCCTCGTCCGATTCCTCTGCTGTAACCGTCGCTGTAACATACGTTATATCCAAATCGCCACGTTTGCAGCTGAATTTTGCAACTGCCTTGTAATCTCCGCTGCTTAATTTCGTCCAGCTCCAAGCCACCTTTTCACTGTGACCGTAAGCACTCCAAACAGTATCTTCCAAACTATCATACTTATCAAAGCCGTAAGCGTCCTGATAATAATTGCCGTCTGAGCCAATGTAATACTCGTAACTTCCGTTTTTCGTACAAGTTGGTTCTACTGCTTCTACTTTTGTGTAGGTGACATCGCCGCCTTTAAAGGAAACCTTGGCATTACCAAAGTACCAGTGGGGATCAGCATTGTCGCCTTCGTTGTTATCGGGATAGATATAATCGCTGTGAACTGAATCCATACCACCCTTTGATTTTTTAGGAATCTCAACCGATACGTCTTCTGTCAATGAGCCAAAAGCATCGTATCCGAAATAAATTCCGTCATCGCCCGAAAATTCAACAGATTTCAAATTCGTACAGCCGTTAAATACTTCCCAATTAATCTCGGTAACACTTGCCGGAATAACAACAGATTCAATACCCGTACAATTTTCAAATGCACTATCTTCTATTACTTCAACGCTATTCGGAATATCAATAGAAGTAAGATCCGAGCAGTCAGCAAACGCCTTATATCCAATTGTCGTAACATTTGCGGGAATGGCAACAGACTTCAAAGCGGTACAGCCGTCAAATGAAGAAGCACCTATGGTTGTAACACTGTCGGGAATAGTGACAGACTTTAGACTTGTGCAGCCTTTGAATGTGCCTTCGCTTTCATAATAAGGGCTATCGGATATTGTTGTAACTCCATCGGGAATAACAATTGACTCCAAACTTGTGCAGTTTATGAAAAGACCAGTCGGAAGAGTTGTCAAACTATTTGAAAGAGTAACCGAGGTAAGACCTGTACAATCTGCAAAAGCAGATTTGCCAAGTTCTGTAACGTTATCGGGGATAATCAGCGTTTCCAACGCTGTACAGCCGCTGAAAGCACCGCTTCCGATTTCGGTAACAGTATTAGAGAAATTAATAGTTTTCAAAGATGTACAGTCTGAAAACGTTCCGGAGCCACTGTAACCATCACTGCTAATACTCGTAACACCGCTTGGAATGTCAATAGATGTCAAGCTTGAACAGTCTTTGAACACACTTGCTTTCAACTCTGTAATGTTCTTTGGAAGAGTAACCGATTCCAGTGATTCACAGTTTTCAAATGCCTCTGAGTTGATTTCCGTAACGCTGTCAGGAATAACAACCGATTCAAGACTTGTACAGTTTTCAAATGCACCGTAGCCAATAGATGTAACACCATCGGGAATGTTTACGGTTTCAAGTGCTTCACACCCAATGAACAGACTACCGCTGATTGTTTCCAGTCCGTCGGGGAGAACAACAGTTTTAAGGGCTGTACAGTCCTTAAATGCACTTGAGTCTATTGTTTCAACGCTGTCGGGGATTTTAATGGATGTCAAAGCAGTACATCCGTTAAATGCACTGTAACCGATGTTCTTAACACCTTCTTCAATATTCACCTCTGCAAGAGATGTGCATCCATTAAAAGCCGAATTATAAACATTCTCAACACTTCCGGGAATAGTGATTGATTTAAGGCTTGTGCAGCCGGAAAAAGCCGAACCCCAAATGTTTTTAACACCGTCTTCAATTTCAACTTCAACCGTTTCCAAAGCAGTACAGCCTTTAAAAGTTTCACCTGTAACTGCTTCAAGAGTACCGGGAAGTTTGATGGACTTTAATGATGTACATCCGCCGAAAGCAGCACGCCGATTCCAGTAAGTACCGCTTGCTATTGTTGTCAGGTTTTTGGGCAAATAGATTGTTTCCAAATTTTTACAATTATAAAAAGTACCATTCTGGAGAGTTGTAATATTATCCGAAAGATGAACCGATTTCAATCCCGTACAGCCATAGAAAGCATCTTCACCGAGTGATGTAACACTGTCGGGTAAAGTGATAGACTCCAAAGAGTAACAGTCCTCAAAAGCTCTATTGCTTATACTTTTAACAGTGTTAGGAATAGAAATGGATTTGGCAAGACTAAATTTTATATACTTAATAGAAGTAAAACCCTCTTCTATAATTATCTTTTCGGCTGAATATGCTTTGGCGTTGCTCATTTCGGAATTGTAATTGCTAAGATCCAATGTTCCTGTTCCCGAAAGGGTCAAAACCTTTGTTTCCTGATGCTATCCGTACTATTAAATGTTCCACTGACAACCTCTGCACTCGCCGTAATGCTCGCATCTGCAAGCGGTGCAAAATTCCGAACCGGTGCAGCACCTGCAACAAGCGTCAGAACTATTGCCGCCGCAATAACTCTTTTGAAGTGGCGGCTTAAATTGTTGTTCATAAATAATTTCCTCCTTTTATTGGCAGGCATTTGTTATCCTGCAATTTTTATATAAAGACATTGCCAACGTTAATAATACTATTCTTCCACTTCTACCGTTTCTTCGTCTGCATTATCGGGAAGCTTGTCTTTAATGCTCTTAATAAGCTCGGGATTATTGGCAGGCACAAACTCAACCTTTTTGCCCGGAATGTCGGGAGAATCGTCTTTGTCCCCCATTGTTACCGTTTCAAGCCAATCAATTATAATTCCCTCGCCGTCATATTTGACAGTACCAAAAGCATAGTTTCCCGAATTGCTATGACATATACACAAACGATTTGTTTCATCGGAAATGTACATCGTGATATTTGAACCGTCAAGAGAACCAATATTTTCAATATTGTCTTCACCAACGATATAAAATTCAAACTGACATTCTTTTTCGTATTTGCCGTATAACAAAACAAGCTGATAATCTTCACTTCCGTCAATTTTACAAATTGTATAGCCGTCGGCATCGGAATTTTTCAGAACCAATTCTATCGGCGAATTACCCATAATATCTGTATCGGTGATGTTTTCGCTTGCGGCGGAACTATCACTGCTCACATCAGAAACCGTCGTTTCTTCCTGTTTGATATTCAATTCGCTGTTTGAATTTTTATCGGAATCACAACCGACAAAAGTCAAAAACATTACCGCTGCAAGTACTCCGGATATGCAAATTTTTAATTTCTTGTACATATTATTCCTCTTTCAAATCACTTTTCGCCTTTTCTATATTGGCATTGCAGCGATATTCAAACGGAGTGACACCATAGTAATTTTTAAACGCTTCTCCGAATTTGGTGCGGCTCAGATAACCTACCTTTTCGGATATGTCCTTAATATCCAGCTTAGTATTGCGAAGCATTTCGGCAGCCCTTGTCATACGGATTTTAACTTGATATTCCTTAAAGCCGCAGCCGTACACATTGCGGAAATAGTTCTTGATTGTAGACGCACTCACACCGTATTTGTCGGCAAAAACAGCGACTGTCCATTTTTCACCGTACCTGTCTGTAAGGCATTGATGAACATATTCGGCGATATGCGTTTGAGCCGATGTTGCAAACGTCCGCACTTTAGGTTTGGCGGTTGTGAGGTCTGTTGCGATATTATGACCCAGCTCCGATATTTTTATAACAATAGCTTCGCAGTCATAGTTGTTAAAGCAGTATTTGAGCAGTTTATCGAGAGTATGCTTTGTATCATCTGAAGCGTCCACAAAGTAGAGCGAGTTAATATTTGTGGCATACGCAGGCAGAGCCATTCGCTTGATTGCTTTTTTAAGCATAGCCAAAGTTGGTATTTCTTCAACGACATTGTCTACCTGCATAATTATTTCAATACCGACATAATTTTCGGCATTGATAGAAAATGTTCCGTTGTTGTCAATATAGTAATCCATAGATACTTCGCCGGCGGAAACATACGCACTATTGCCGTCTTTGCTTTTGAATTCACATCTGCCGCTCTTGCAGCAGTTGATTCTCAGATATCTGCCCGTACCGCTTTGATCAAAGCCTGAATAGGGCATACTGTTTGAATGAATATCGTGAGCAATTACCTGAATGCTTTCCGACGGAAAATAACCTACAATACGACTGTTTGTGCCGTCGGGTGAAGGCACTGCAAGTTCGACACGATTTTTTTGGGTGTCAATTACTGCACCTTGTTCTATTAAATTTGTTAAATTTTCAAAATTCATTTTATCTTATCTCTTGCCTTTAACTTTTTTGTTATTATAACATTTTTTTAGGTAAACCACAATAACCCAAACGACATCTTGCACTCTTTTGACAACGAGTTTATACTCAATCTTGAAAAGATTTACCATTTTAAAGTTTTGTCAAACTTTTCAAAGAAACACAAAAAATAAAAACATTCTTAAAATAATATCTTTCGATTAAAACCAAACTAGGAAACAGCGAAGCGAATTGCCGATCGAAGAAAGAAAAGCGGTAAATATTAATGTTCGTTAGTATAAAACTACACCTATCGATGAATATATTTTCCTCGATAGGTGTAGTTTAAAGAAAAAAATTGTAAATGTACAGTTGCGAAGCTTGTTAATGCTGTCTACCTGTTAAAATAGAATCAGTATAAATACTCAAAAACATAAATCACTGCGAATATAACAGGCTGATGAACCATATAAATTATCAAAGAATATTTGCCTGCCTTTGAAAGAACCCTCGAATGCTTTTTATAAAAAGTTTCCGGAAGTGCTTTTCCGTCAAACAGCTCCGCAAAATTCGCCCCCAGCGTGAACATAAACACCCACGGAAACATTGGGAAATAATCTCCCGATCTGAATGTTTCGTTTCTGAATCCCAGCGGAAAGAGGAAATCTGTTTGGTAGAGTATATCGGGTATATCGAAAAGCTTGTAAGCAAATAATCCTATGTAACGATAATTCAATCCCCAAGTAAGCATAAAAGCCGCAAACGACAATAACATTCCCAATATCGGATTGACTTTTTTTAAAATATCCTCAAATACTCCGTACAAAATCATACACACACTCAAAAGATTTATAACCCCGAAACGTATTGCTATACTAGGAACAAATATTTCCGTAACGACATTCACAGCTAAAGCAATTGCAAAAAGCACCGCACCACGCTTTAAATTTGAACGGCTGAGTTTTGTACATACTCCCGAAAGAAATACAAACGTGACAGCAATTATCGGCTCAATGAATCTTATGCTTTTAAAGATATTCCACGCAGTAACATATCTGAAAACGTACCCTGCCGAAAACAGAAAATGATACACAACCATAGCTATAACGGCTGTACCCCGAATTTCGTCAATTATGTAAATTCTTTTACTTTTGTCTTTTTGTTTAGGTTTGATAATTTTCCGAGGTGAAATTTCCGTTGTCAATGTCGGGTACTCCTTTAAGATATATTTTAATTTTACAATAGTTTGGAGATGAAACAATGTTTAAAATCGACTTCACGTCATCAACCAAAAAAAGTATAATTCTAACGCTGTTTGCGTTGTTTCTGCTTTCGTGTATATTTCTGCTTATGGTCGGCAGTACGTTTCACACCGCCTCACCTCCCAATACATATTTAGGCATTGACAACAGCGGAGAAACAGCCGCACAGAGAATTTACTTTTTAACACAGCTTGGCTACACAGTAAATCCCTCCGCCGAAGAAAGTGCCGATATAAAAATTCCCACAGAGTTCGGCGATGTTTACAACCGTTACAACGAGCTGCAAAAGCAATCTGGCACTAACCTTTTAAATTACCGTGGTGCGGACTGCATTCGCTACACTTACCCCGAAGAGGGCAGCGACCGCAGGTTTAATCTGATTGTATATGAGGGCAGGATAATCGGCGGAGATATATGCACCGTTGCCCTCGACGGAGAAATGACAGCATTGCAGCGGACAACGTCCGCTGGAAACACGTGAAAACAGTTATTCATAATTTTAACTATATGTACCCGACCGAAAGTATTTGGTATAACTGTTATTGCTTTAAATAAAGTTGGTCAAAAACTGCCGCATTATACTAGCAAGCATTAAGATTTACCACTTTTCTTTCTTAGACCGGCAATTCGCTACGCTGTTGCCTAGTTTGGTTTTAATCGAAAGATATTATTTAAAAAATGTTTTTATTTTTTGTGTTTCTTTGAAAAGTTTGTTTAGTTTCGCTGAGGGTAGTTTGCTTTTCTTTGCAAGTTGGTTCTGTCAGCGAGCAGGGCTCTGCCCCTGCACCCCGCAAGCTTTAAAAAGCTTGACCAAACTTTAAAATGGTAAATCTTTTTGACTGTGAGTATAAACAAACTCTCGGTCGGGTTCGTGAATTTCCTGCGAACAAAAACTATCTTCACGTATTAGAAAAATAAAATTTACATGCGTTCTCTTTGGTGTACTTAAGTACGTCTTCGACGGTCATTCCTCTGATTTCCGCAATTCTTGCCGCTGTATGTATAATCAGTGAGCTGTCGCAGCGTTTTCCACGAAACGGCACGGGTGCAAGATACGGTGAATCCGTTTCAAGAAGAAGCTTATCCATAGGAACTTCTTTCGCAACCTCCACAGGCACTCTGGCATTTTTAAACGTAACCGCACCGCCGAGAGATATTCTCATATCGCCCAATCGCAGAACCTCTTTTAGAAGCTCCGCAGAACCGCTGTAACAGTGCATAAGACCATAGGGGCGATATTTTCTCAGGTACTCCGTTACATCTCCGTGAGCCTCTCTGTCGTGAATTATAATCGGCATTCCCGTATCTTTGGAAAGCTCCAGCTGCTTTTGAAAGACAATATGCTGTTCGGCTTTGGGAATATCCCAGTAGTAGTCGATACCCGTTTCACCGATTGCAACAACCTTTTTATGTGACAGCAAACCGGCGATTTGTGAAATATATTCATCAATTTTCGAGATATCCAAATCCGCAACACTTTCGGGGTGAATTCCAACAGCCGCATAGAAATACGGATATTTCTCCGCAAGCTCGATTGATTTCAAAGATGTTTCGATATCCACACCATTATTCACAACAGCGAACACACCTTTTTCGGGCAGTGACGAAATAAGTTCGTCACGGTCGCTGTCAAATTTTTCATCATCATAATGTGCATGTGCGTCAAAAATTAAGTTTTCCATTTTATCTTCTCCTATGTAAAAATACTTTTCTTTATTTTATAATTACTAATAATACTATCTATATTTTAATTGGCAAATATGGTTTGACCGACAAAAGTCAAATTTAAAAAACTCATTCGGCATAATGCACAACAAATAGATGCAATTTAGCCAATATCAAAAGAAATTTAAGACTTTAGGAACTTTCAGAAAATAACTTGAACATTTATACTTGTCTAAATTGTTCAACTTATTTCCCAACAGTTCCTTAATCTGACCCACCCCAAACCATCAAATTTGGGGTATGATTGTTATCGCATTCAATAAAGTTGTTCTAAAACTCCCTCATTAGAGCAACTCTCGGTCGGGTTCATAAATTCCCGATACAAACTAACTATCTCCACGTGTTAAAAAAAGCGGCGGTTATATATACACTGCCGCCGCTTTAGTTATTCATTATATTGAGTGAATATTAATCTTCCCAGTCCTCATCTTCATAATATTCATCGTCATCATAGTACTCGTCATCGTCATAGTACTCTTCATCATCGTTGTCTTGGTTATCCCAGTACTCCTCATCGTCCCAGTGCGGGTCAAGCTCTTCACTGGAAACTGCTTCCGTGTCTGTATCGGAAGAACTTTTTGAAGAGTCGCTGTCGGAAGATTTATCGGTGTCGGTTGAAGCCTTGCTTGACGAATCCGTGTCTGTATCGGCATTGGGAAGAACAACATCATTAACACCCAGTGCCTTAACAGCCGCCAAGAACTGTTGGTCTACCGCAATATCAAGAGTTGACGAATCAAAAGCTTTCTGGTCGGCTACACTGAGTTCAACAACATTTGTCGGAACAATGCCTGCATTTGAATAGGTCTGCTGACCCTTTGTTACATAATAAAGATTAGGAATAAGAACATAGTCACCGCTTTTAAGCTGAATAGCTTCTGTCTGAACGCAGTCGCCCTTTGTGGTTGTGCCGACAATAATAGCCTTGCCGTAAGCATTGAGAGTAGACGCAAAAATCTCCGCAACACCCGAAGTGTTTCCGTTTACAAGAATAGCGATATCATAGTCGATAGAGCTTTGGTCTGATGTATAGAGAACTGTTCTGTTGCCTGCCTTGTCAACACCTGCAATAGTTTCGCCCTCGGGCAGAAGCATATCGAGAAGCTGTGCCGCAACGCTTATGTCGCCTGTAGAGCAGTTTCTGAGGTCAAACACAAGCATAGTAACCTTTGACGTGGACGAATTGCTGAAATCGTTCAAAGCATTTGAAAAAGAGGTTTTTGTTGAATCGGTAAATCCAAGGAACTGCATATAGCCTATGCCTTTGCCGAAGTTTCTGTAGATAATGGTTTCGCCGGAGGTAGTCTTGTTATAGTCGGCATACTCTTTAGCCGTAACATATTTAACGGAGCTGTCGCCCAGCCCCTCAACGTAACCCTTGCACATACCTGTAACAAGGTCGGCTTCGTTGATTGTGCCTAAATAATTTTCTTTAATAACGCTTTCAACCTCTTCAAGCTGTGCGTTGTCAACTCCCGTGGTTGCCGTTGTTGCCGTAATAGTTTTAACTTTATTTCCCGCAATTAAATAACCAACCGTAAACGCAATGGCAGCCGCAACGAGAACACACGTCAAAGCGAAGCCGAGCGTAGTCTTTTTTCTCATCATTCGGAAAAATCACCCCTCAAAATTAATACCTTTTTATTATAGTATAATGCACTGATAGTCTGAATTTATACATTCTTTAAGTCCGACAAAATTCGACAAGACTTGTTACACACATTATTTTATACCATAACAGGTATTATTGTCAACCCTTTTTTAATCACTTTTTAACTTTTATTTACAAATTTTTTTCTATTGTATCAAAATTGTAATTAAATCGAGTATTATCGTCTATTTTGTAACCGTTAAGAGAGAAAACAGCACGTCTTTATATACAATGTGCGAAGCACACTTCACGCTGCATAAGCAGCACTTCATTTACACGCAGTGTAAACTTCATATGCCTCGCACACTTCATCAAGAAATAATTTGCAAGTAAATCATTTACATATTCGGGTATTCGGTCATAGGATTATACTTTTCACCGTTAAGTCTTGTTTCAAAGTGCAGGTGAGGGCCCGTTGACCAGCCTGTCGTACCGACATAGCCAATCACTTGACCTTTCTGAACATAGTCGCCCGATGAAACATTAAGTGAGGTAAGATGTGCATAAAGGGTAGCTTTTCCGTTGCCGTGGTCAATCATAAGATAATTTCCGTAACCGCCGCCGCAGCCGCAGCTTCCGTCTTTACCGTAGTTGTGCGTGCAATCCGAATTTGAGAGAACTACAGTACCCGATTCCGCCGCAACAACTTCGGCATTCATAATCGAGCCGTCGGAAATATCAATCGCACCGTGGTTATATGTAGTTCTGTCCTCGTTCCAAACAGATGACAGCGTATAATGTCCCGGAACAGGCCACTCGTAGCCCGATGAAACAACAGGCTGTTCGGGTTCGGAGGAGGAAACATCAGGCTCGGGTTCATAGCTGACAATCGGTTCTTCCTCTTCAGAGGACGTTTCAGTGGGATATACAGCAGGCTGAGAAGACACGACTTGCGGCTGCACCGCCCTTGACTGTACCGCTGCCGATGATGTCGCCGTTTGCTGTCTTGAAGTGGTTGTGTTTGCAGGGTTCTTGTCGGAATAAATTCTCGAAACAGTACCCCCTGCCGTTTCACTTGCCGTGCTTACGGTAACCTTTACTGTCTGTTGGCTTGAAGTTTGTCCGCTTGATGTCAACCCTAAAGCCGCTCTGCTTGCCGCAAGCTTCGCTTCGGCTTCGCTCGCAATCTTTGCATTTTTCTCCTGTGCGGCTTTATCGGCATAATACGCTTTAATCTGATCTTCAATCTTCTGTCTTTCGGCATTTGTTTCGTCAAGATGATCCTGTGCCCCTGCATTGCTTTCGTACAAACCCTCGAGAAGTTTTTCGTTAGCATCTATAAGCCTTTGCATTTCCGTTTGACGTTTGCTGAGTTTATCCTGCTCTTCCGAAAGCTCCTCTTTCTTATCTGCAAGGCTATCTCTTTTCTTGTTTATAACATCTATATCGTTTTGAAGCTGGTCAATCATTTTCTTATCGGAGTTTGACATATATGATACAAGTTCAATCTTATCGAGAAAATCCTCAAATGTCTTTGCTCCGAGAACAATTTCAAGCGATGTTGTTTCACCCGACAGATATATCACTTTAAGTCTTTGCTTTAACATATCAATCTTTCCCGAAATTTTTTCACGAGAACTGTCGATTTCCGCCTGCAAATCCTCAATCTCTTTGTCAAGCTCGGCAATCTGCTCTCTGCCCGAAACTATCTGTTCGTTAAGAACGGAAATTTTACTGAGCAAGGCTTGTTTATATTCTTCCTTTTGTGCAATATCGCTTGCCGTGCTGTTGATAACGCTCTGATACTCCTGAGCTTTTTTGTCAAGCTCTTTCTGCTTCTTTTCATAGTCGGAGAGAACGTCGGCAGAACCTATAACAGCCGTCACCAAGCCTAGCATAGTGAGAGTAAGACATCCTGCTATAATTTTTAAAACCAACGCTTTAGCATTACCAGCCAAGGATTTCTCCTCCCTCCATTTTGAGATATCTTCCTATAGAGATAGCCGCACCCAAAGCACCTACGAACATACCCATAACAACAAACGCAAGCGACATTCTGAATGCAACCTCGGAATACTTAATCTCCGAGAACGGAATGATATACTGAACGGCGGCAATCATACCCTCATACAGGAAAGCAATGATTATCGAGGAGATAATACCCGAAATAAGTCCGAGTACAACACCCTCTATAATAAACGGTATTCTTACAAACCAGTCGGTAGCACCAACAGATTTCATAATACTGATTTCAAATCTTCGTGAATACATAGTCATTCGTACAGAATTACTTATAATAAACAATGATATAATTCCCAGAATAATAACTAACCAAAGACCAATCTGCGTAACAAGCTCGTTAAGGTTTGTAAGCTTGCTTGCAACATCACTTCGGTCACTGACCTTATAAACACCGTCTACGCTTGTAATATCTTTGACCGTATCGTCATACTGCGAAAGGTCAACCATAGTCACGTGAAAAGCGTGAGGCAATGGGTTATCGTCGCCCTGAAGTTCCGTAAAGAGTGAACCGAGTTCGTCACGAAGCTCATTCATAGCCTCGTCTTTGGAATAAAACTCACAGTCGGAGATATTATCGAGTTCACGGATTTTTGGACCTATTTCCATAACGGCTTCAAGCTCCTTAACATCATCATTGAGAAAAACCGTAATCTGATTTTCACGTCCGACCGATTCCACAACGCTTGTAACGTTCATTGAAAGCAGCACCGCCGCTCCCGTTATAATAAGGCAAGAAACAAGAACGCCTATAGATGCAAGCGACATCATACGGTTGTTCCAAACGTTTCTTACGCCCTCTTTCAAAAGATAACTTAAACCTCTCATTCTTCTTCGTCCTCCCCCTGCACAAGAGCCCGAAGAGCCTCTTCGCTCAGTTCTGCCGCTGAAACATCGGAAATTTCCTCTGCAATATCTTCGGGAATTTGGGCGAGATCCTCCTGAGAAATTTCAATAGGTACTTCTACCTTCTCGGAGAGTATTCCGCTGTCGGAAATAACTTTTCCGTCACTGATTTCAATCACCCTGTTTTTAAATTTATGAACAAGCTCGTGTTCATGCGTAACTACAATTATTGTAGTACCCTGTTTGTTGATTTCGTTTAAAAGCTCGATAATTTCAAACGACATTTCGGGGTCGATGTTTCCTGTAGGCTCGTCGGCGATAATCAGCGAGGGATTATTCACCAACGCACGAGCCAAGCTTACTCTCTGCTGTTCACCGCCCGAAAGCTCCGCAGGACGGCATTTTGCTTTGTCCTTAAGTCCGACCAAACCCAAAATATAAGGAACTCTCTTTTTAACCGTACTCTGTCTTGCCCCGATAACTCTCATGGCAAAAGCGACATTGTCAAACACGGTCATCTTATCAATAAGTCGGAAATCCTGAAAAACTATTCCCATAGTTCTTCTGAGGTACGGAACTTTACGTCTTTTCATAGTAGTGGTATTAATGCCGTTTACTGTTATTTCGCCCGATGTGGGCTGTTCTTCTTTCATAATAAGCTTCAGGAACGTACTTTTTCCCGCACCCGAAGCGCCAACTATAAATACAAATTCGCCTTTCCCTATATTGATATTCACGTTGTTTAAAGCGTGAGTACCGTTGGGATAGGTCTTTGAAACATTTTTAAATTGAATCATAAGCATTCGCCTTTCCTTAACACGTGAAGATAGTTTACTCGTTCAGTAAATTCACGTACCCGACCGATAGTAATCTAATGCGGTAGTTTTAGACCAACTTTATCAAGTGCGGTAACAATTATATCAAATACTTTATAACTAGCTTCACGTGTTTCCTGCCGACGTTGCCGGCACAAACTTTTTAAAGCTTCGATCTGCCGAAAGTTAATGGTTCACTATACACTTGACAAAGCTGTTTGACGGATTTACTGTAAAAACATTCAAACCCACCAAACAGCTCCGAGCATCAAATAATCATAAGGTCAATTAATACTTAACCGGATTTGCGGTAAGGTACTTCTTAACCATTAGAGCTACCTTAAACACGATAGCGTCTTCAAACTCTCTCAAGTCAAGACCTGTAAGCTTTTTAATTTTTTCAAGTCTGTATACAAGAGTATTTCTGTGTACGAAAAGTTTTCTTGATGTTTCCGAAACATTGAGGTTATTCTCAAAGAATTTCTGAATTGTGAAGAGTGTTTCCTGGTCAAGCGATTCGATAGAACCTTTCTTGAACACCTCGTTCAGGAACATCTCGCAAAGCGTTGTCGGAAGCTGATAAACAAGACGGGCAATACCCAAGTTGTCATAGCTTGCGATAGTACGCTCCGTATCGAACACCTTGCCGACTTCAAGGGCAACCTGAGCCTCCTTGAATGAATGTGCAAGTTCCTTAACGCCGACAACGGCTGTACCGATTCCGACAATACAATGTGTATAGAACTCACTGGAGAGTGTATCCACAATGGAGCTTGCAAGCTTTTCGAGGTCTTTGGAGTCGATACCTGCTTTAACCTCTTTAACGAGAGCGATATCGGATTCGTTGATGTTGATAACGAAATCCTTAGACTTATCGGGGAAGAGATTCTGGATAACATCGTAAGCGGAAACATCTGTCTTAGAGGTAACCTTGATAAGCATACACACTCTTGTAACCTCGGAATTAAAGCGAAGCTCTCTAGCCTTAAGGTAAATGTCGCCGGGGAGAATATTATCGAGAATAACATTCTTGATAAAGTTTCCTCTGTCGTACTTCTCGTCATAGTACTGCTTAATGCTGCTTAGAGAAACGGCAAGGAGCTGGGCATATTTTAAAGCGATATCGTCACTGCCTTGAACGAAAACGGCATACTCACTTCTGGAGTTGCTTCCGAACGATTTGAAGGTATGACCGTTGATAACGAACGGAGCTGTGGAGCTTAAGGTTTCGGAAGTAATACTGTCGTTTACCTCTCCTATTCTGCCAAGCTCGCTGCAAGCAATAACCACCGACGTTTCATCAATGACACCGATAGTTCTGTCTATAGCATCTCGCATCTGATGAACTACGCCCTGAAATAATCTGTTAGACATAAAAAACATCCCTCTTTTTATTTAAATTTTAAGTTTGCGGATAACGTCCGCCGAAAACACGTAAAACGGCTTTTTTAATTTTTTGCTTTGTGCAACCCGAAGCTGCTGAATTCTTAAAGTTAATTTTGGGTCGGGTTCATTAAAATAATATTACAAATAACTATCTTCACGTGTTTTCTGTCGGCATTGCCGACAAATTAATGCGGTACTGATTTCAGCGTTTTAGAAAACACTGTGCAAAACAACCTATTCTTGTATATAATGATACACAATTTTGAATGAAAATGCAACAGTTTTACTACAAAAATATCGAAAATTCCAAAAAAAATTAATTTTCTTTAGATAAAACAGCCTTTTTTCTAACACTAAACGGTAGTTCTAACAGTTTCAGGCAATTTCTTTGAGGGTTTTTACAGTAAACCGCAATTATATATTTTCTATGATTATAACCTAAAATTATTAGCAAAATTTGAATTTTTGCAAACATTTTTTTTAATATATAAAAGTTATGGCAGTACCTGTTAAAAGTTCGCTCAAGCCTTACAAGGCTTGCAGGTCAAGGGCAGAGCCCTTGTCGCTGACGAAACAAATTAGCGTAGAAAATAAACTCCCCTCAGCGAAACCGAACAAACTATCAAACAAACACAAAAATAATATTCTCGCCCTAAACCAAAACAGGCAAGAGCGGAGCGAATTGCCGGTTGTAGAAAGGCGAACTCACTATCCGCCCCGATTCCGGCGGACAACGTCCGCAGGAAACACGCACACAAACATTTATTATGAGGGGAAGTCCTCACCTGCGTCCTACTGCTTATTAAAATTATACACTTAGGCAACACAAACATTTATTATGAGGGGAAGTCCTCACCTGCGTCCTACTGCTTATTAAAATTATACACTTAGGCAATGGCGGACAACGTCCACAGAAAACACGCACACAAACATATATTATTTCGGAGAAGAAAAGAAAGCGGCTTTTTCTGCCGCTTTTTTCTTTCTCTCTCTTTTACTTTTATTTACTTTACTTTTCTTTACTTTGTGTACTTATTGAAACAATAACCCTAATTTCTGCTGCAATAACTTAAACGGAACATTTTTGATATCAAAATTTCCGTTTATTTTTTAATATTTACAAACCATTATTCTTTATTATTTATTCTTCATTCTTTATTCTTTACTTCCGTTTCTGCTGCAATAACTAAAACGGAACATTTCCGATATGAAATATTCCGTTTAATTTGAAATATTATAATTATCTATATCTTTTTGTAATGCAAGGTTTGTTAAAATTTCTCTAAAGCATTCACAAAGTACTCAGCATTCAAACATATTGTTAGATATATTCATCTTCGCAATTACTTTATCAATTGAAACAACCTCGCTTAATGATTCCATATCTTTATATTGTTATATAAAATCCATTATATACTCGCAAGCATTAAGATTTACCACTTTTCTTTCTTCGACCGGCAATTCGCTCCGCTGTTGCCTGTTTTTTGTTTGGGTGGAGAGTTTTTGTTTTTTGATTGTTTTTTTATTGTTTTTCTTTGATAGTTTATCTCATTTCGCTGAGGGTAATTTATTTTTCTACAATAATTTATTCCGTCAGCGAGCGGGGCTCTGCCCCTGCACCCCGCAAGCTTTAAAAAGCTTGACCAAACTTTAAATGGTAAATCTTTTAGACCGTGAGTATAATTTCTCTTCTGTAATATTATTAACCAACAATCCAAATTCGCCGACTGTACACAAATTTAATAATTCTCAATCAAACTGAAATCGTCCAAAGCTGTGAACGTTACCCACTCTTCGGGCTGATTGGGATAATCTTCATCAGCAGAAACACTTCCGCTGTTTTTTATCAAATCGACTGTAACTCCGTCACCCGTGTACATCAAATCTCCGTAACCGTAAACACCCATATGAGCCTGATAAATCGCAAGGTTTCCCGTATCCTGCGAAATATACACACCCGTATGTGAGCCGACAAGCTTTTCTTGAATCAACACAACATCGTCCGTATCTATTCTGTAAACATCATAATATCTTGCGGCTTCAATTTCTCCGAACGAAAGCATAAGGAAAGAATTATCAGAACCGACAATATGACCGATAGTATATCCCTCCGCATCGGAATTTGAAACAATCTCAATCATCTTTGCTTGAACAGCAGCTTTATCCTCGCCGTTCTCTTCTTCGGATTCAGTTTCCTCCGACTGCTCTTCAACAGATTCGACAGGTTCGTTATCTTCCGAATTTGTCAAATCCTCTTCGTTTTCCTCTTCTGATTGTACTTCGTCAATATACTCGTTTTCCGCTTCGGATTTTATTTCATCAACATACTCGTTTTCTGTTTTGCTAACCGCCGCCGATGATACTTCTCTGTTACGGTTTCGCTCAGTACCGCAGCCACAAAACGATATTGTCAAAACCGCCGCCATTAACACAGCAATAACTGCTTTTGTACTTTTCATAACAACACCTCTTTAAATATAAAAAATCGACCCCTCAGCATACGAACACGCTAAGGGGGAATTTCCTTTGGCAGGGGCAGAAGGACTCGAACCCTCGGCACGCGGTTTTGGAGACCGCTGCTCTACCAACTGAGCTATACCCCTATCTCTTATTTAAGATTGCTATATTATTATAGCAAGGATTTTTGTATTTGTCAATAGTTTTTTTAAAAAAATTAAATTTTTTTGCAGCTCCCTAAATTGCAGTATCAAACCGGACAGCTTCCCTGATATATAGGAAAGCTGCCACCAAAAACCTAATTACGCATTAAATATAAGGTGTTTAAAAATCTCCGCACTGCTCTCCTCAACCTTAAAATTCAGTTCCGGATGCCACTGCACCGCCCAAATAAATTTCCTGTCGGGCATATACACCGCTTCAATAAGACCGTCCTCCGAATATGCCATAGGTCTGAGCTTATCCGACAATGTTTTCACAGCCTGATGATGATAGCTGTTGACGGAAACTTCCGTTCTCCGTATCACCTCAAACAGCGGAGAATCCTCCTGTACAGTCACGTTATGCACGGGAACATCATACGGCGGTTTTTGACAATGTATGGTATAAGTATCGTATTGTGTGGGGATATCCTGATACAGCGTGCCGCCCAAAGCGGCATTCATAAACTGTATGCCACGGCAGATTCCCAGCAAAGGTTTATTCTCATTAATTGCGATATTCAGAAGAAAAGCTTCCATATTGTCACGAACCTTGCAGGGTACACCGCATTCCGGTACGGCTTTTTCACCGTAAATCTCGGGGTCAACATCTTGACCGCCTGTGAGCAAAAATCCGCCGCAAAGCTCCGCCGACCTTTTCAGAACGTCTTTGTCATCGGTAAACGGCAGGATTATAGGCACTCCGCCTGAATTTATAATTCCCTCAAGATATCCCGGAATCATCCATACGCTCTCTTTTTTCTCGTCCCAAAGGGGAACTACTCCAATAATTTTCGACATAATTATCACCATTAAATTATTTTAGTTCGTTCCGCTTTTTTATAAAAATCTGTTCTTTTATATAATAACACACTATTTCCAAAATTTCAACCGCAGGGCAACACCAGATTTGCACTAACCTGAGCTATGCTTACAATCATTAAGATTTACCCCTTTTCTTTCTTAAACCGGCAATTCGCTGTATTCTTGCCTGTTTTATTTGTACAGAAAGATATTTTTGTGTAAAATTCTCTTAGTTTTGCTGAGGGTAGTTTACTTTTATTTGCAAGACCACTAGAAACACCGCCCAATCAGCTGTCGCCTACAAGCTTTAATGGTAAATCTTTTCTTCACATAGTTATATTTGACCGTGATTTCTTTGGATATCATATATATTTTTACCTCCTATGTGAACAGAGGATTATCGTAAAAGCTGCTGTTTTCAAACTCCTCTTTACTTTTGAACAAAATCCCTGCCTCTTTAAACGAAATACATTTTTGTTCGGAAATAATATAAACATCTTTTAAGAAAATATTCAAACGATTCAAAGCCTGATATAATTCTATAGCTATCTCAACATCGTCGCTTGTAGGAAATATTTCACCGTTTTTGCGGCTGTATGAAATCACAGCATACATAGCCGAGTAACGTAAGGCTAACTCACATATCATTGAAATATCCGCCTTTGTTCTCAAATCAGAACTATTGTTCACCGTTCCCGAATAAACTTCATTATAATTTGAATCCAGCAAAATAATATACAGATATTCCATAGCTCCGTTTAAATATAGCTCCGCAAGCTTTTGAGGAAGAAATTTTTGATTTATGGTGCGGCTTTTATTTTGTATTTTATCGTTTCTGTACACTTCAAGCAGGTCGGGCAGAAAGCTAAGAAAAAACGCAGTGTTTTCGCTGACCCCCGAACTTACAAGAAAATTATACGGAGAATCCAGAACGGCAGAAACAGAACCGAACTTTTCAATCAGGTCGTGTGAGAGTACGCTTGTATCTTTTCTTGAATTTGTGTAGTACAAAAGTATTTCCAACAGTTCTTGCTGTTCAAAAATCTCTATTCCGTGTTCAAGATATTTTTTTCGCATTCTTTGTCTGTGACCTGCATGTTCGGATTTATTATCTGCCATAATATCCAATTCCTTTTTATATATGAAGATAGTTGATTATTAATATTAATTCATTCGCTTAATCAATAGTTAATAGAACATTAACGTTACAAAACAGTCTATAACTAAAAGTCAACCACAATTACGCATTATTGCTAATTTATCAGGTTCTCAATAATATCGCCTACCAAATCGATAGCAATATCACCGGTCTGACCCTTTCATGACCCTGCCGGACGAATTGCCGCCGAAAGTTTATTTATCGGCATAGTTTGCCCGGACCCGTTACAACAGTGTTGAACAAGCCCTCGCCGCCCAACAGAGCGTTTTTAAGTCCCGGTACTTGCTGAATACTCATCTGACAAGTTGCGTCCATAGCGGCAATATAGCCTGTGTCAACAACAAGCTGCTGACCCTTTTGCAATTCGTACTCCACAACATAACCGTCAAACTCAACAAACGCAACTCCGCAGCCTGAAAGTCTTTGCATAATAAAACCCTCGCCGCCGAAAAAACCTGCACCGAATTTTTTCTGCAAAAACACCGACAGAGTAACCGACATTTCGCTTGCAAGAAATCCTCTCTTCTGCACGACCATATCATGCCCCGGAGAAATATTGAACGCACGAATACAGCCCGGCAAACTTGAAGCAAAGGCTATCATTCCCGGTCCTCCCTGTGAGGTATAAACATTCTGGAACATACTTTCTCCCGTAAATGCACGGCCGAAAGCTTTTCCTATTCCTCCGTTGGTTGTAGTTTCCATTTTCATATTTGGTGTCATCCAGCACATACCGCCGTTTTCCGTAATCATACTTTCGTTTGGAGCAAGCGTACAGATTACCGCCGGCAATGTATCCCCTACAATATTGTATTGCATTCTCATACAACCTGCTTTCAAATTAATTTCTTAAAAAGCTCACCAAACGAATATATAATAATATTGTTTAGTGAGCTTTTATATTTAAGTAAAAATATTAGTTTGTGATAGTTTGCTCTGTTTCCTTGTCGAAGAGGTGAATCTTCTCAACGTCAATAGCAATCTGAACGATATCGCCCGGCTGTGCTGTTGATGTCGGAGCAACTCTTGCTGTGAACGGAATTCCGTCAACTGCTACATAAAGGTAAATCTCGGCACCCATAAGCTCGGTTACTTCTACGCTTGCCTCAAGAACTCCTTCCGGATGCATAGCAATGTAATCGGGGTCATCGTAAATATGCTCGGGACGAATACCGAATGTAACGTCTGTATCAACGTAATCTTCAAGCTGATAGTCAAGGTTCTTTGACTCGGGCAAACGGAGCTGATAGTTACCGAACTGGAGATAGTAGTCCTCGCCGTACTGAACAATTCTGCCGTCTGCGAAGTTCATCTGAGGTGAACCGATGAAGCCTGCAACGAACTCGTTGCAAGGGAGATCGTAAAGGTGCTGAGGTGTGTCAACCTGCTGAATGAAGCCGTCCTTCATAATAACGATACGAGTACCCATTGTCATAGCCTCTGTCTGGTCGTGGGTTACGTAGATAAATGTTGTACCAAGTCTTTTGTGGAGCTTAGAAATCTCTGTTCTCATCTGAGCACGGAGCTTTGCGTCCAAGTTGGAAAGCGGCTCGTCAAGCAAGAATACCTTAGGATCACGAACGATAGCACGACCCAAAGCAACACGCTGTCTTTGACCACCGGAGAGAGCCTTCGGCTTACGGTCGAGGAGATGGTCGATACCGAGGATTCTTGCAGCCTCTTCAACTCTTCTCTTCATCTCGTCCTGGGGAGTTTTTCTGAGCTTAAGACCGAATGCCATATTATCGTAAACCGTCATATGCGGATAAAGAGCATAGTTCTGGAAAACCATTGCGATATCTCTGTCTTTAGGAGCAACATCGTTTGCGAGAACGTCGCCGATGTAAAGCTCACCCTTACTGATATCTTCAAGACCTGCAATCATACGAAGAGTTGTTGATTTACCGCAGCCCGAAGGGCCAACAAGAATGATGAATTCCTTGTCAGCAATTTCAAGGTTAAAGTCGGTAACAGCAACAACGCCGCCGTCGTAGATTTTGTAAATGTGCTGTAAAGATACATTTGCCATAAAAAATAACCTCCTATAATATTGCAGCGAACAACCGCTATGCAAACCAATTTTCAATACATATATAATATAACAGATTTTCGAGAATTTTACCATTAATTTTTTCACTAAAGATTTGGTGAATACTTTATGGAATATCTCCAAAAGTATAAAAATGCAAGGGATTTTTAGCTATTATTACCACGGAAAATTGATTGAATTTCAGAACCCGACATCAGCCGACATTCGCTCGGACGTAAATTTTCGTCAAGATACAACTCTCCGATACGAAGTCTGTTAAGTTCCGTGACAGTCAATCCGACAAAAGCGAACATTTTTTTCACCTGATGAAATTTTCCCTCGCAAATTTCGATTTCAACCTCACAGCGATTATTTTCATCGTTTATGTAAACTTTTGCCGGTTTGAAAATTGTACCGTCAGAAAGGGTAATTCCATTTTCGAGAACAGCTTTCTTGTCATCTGTAAGCTCACCGTCGAGAACGGCTCTGTAAAGCTTCCGGACGTGCTTTTTTGGGGATAGCATATTATGGGCGAACTCCCCGTCGTCGGTGATGATAAGAAGCCCCGTAGTGTCCTTGTCGAGCCTGCCGGCAGGGAAGAGATTCTTCCTGCGGAGATTCTCGGGGAGCAGGTCTATAACCGTTTCGGCACGGCGGTCGGTTGAAGCACTCAAAACACCTTTTGGCTTGTTCATCATAATGTAGATGAATTTTTGATAGTTGAGAGTTTCACCGTCAATTTTGATTATATCACTTTGGGGGTCAACTTTCGTGTCGCTTTTTATCGGGGGAATACCGTTGATTGTAATTCGTTTATTTTTAATAAAATTTTTAACCTCTTTACGGGAACATATTCCCTGCGAGGATAGAATTTTGTCAAGTCGTTCCATTATTGTTTCCTACATCTGATTACACGTTAAATCTAAACAATACAATATCTCCGTCTTTCATAACGTACTCCTTGCCCTCGCTGCGGACAAGACCTTTCTCCTTAGCCGCCTGCATAGAACCGCATGCAATGAGGTCGTCAAAATGAATAACCTCCGCACGGATAAATCCACGCTCGAAATCACTGTGAATTTTTCCTGCCGCCTGCGGTGCTTTAGTGCCGTTCTTTATAGTCCACGCACGAACCTCGGGTTTACCTGCCGTAAGATATGAAATAAGTCCGAGAAGTGAATAGCACTCACGGATAAGCCTGTCAAGACCCGATTCTTCAAGACCCATATCGGAGAGGAAAAGCTCCTTTTCCTCCTTATCCATTTCAACAATATCGGCTTCAATCTGGGCACAAATCGGCAGAACACCCGCACCCTCGCTGTCCGCAAGGGCTTTCACGGCATTGAAACCCTCGTTGTTTTCAAGACCGTTTGCGAAATCGTCTTCACTCATATTTGCGGCATATATAATGGGCTTGTTCGTGAGCAGTGCCACGTCCGCAAGGAGAGCCTTTTCATCGTCCGTGCAGTCAACACATCTGGCTGCTTTTCCCTCTTCGAGAACAGACTTTACACGCTTGAAGAAGTCAACGTCTGCCTGATATTTCTTGTCGGCTTTAAGCATTTTTGTAGCCTTGTCGATTCGTCTGTCGATAATTTCGACATCTGAGAGGATAAGCTCAAGATTAATTGTGTCGATATCTCTTTGGGGATTGACACTGCCGTCAACGTGGATAATATCATCATTTTCAAAACAGCGTACAACGTGAACTATAGCGTCGCATTCACGAATATTTGAAAGGAACTTGTTGCCCAGACCCTCGCCCTTTGACGCACCTTTTACAAGACCTGCAATGTCAACAAATTCGATAGTTGCGGGTGTGTACTTATCGGGGTTATACATCTCGGCGAGCTTGTCAAGACGTTTATCGGGAACGGCTACCACACCGACGTTCGGTTCGATTGTACAAAACGGATAGTTCGCACTCTGAGCACCTGCGTTTGTGATAGCGTTGAAAAGCGTACTTTTACCGACATTCGGCAAACCTACTATACCTAATTTCATTTTATTTCACATCTCCTCATTTTATCGTTTTTTTGTGTTTGGATAATTAAGCGTACACCAATTTTACACCAAACACACGATTAGTTATATTATACCATAACGGAGAATTTTTAACAAGGGGGAATCTGAATTTATAAAAAATATTTTTTATATGTTGCAATTCACAAAATGTTGTGTTATAATATAAGTGCCAAACAAAATTTCATAAATTTTACAAACATTATCTGTATTTTACTTAGTTAAAAATACAGGCTCTTTTTCACACGGTAATGTTTGTAACAAGTGGAAATTTTGTTTGGCGACAAGTGAGCTATGTGTTTTTTGGCGTAGCTCATTCGGGCTACGCTTTTTTGATTTTGTGTAGACTGAAAATTCTTTATTATAAGGAGTGATTTGTCGCCAAACAAAATTAAGTGTTTATTTTGAAAAAAATTTATTAGAAAGGAGCTTGTTATGAAAATAGAAGATGTTTTGATTGATCATAATGAATCAGTTGTTTCTGTTTTAGGAAATAATTTTATAACAAGATTTTTAACAACCGGAACATTAAGTGAAGGATTTGCTATTTTATCAAATAAGAGAATTTATTTTAAAGGCAAATGCTTAAGCAAAAGAAATAATAAGTTTTACAGTAGCTTTGAAGAGAGAACTGTAGATTTGAAAGATGTTACAGGAACAGGATTTGAACGTTATAATCCGGTAGGTCTTCTCATTGCTGGCTTGATTTTTCTTTCTCTCGGTATGTTGCCATTTGTTATTGCAATACTGTTTCCAATACTGTTTCATTGATAAGGAGAAACTAAAATGTTAATTTGTCGAATTTTGGCAAAAAGCCACGCTGATACAGCTGCCGGTATTTTTACATTTATATTATTTTCTTTTATTGTTATAGGCATAGTTTTACTTTGTTTATATAATTTAAAAAAGAAAACAATATTCAAAATAGATTATTCGGGTGGTAGTATAGGTTTTGATTTGAGATTAATAAAGAAAGAAGAAGCTGAGATTTTCCAAAAAACTTTGCGTCAGTACAAAGATCTCGCTGAAAGACAAAATTCCGCAAACGTACAGGTTAATGGTGGAGGTTATATGTCAGCAGCCGATGAACTTCGCAAATACAATGAATTGCTCAATCAAGGCATAATATCATTGGAAGACTTTGAAGCAAAGAAAAGACAGCTTTTAAAAATGTAATGAATGATTGATAAGTAGGGGGCAGAAAGAACAATTGTAATAATGTTCTTTCTGCTTTTAATTATACCACACCAACAAATTTTTAACGAACAAAAAGAGAGCCGGACGCATCCGACTCTCTTAGGCGTAGTCCGAAAACGTCCGCCGCAATTCCTATATATTATATCACATTTTTTGATATGATTCAATATTAGATTTAAATTTAAAATCCGGTAATTACACAAATCCGTTGTGCATTTTAACCGAACGTGCGTGCCGCTTTTTGTTTAATTGTTTTTGTTGATGTTTTATCTGTTCTGTGATAAAATTATATTATCGATAAAAGTTTTACGGAGGTAATATTATTATGATTAATCGTACAAGAGCATCTATAATGAAAAATCTTGATGCGGAGGTTGCAATGCTTATTGCCCAAAGCCGTGCAATTTCCGAAATGGACGGACTTCGTTTGTTCCTTTCGTCCGAAACA